>JAYVUV010000028.1:0-1914 GCA_043787615.1 Janthinobacterium sp. | reverse complement strand
AGATAGGCTTTAACATTTTCGTTTTTTAAGTACTCTTCATTCTGCTCTCTGCGGATTTTTTGCCTGTCGACAGGAACCCTGATCGGTGTTGTATCTGATTTTGGGGTGAGCGGCGCGGAATGCGCGTGCTTCGCTTTTTTATGGCTAGTCATTTCCATTGGTCTCGAAATATTCCGGCTCGTCCAATTCTAGGATCTCAACGATGGCCGTCAAGGCGTCATTGGCGGATACTTTTGCCGTCATTCCATCATCGTTAGTCACGCCTTCGATACTTTTCCCATTGCAATTGATTCTGTAATGGCATTTTTTTAAAGGCTCTTCTGTTGTTTTATCATGTAAATAGAAGTGTTGATCATGTTCGTCATGCCAAAATGAATTTGAAGCGGACCATACAGCGCAACTCGAAAACGCCGGGGCAGCGACAACTCCGCCAATGTTGTCGTACATGGCGATACTTTGCGAGGCCAAAAGAGTCGGCGCGGGCGAACATTTGCAAATACATAGGTCGCCGTTGAGCGCGAATATCTCGTCCTCCGGGCCGCGATCCGGACGCGATGGTTCAACTTTCAATTTTCCAATGGATTTACAAACCGGACACTTGATGGAACTGCCGTTGATGGCACGAATCTTATTGTGCCACGTGCAGTGAGGCGAGCCATCCAGGACTTCGCCTCCAACGGTGGTTTTATCGCCGACCATGATGTAGTAGCGTGTCATTTTCACTCTAAGTAGGCTAGCGCGGCTCGCGCGATTTCAAGGATGAACATATCCGGTATCCATCAATCAAAAATCTTTTATTTTTCGCTCTTGAATACGATGATTGACAAATCCGCGTTGGTGCTGAACGCGAGCAGAACGGTACTGATCGCCAATTTTTCCAACCGGGATTTTTCTCTGTGAAGGAATATTATTTCGAATAGCACAGTAAAACTTTGATTCACAACAATTAATACCTTGTTGGAAGATGTGATGACACTTTTTGACCACGGCTCGGGCCCGCCGCGCTTTTTCCGCTTCCGGCGCGGCCGCGCGGACCCACCGCGGCCGACCATGCCGCCAAGCCCGCCGGGGCGGGCCGGCCTCGACTACATATGCTCGCCCAGGAACACCAGCGCGTTGCCGTGCGATAAAGCGGCGGCGTGCTGGTCATAGGTGGAGCGGTGCGAGCAATTAAAACCGTGCTCGCCTTCCGGATAGATGAACACTTCCACTTCCTGGTTCGCCTCGAAGCGGCGGGCGATCGCGCGCACCGCGTCGTTGGGGATGTGGCTGTCCTGACCGCCGAAATGCATCTGGAACGGGATCTTGATCTCGTCGGCGCGGTCCAGCTGGTTCTGGATGCCGCCGCCGTAATAGGCGATGGCGGCGTCCACCAAGCCATTCGCGGCGGTGTTATACGACAACATACCACCCCAGCAATAGCCCAGCGAAGCCACCTTGCCGTTCAATTCGGGCAAGGCGCGCAGCGCTTGCAAGGTCGACCCGATATCGGCCTGGGCCTTGGACAAATCGCTGGCCTTGAGCAAGGCCATGGCTTTTTTCCAGCCCGCCTCGTCATAATCGAGCTCGATGCGCGGCGCGCTGCGCCAAAACAGGTCGGGCGCCAGCACCACGTAGCCATCGGCCGCGTACTGGTCGGCCACGCTGCGGATGTGGGCGTTCACGCCGAAAATTTCTTGCAACAATACGATGCCCGGACCCTTGCCCGTATGCGGCAGCGCCAGGTAGGCGCCGAAGCTGCCATCGGCGGCGGCAATATCGATCCACTTCGAAGTCGTGCTCATTATTGTTCCTTTATGTGCGAGTGGGAATCACATGGCAGGCAGCACGGGGCGCGCGATCCTGCCGGCGCACCCCGGCGGGCGGCCAGAGTGTGGCACGATTGTAATGGAGTTGGCGTATCGGGTGGCGGGG
>JAYVUV010000027.1:0-6542 GCA_043787615.1 Janthinobacterium sp. | reverse complement strand
AGGGCCGAGGTTAACAAGACCATGTCAACAAGTCCACATCAGTCCCGCTGAAATAGATGCGCAAGCGCCTCATTGCGGTGTCGAAAGTGGTCAATCCATACTGAAGTATCAACCAGCACGCCGCTCATTGAGTCGGCTCGGGCCGGTGGCGAGGTACTTCGGACATTTCCGGCATCGTGCCGCCCAGCGCGGCCAAGCGTTGGGCGGCACGCAAGCGAATAAAGGTTTTGATTGCCTCTCGGAAAAGGTCCGCCTTGTCGATGGACGGATCCGCGAGCTCAAGGGCTTTGTTGTATAGCTCGTCGTCGATCGTGATGGTGGTTCTCATGGGAGCTCTTTGCATCAATAATGATGTAAGTACGTGTCCAATAGTGGGGTATGACAAGCCATGTGGGCATCGAGCTTGTCAAACAGCGAGCGAGATGGCGTTGGAAGTGAGAATGATCGGCACGGCTCCGAGCCGGCGCCGGCTCAAAGCGTGCTTCGCTTCGTGCCATCCTTCGGCGCGCCGGCTTGCGCCAAGGCGGCCGGCGCGCAAAGGTCGAGGATCATGACCGATCCGGCATCGGCATGTCGATATTTGTAGGCCTCGAGCTTAGAGCCGAAAGCGAGCTTGCAGCCATCGGGCGAAAGCGTGACCGCTTGTTCGATTTTGCAAGCCTGGTCCGTGTTGACGGCCTCGCCCGCCGTCGCGACGCACCAGATCCGTTTGATCTTGTCGTTGCTGGATAAATAGATGCCGGCACCCCCTTCACTGGTCCCGCTGTTGACCACCGCCACGTCGCCCGGCTTGGCGCGGTAGAGCAGAATGGTTTCGTAAAATCCGGGGTGGTCGTACAAGACTTGTTTCAGTACCGGCGACACCGAGCGGCGGCTGATGCTGCCGTTCGGTTTCATCAAGATCATCGGGTATTCGCCACTGGGCGTGGCGGCCCCGGTTTGCCCGCGCGCGATCAGATAGGCATCCTCGAAAGGCAGGTAGGGGATGGCGCCGGGCAGTAGTTTTAAGTCGATGGGCAAGGCCGTGCGCTTGCCATCCGCGTCGAGCGACCAGGCTTGCCGGCCCGCGATGCCGCCCGGCGCCTGGCGAATCACGCCGTGTTGCGGCTGCAAATAACGCAGCGGCTTTTCCGCCAAGGAGAGCGCCGGTTCGATCAGGTCGGCGGCGCTGGTTTTCAGGCACAGCCCCGGGTTCCATTGCTTCAGCGCCAGGTCGGCCGGCACCAACGCCGACCGGGCCGCGTCCCACTGGAACAGATGCGGCGCTGGGCCGGGCGATAGCGGGCGGGGGAAATAGCGCTTGCGCTGCGCGCCGGTTTCGATGCCGACCACGCCGGCCGCCGGATTGGTGCACATGAGCGAGCCGCGCGGCACCAGGGTGGTGGTGTTTTTGCTGCGGGTGTCGTAGGCCACGACTTTTTTCGCACCCCGGGATGCTGTTTCGCCCGTTTCCGCGTACGTGGTGATGGCCAGGGTATGGTCGTCGAGCCAGGCGAAATCGCCAGTCGTCTGGTCCAGCAGCGCCACTTCCGTATTCATCAGCGGGGCGGGCGCGTCGACGATGGCCGGGGCGGCGTGGGCTTGAAAGGCCGCGACGGCGAGCAGGGCGGCGAGATAATATTGTGGTTGAGTGCGCAATGGAGCTCCATGCTGATCGCTGATTTTTGCCGCCGTGGGCGCCATGCCCGTCGGACTGTACGCATGGTAAGGCCAGCCGGCGCCCGGCCCAAGCGTGGCGGGACGGGTAGCATTTCCTGATACGACAACAATCCGAATGCGCTACTTTGCATGCTTGAAAAGCGATGGTCGAATCAGCGGCGCGTTTCAGCGCGTCTCGATATGACAGCATGTGCATGCGGCCCAGACTCGTGCTCGAACTCAATCGGGATGCCATTTGTGAAATGGCGGCTCGCTTTCGCACGGCGAATCCGCGCGTGTGCGGCCCGGTGCTCCGTGGTACGGACCGGGACGGTGACGCTGTTAGGCATGCCTGTCGATATGCCGACCCCGTTCGACTTGGCGCCGGCGCAGCGTGCCGAGGCGCGACCGGTATGAACGAGCATAGGTTCTCGATTATCTCGACCTCGTCATGACGAGATCGAATGCACGGCAGCATGACGTGGCGCCGCTTGGATGCCGGCGCCATACATTCCGCCCCGGCCCGGAGGGTTTTTTTCCTCGACTCTGCGGGTCCGGCAACTTGTCAGGCTTGTTCGGGATCGCGCGCGGCGCGCGCCTCGGGCCGCGACAGCAGCGAGGCCACCTCCGCCATGGCGCGAAACACGCCCAGCGGCAGGTTGGCGGCGTTCAATTGGGCGCTCGCATGGTCGTGGGCGCGCAGCGCCGGCACATCCAGACCGATGCGGCAGCGCACGATGTGCAAGCCGGCGCGCGCGATGGCCGCCCCCAATTCCGGCAGCATGCGGCGTAATTGGGGCAGGGCCGAGGCGTCGGCCGAGGCCAAATCGACCGCGATGCCTTCGCCGAACAGCTCGATTTGCACCACCGCCCGCCCGCCTTCGGGCAAGACCAGTTCCAGACGCAGGGCCAGTTTGCCGCGGCGCCGCTTGGGCGTGCCTTGCTCGTCTTGCCGGCTGGCCAGCACGCGCAGGGTCAAGCGTTGCCCGCCCCAACCATACACGGCGAAACGCCAGGCTTCGGTGTCCATCAGCAGCGGGGCGCGCTGGTTGTCGCGCAGGGCGTCCGGATTCGGTTCGGCCATGAACAGGTTGGCGGCCACGTGCAAGCCGCGGCCTTGCTCTTGCATGGCGGCGCGCTGGGCGCCATAAGTGGCCACCATCACGCGCCAGGAAGCGGCCAGGGTGGCCGCGTCGGGCATGTGCCAGACCAGCTGGCGCGCGAAAAACAATTGATTGGTTTGCATCGCGCGGGTGTCGCGCGGGGTCGGGTCGGCTTCACCGCCGGCGCCCCCCGCCGCCAGGGTGTCGGCCGAGGCCGCGCCGCGCGCGGACGGACGCGCCGCGCCCACTTCCGGAGTGGGCGCCATGAACGGGCCGATCGGCACCAGCGGCAGCACCGTGCCGGCCACCAGCGTCGCCGGCTCGCTCACGTTGGGGCGCTGGCCGACCAGGGCCGCCAAGCCGGTGGGCGCGATGCGGTCGATTGCCATATCCTCGTCTCGGTGCGCACGTCGAAAAAAAAGCCAACCGGTTCAGCGGTTGGCCCTTGTCACGGTTGCCGTTCAGCCGGGCATTACATTATTGCAGCAGCGACATCACCAGGGACGAGATGCTGTTGCTTTGCTTGAGCATCGCGGTGCCCGCTTGCATCAGCATTTGGCTCGAGGTCATGCTCGAGCTTTCCATCGCGAAGTCGACGTCGACGATGCGGCCGGCGGCGGCCTTGGTGTTGGTGCTGATGTTGGACAAGTTATTGTAGACGTGGTCGAGACGGTTCGAGGCCGCGCCCAGGGCCGAGCGCACGGTGCCCACGCTTTCGATCGCCGTTTGCAGGGCGTCGATCTTGGTCGAGGCGCCGCCGGCGGCGGTCAGGTCGGTGCCAGTGGCGGTCACGGCGGTGCCGGCCGAGCTGTAGCCGGCCGAACCGGTCAAAATGTCGGCGTGCATGGTGGCCATGCTGGTCGACAGGTCGACCAACATGGTTTGCGAGGTGCTGTCGCCGATCTGGAAGTTCACGCCGCCGGTGGCAGACAATTTGCCCGAGGTGTCGGTCATCAGCTTGGTGCCGCCGAAGGTGGTGTTGCCGAGCACGTTGCTCAATTCGCTGGTCAGGGTGTCGTACTCGGCTTGCATCGCGTCCAAGTCCTTGGTGGTGGACGAGGCGTCGGCCGCCTGGGTGGCCAAGTCTTTCATACGCATGAGCAAGTTGGTGGTTTCGGCCAGCGCGCCCTCGGCGGTCTGCATCATCGAAATACTGTTCTGGGTGTTGCGCATGGCGACCGCCATGCCGCTGGTCTGGGCGGTCAGGCGGGTCGAAATTTGCAGGCCGGCGGCATCGTCCATGGCCGAATTGATGCGGTAGCCGGTGCTCAGGCGGGTCATCGAGGTCGACAGTTGGCCTTGGGTGTGGCTGATGGAATTTTGCGCGGACAGTGCGGCGTTGTTGGTGTGAAGGCTGAGCATGAGGTAACTCCAGTATGGTGGGTTCGGTTTGGAGCAACGGTTCTTTGCGCTCTCCCAAGTACAAGACGACCACCCGCGTCAGCTTATTAAGTTCTGAGAAGAAATAACTAAAAAAAGATTTGACGGACGGGTCGAGCCGCGCAGGCCGGGCCACGCAGGCCGGGCCATGCAGGCCGGGCCACGCAGGCCGCGCCACGACAGAAGGGGCGCGGCGCACACCGCGCCGACGCGGCCGCACTTCGCCTACATATTGGGGTAGTTCGGTCCGCCGCCACCCTCCGGTGTGACCCAGACAATGTTTTGGGTCGGGTCCTTGATGTCGCAAGTCTTGCAGTGCACGCAGTTCTGGGCGTTGATTTGCAGGCGGTCGGCGCCGGCGTCGGTCTTGACGAATTCATACACTCCGGCCGGACAGTAGCGCGCTTCCGGGCCGGCATAGGTGTGCAGATTGACATCGACCGGCACGCTGGCGTTTTTCAAGGTCAGGTGGATCGGCTGGTCTTCCGCGTGGTTGGTGTTGGAAATAAAGACCGAGGACAGTTTGTCGAAGGTGATCTTGCCGTCCGGCTTGGGATACACGATGGGCCGGCATTGGGCGGCCGGCTTCAGGCATTCGTGGTCGGCGTAACTGTGATGCAGGGTCCAGGGCGCCTTGCCGCGAAACACGATCTGGTCGATGCCGGTCATGATGCTGCCCAAATACAAACCTTTCGACAACCACGGCTTGACGTTGCGCGCCACGTGCAATTCCTCACGCAACCAGGACGCCTCGAAAGCGCTCGGATAGGCGGCCAGTTCGTCGCGCTGACGCTGCTCGCCCAGCGCCGCAAAGGCGGCCTCGGCGGCCAACATGCCGCTCTTCATGGCGGCGTGGCTACCCTTGATACGGCTCATATTGAGGAAACCGGCGTCGCAGCCGATCAGCGCGCCGCCGGCGAACACCAGCTTGGGCAAGGATTGCAAGCCGCCGGCCGTAATGGCGCGCGCGCCGTAGGAAATGCGCTTGCCGCCTTCGAGATACGGGCGGATGGCCGGGTGCGTCTTGTAACGCTGAAATTCCTCGTAGGGCGACAAATAGGGATTGTCGTAATTGAGGCCCACCACGAAGCCGATCATGACTTGATTGTTTTCCAGGTGATACAGGAAGGAGCCGCCGTAAGTGCTGCTTTCGAGCGGCCAGCCGCTGCTGTGGATCACCAGTCCGGGCCGGTGTTTGGCCGGGTCGATTTCCCACAATTCCTTGATGCCGATGCCATACGATTGCGGGTCCTTGCCCTTGTTCAAGTCGAACTTGCTCATCAACTGCTTGCCCAGGTGGCCGCGCGCGCCCTCGGCGAACAAGGTGTATTTGGCGTGCAATTCCATGCCGAGCTGAAAATCCGGTCCCGGCTCGCCATTGCGTTTGATCCCCATGTTGCCGGTCGCCACGCCCTTGACCGCGCCCGCCTCGTCGTACAGGATCTCGGCGGCGGGGAAGCCGGGAAAGATTTCGACCCCGGCCGCTTCGGCTTGCTGGCCCAGCCAGCGCACCACGTTGGCTAGCGACACGATGTAATTGCCATGATTTTCCAGGCAGGCCGGCACCATGAAGCCGGGCGTTTTGTAGGCTTTGGTTTCCGTCAAAAACAGCACCTGGTCCTCGGTCACGGCCGTGTTCAGCGGCGCGCCCAGCTCTTTCCAGTTCGGAAACAGCTCGCTCAGCGCGCGCGGGTCGATCACCGCGCCGGACAAAATGTGGGCGCCCAGTTCGCCGCCTTTTTCCAGCACGCAGACCGACACGTCGCGCCCTTGCGCGGTGGCCAATTGCTTCAATTTGATGGCGGCCGACAAGCCGGCCGGGCCGCCGCCGACGATCACGACGTCGTACTCCATCGTCTCGCGCGGGCCGTATTGTTCGACAATATTTGTGGGCTGTGTCATGGTCTCTTCATGGGTAGATAAAATTTAGCACGAGTGTGCTTCTTTTCGAGGGGCTTGGCAAGTGCGGCGCCATTTTGCGTGACATTATTAGACGCCACAATCTAATAGTACATTTTGTGTAATGATGGCGCTTTACCTTGACGCGCGCGGCCCGTACCCGGTAATTTACGGAGCGGCGCGATGACGCGGCGGCGGGTCGGGCGGGTGGTGCGCGCCATATTTTTCAACAAGAACAAATTCGGGAGTAGCTCGTGGGCATAGAAGTCAATTTCGAGGGCAAGATTGCCCTGATCACCGGTGCGTCGAGCGGCTTGGGCGCGCGTTTCGCAAAGGTGCTGGCCCAGGCCGGCGCCCAGGTGGTGCTGGCGTCGCGCCGCACCGACCGGCTCAAGGAATTGCGGGCCGAAATCGAAGCCGAGGGCGGTGCCGCTCAGGTCGTGCAACTCGACGTGACCGATTACGCCAGCATCAAGTCGGCCATCGCCCATGCCGAAACCGAAGCCGGTCCGATTGATATCC
>JAYVUV010000026.1:0-9896 GCA_043787615.1 Janthinobacterium sp. | reverse complement strand
GGACCCCCTGGTCCCAAACCAGGTGCGCTACCGGGCTGCGCCACACTCCGAAGGCAACATCATACCGCGTCGGCCCGCGTTCGTCAAATGACGGAGCGATTAAAGCGCCGCGCCGCTAGCCTCAGCCGGTGACCTTGGCGGCGATACGGCGCGCCATGCTGGCGGCGTGCTCGGCGCTTTTGGCTTCCACCATCACGCGGATCAGCGGTTCGGTGCCGGAAGCGCGGATCAGCACCCGGCCGCTATCGCCCAGCTCGCGCTCGACCGCTTCCTTTTCGGCGACCATGGCCACGTTCTGTTGCCAATCGAAACCGGACTCGACGCGCACATTGATCAGGGTTTGGGGATACAGCACCAGCTCGCTGGTGCACTCTTGCAGCGTCTTGCCGGCCCGCTTGAGCGCCGACAGCACTTGGAGCGCGGACACGATGCCGTCGCCCGTGGTGTGCTTGTCCAGGCACAGCAAGTGGCCCGAGCCCTCGCCGCCCAATATCCAGCCGCGCTCGCGCATCACTTCAAGCACGTAGCGGTCGCCCACCTTGGCGCGGGCGAAGCCGATCTCGCGTTCCTTGAACGCCACTTCGAGCGCCATATTGGTCATCAAGGTGCCGACGGCGCCGGGCACCGGGCCGGTGGTCAGCCGATCCATCACCATCACATACAGCAATTCGTCGCCGTTATACAACCTGCCCGTCGCGTCGCACATGATCAAACGGTCGGCGTCGCCGTCGAGCGCGATGCCCAGGTCGGCCTTGTGGTCGCGCACGGCGGCCGACATGGCGTCCGGCGCGGTGGCGCCGACGCCGGCGTTGATGTTAAAGCCATCCGGCTTGTTGCCCATGGCGACCACTTCGGCGCCCAATTCGTGGAACACGTGGGGCGCGATGTTATAGGCGGCGCCGTGGGCGCAATCGACCACGATTTTCAAGCCGCGCAAATCTAGCTCGTTGGGAAAGGTGCTCTTGCAAAACTCGATATAGCGGCCCTGGGCGTCGTCCAGCCGCTTGGCGCGCCCCAACTTTTGCGACGACACGCAAGCCATCGGCAATTCGAGCGCCTCTTCGATCTCTTGCTCCACCGCGTCGGGCAATTTGGTGCCCTGGTCGGAAAAGAACTTGATGCCGTTGTCCTGATAAGGATTGTGCGAGGCCGAGATGACCACGCCGGCCGACAGGCGCAAGGCCCGGGTCAGATAGGCGATGGCCGGGGTCGGCATCGGCCCGGCCAGCATCACGTCCACCCCGGCCGCCGCGAAGCCCGCCTCCAGCGCCGCTTCCAGCATGTAGCCGGAGATGCGCGTGTCTTTGCCGATCAGCACCGTCGACTTGACGGCGGCGCTGCGCGACTTGGCCAGCACCTTGCCGGCCGCGTAGCCGAGCCGCATCACGAAATCGGGGGTAATCGGCGCTTCGCCCACCAAGCCGCGGATGCCGTCGGTGCCAAAATATTGTCGTGCCATGTCGTCTCTTCTTATCGTTAATGGATGGTCGCTACGCTCAACGGGCCGCTTGCCACACTTTGAGCGCGTCGACCGTCTCAGCCACATCATGCACCCTGATAATTTGGGCGCCATGCGCTACCGCAGCCAATGCGCCGGCCAGCGAGGCGGCCAGGCGGAGCTCGACCGGCTGGCCGGTGACCGCGCCCAGCATGGATTTACGCGACAGTCCCGCCAGCACGGGCAGCTCGAGCTCGGCCTGTATCTGGCCGACGGCCTTGAGCAAGGCGAAATTATGCTCGACGGTCTTGCCGAAACCGAAGCCCGGGTCGACGCACAGGCGCTCGCGGGCGATGCCGGCCGCGCACAGGGCGTCCACCCGTTCGCGCAGGAACGCGATGACTTCGCGCACCACATCCTGGTAGACGGGCCGCTGTTGCATGGTCGATGGATCGCGCTGCATGTGCATGATGCACAAGGCGCAATCGCTGGCGCGCACCGCGTCGATGGCCCCGGGTGCGCGAAAGGCGTTGATGTCGTTGATCATGTCGGCGCGGGCGACGATGGCCTCACGCATCACTTCGGGCTTGTACGTGTCCACCGACAAGGGCCGGTCGCAGCCGCGCAGCGCGTACAGCACCGGCATCACGCGTTGCAACTCCTCGGCCAGCGACAGGGCCGGAGCGCCCGGGCGGCTCGATTCGCCGCCGATGTCGATGATGTCGGCCCCGGCGCCGATCATGTCCTCGGCCCGCGACAAGGCGAATTCCAATGACTGGAAGCGGCCGCCGTCGGCAAACGAATCGGGCGTGACGTTCAAGATGCCCATCACGAGCGCCTTGCCGCCGCGCCCCTGCAAGGTGAAACCAAACCGGCCAAACTGGAGATAATGTCGCATCGCACTCGATAAAAACGTGGTGCCGCGCGGCGGCTCACCATATAAAAAGGGCGAGGATCGCTCCCCACCCTTTATTCCGCTGCGCTTTTATCCGGAGCGCAACCCCGTTGCGACGATCAGGCGGGCGCCGTCACATTGGGCGAAATGCCGCCCGCGCCGCCGCCGCTGTCGCCCGAATTGCGGCGCGGCGGTATGCCGGCCTTCGGCAAGCGCGGCTCTTGGCCGGCCATGATGTCGTTGATCTGGTCCGCGTCGATGGTTTCCCATTCCAGCAGCGCCTTGGTCATCATTTCGACTTGTTCGCGATGCTCTTCCAGCAATTTGCGCGACAAGGCGTACTGGGTGTCGAGAATGTTGCGGATCTCGGCGTCGACCTTTTGCTGGGTGGCCTCGGAAATCGTCTTGGCCGAGCCGCCGAAGAAACCTTCTTGCTGGCTATCCTCGTAGACCATCACGCCCATGCTGTCGGACATGCCGAAGCGCGTGACCATGGAACGGGCCAGCTTGGTGGCGCGGGCGAAGTCGTTCGAGGCGCCGGTCGACATTTGGCCGACGAAAATCTCTTCGGCGATGCGGCCGCCGAACAGGATCGAAATTTCTTCCAGCATCTTGTCCTTGTAGCCGGACAGATTGTCATGTTCCGGCAATTGCCAAGTCAAGCCCAAGGCCCAGCCGCGCGGCATGATGGTCACTTTGTGGACCGGATCGGCCTTCGGCAACAGCTTGGCGACCACCGCGTGGCCCGATTCGTGGTAGGCCGTGTTGCGGCGCTCTTCCTCGCGGATGATCATCGACTTGCGTTCCGGACCCATGTAGATCTTGTCCTTCGCATCTTCGAAGTCGGCCATTTCAACCAGACGCTTGCTGCGGCGGGCGGCGAACAGGGCCGCTTCATTGACCAGATTGGCCAGGTCGGCGCCGGAAAAACCCGGGGTGCCGCGCGCCAGCACGCCGGCGTTGACGTCGGTGCTGATCGGCACTTTGCGCATGTGCACATTGAGGATTTGTTCGCGGCCGCGGATGTCGGGCAAGCCGACCGAGACTTGACGGTCGAAACGGCCCGGGCGCAGCAGCGCTTTGTCGAGCACGTCGGCGCGGTTGGTGGCGGCCACCACGATCACGCCGGAACTGGCTTCGAAACCATCCATTTCAACCAGCAATTGATTCAAGGTTTGTTCGCGCTCGTCGTTGCCGCCGCCCATGCCCGCGCCACGGTGACGACCGACCGCGTCGATCTCATCGATGAAGATGATGCAAGGCGAGTGTTTTTTGGCGTTTTCGAACATGTCGCGCACCCGGGACGCGCCCACGCCGACGAACATTTCAACGAAGTCGGAACCGGAGATCGAGAAAAACGGCACCTTGGCTTCGCCGGCGATGGCGCGCGCCAGCAGGGTTTTACCCGTGCCAGGCGGCCCCACCATCAACACGCCGCGCGGAATGCGTCCGCCCAGCTTTTGGAATTTGGTCGGGTCTTTCAGGAAATCGACGATTTCGTTGACTTCTTCCTTGGCCTCGTCGCAGCCGGCCACGTCGGCGAAGGTGACGGTGTTGTTGGTTTCATCCATCATGCGCGCCTTCGACTTGCCGAAGGAAAAAGCGCCGCCCTTGCCGCCGCCTTGCATCTGCCGCATGAAAAACACCCAGACCCCGATCAACAGCAGCATCGGGAACCAGGACACGAACACGGTTTGCAGGAAAGACGGCTCTTCCGGCGGGCGCACGTCGAAGCGCACGCCGTTGTCGCGCAGGTCGCCGATCAAGCCACGGTCGAGATAGGTGCTGGTGGTGCGCACCTTGCTGTCGTCGATGCGGGTGGCGGTGATGGTGCTGCCCTCGATCGTGACATCCTTGATGCGCTTGGCCTTGACTTCGTCGAGCAGGTCGGAATAAGCGATGGTCTTGCTGCCGCCTGAAACGCTGTGATTTTCAAACTGTTTGAACAGCATGAACAGAAGCAGGGCGACGACGACCCAGATGGCAGATTTGGAAAACATGTTATTCACGAAGACTCCTTGGATGCGGTGCGCATCTTTTACCTATAGCTAGAAACGCGATTTTACTCGCAATAAGCAGGCCGTGCCAAAGCCTACAGATTCGTGCGCGGAAAAAGCGCCGCATGCACTGGAAAATAAGATTGGCATTCCGCTCACTAAGCCGCGCTTTGCCCCCGCGTGTGGCCCGCACCGTAGCCCGGCCGCACCCTTCACTACCAGGATGTGCGGCTGATCGCCTCAATTATCAAGGGCGGAATCGTCGGCTGGCGCTTTATTTTCCGCCGGATGCTTGACGCCCCTGCCCAATAAAAAGATCTCGGACGACTTGTCGCGGCTGGCCTTGGGCTTTTTCTGGCTGACGACCTTGAATTCGGCGCGGAATTTCTCCACGATCTGGCTGTATCCGGTGCCGTTGAAACATTTCACCAACAGCGCGCCGCTGGTTTTCAAGTGGGATTGCGAAAACTCCACCGCCAGATCGATCAAATGCTCCATCCGGGCCGCGTCCGCCGAGGCGATACCGGACAGATTAGGCGCCATATCGGATAATACAAGGTCGGCCTTGCGTCCTTGCAACACCACTTCCAATTGGCGCAACACGCGCGCCTCGCGGAAGTCGCCCTGGATGAAGTGAAAATCGGCGATCGGCTCCATCGGCAGCATGTCCAGGCCGATCAGCATGCCGTCGATGCCGCCACCGTCCTTGCCGGCCAGCTTGCGCCGCGCGTACTGCCCCCAGCTGCCCGGGGTGCAACCGAGGTCGACGATCACCTGCCCCGGCTTGATCAACTTCTCGTCCTCGTCGATTTCTTTGAGTTTGTAGGCGGCGCGGGCACGGTAGCCTTCTTTTTGCGCCAACTTCACGTACGGGTCGTTGATGTGATCATGCAACCAGTTTTTGTTTAATTTGTTCTTTGCCATTCGCGTAGAATACTGCTTTTAAGGGAATTACTAAAAATTATTATGCTAAAACTTACACCCGTCGAGCGCAGCGCCTTGCGCGCCGAAGCCCACGCGCTGAAGCCCGTCGTCATCATCGGCGAAGCGGGCTTGACGCCCTCCGTACTGAAGGAAATCGAACTGGGCCTCGATTCGCACGGTCTGATCAAGGTGCGCGTGTTCGGCGACGACCGCGAAGCGCGGGTTGGGATGTACGAGACGATTTGCGACAATCTGGATGCCGCGCCGGTACAACATATTGGCAAGCTGCTGGTGATCTACCGTCCGAAAAAAGAAGTTGTTAAGGAAACCAAAACCCGCACCGGCAAAGGCATGCGCGAAGTCACCATCGTCAAAGCCAGCGCCAGCGGCACCAAGCGCCCGTCCGTGACCAAGGTCATGATTAAGGGAAATGAGCGGGTCACCGAGGGCGGTTCCATCAAGCGCGCCAAGCCGCGTCAAAGCAGCCCGAAGAAAAGCGCGCTGGGCAGCAAATAAGCCCTGCGCGCGGCCAGAACGGCGGACCCGGGCCACGCGCCCGCTCCGCCGTTTTCATTTGCGCGGCGGGCAGCGGCTTATTGCTGCTTCCACACCAAGATACCGGCCAACACGCTCTGTATCAAATACAGCACGCTGGACACGCCATGCAGGGCGCCGAAGCGGCTTTTCGCGCCCGCCTCCATCACCCCGGACGGCCCGGCCGCCGCCCGCAGCTCGGCCATATACGGTTGCAGGCCGAAATGGCTGACCACGGTGCACGCCAGCATGCCGGCCGCCAGCGCGATGAACATGCGGCGCCGGCGCGGCGCCAAGTCGGCCGCGCGCCACTGCAACAAGCCCAGCAGCGCCAGCCCGCAGCCGATCGACAGCCACGCCTCGGAACGAAACATGCCGCCCGCGATGGTGCCGGCCAAGACCCGGTCCGCCAAGGTGGCGAACAGGGTCGGCGCCACCAGGTAGCCCACGGTCCAGATGCTGCCGGCCCACAGGGCGATCAGCAGCGAGCGCAGCCGCACTACCATCAGATGTACAGCACTTCCAGAATTTCGTATTCGCGCGGACCGGACGGGGCTTGCACCTCGACCACGTCGCCGGCGTATTTGCCGATCAGGGCGCGCGCGATCGGCGACGTCACCGAGACCTTGTTCAGCTTCAAATCGGCTTCGTCCAGGCCGACGATCTGATACGTGACTTTTTGACCCGATTCCAGGTCTTCCAGGTTCACGGTGGCGGCGAACACCACCCGGCCCTCGGCGTCGAGCGTGGCCGGGTCGATGATCTGGGCCGCGCTGAGCGTGCTTTCGAGCTCGGCGATGCGTCCTTCGACAAAGGCTTGACGCTCCTTGGCGGCGTCGTACTCGGCGTTTTCCGACAGGTCGCCATGCGAACGGGCCTCGGCGATGGCATCGATCACGATGCGCCGCTCCTTGGTCTTCAAATGATGCAACTCGTCTTTCAACAGCTGCGCGCCGTACTGGGTCAGGGGGACTGAAGTCATGTTATCTCTACTAGTTGCGGAGTGGTCGGTGGAACCGAAGCGCCAAGCGAAAACCACAGAGGCCGCGCCATCCTGCTGCGCGGGCTCTGTGGTCAAGTTTGGTGCAAAGAGGCTTAGTGTAAGGTTTTATGCAGCCCTTGTAAATCATAGACGCGCAACTCGTCCAGATGGCGGATGCCCTCCACCGCCGCCTCGGCGCCGGCGATGGTGGTGTAAGTGGTCACCCGCGCGGCCAGGGCCGAGGTCCGGATCTGGCGCGAATCGACGATGGCGCTGCGCTTTTCCTCGACCGTGTTCACCACCAGAGCGATCTCGTGGTTCTTGATCATGTCGACGATGTGCGGCCGGCCCTCGATCATCTTGTTGACCGGCGTGACCGGAATCCCGGCCGCCGCGATCACCGCCGCCGTGCCCTTGGTGGCCACCAGCGTGAAGCCGCTCTCGACCAGGTCGCGCGCCACCTGCACCGCGCGCGGCTTGTCGGACGCCTTCACGCTCAGGAACACCTTGCCCGACTTGGGCAAGTTGACCCCGGCACCCAGCTGCGACTTGACGAAAGCTTCGCCGAAGGTCAGGCCGACTCCCATCACTTCGCCGGTCGACTTCATTTCCGGTCCCAGGATGGTGTCCACGCCCGGAAATTTCACGAACGGGAACACCGCTTCCTTGACGCTGAAATACGGCGGCACCACTTCCTTGGTGATGCCCTGCGCGGCCAGGCTTTGGCCGACCATGCAGCGCGCCGCGATCTTTGCCAGTTGCAGCCCGGTGGCCTTGGACACGAACGGCACGGTGCGCGAGGCGCGCGGATTCACTTCCAGCACATACACCACGTCCTGCATCCGGCCGTCCACGTCCTGCTTCTGGATCGCGAACTGCACATTCATCAAGCCGACAACCTTGAGCGCCATCGCCATCGCAGCGGTTTGCAGGCGCAGCTCATCCTGAATTTCATCCGACAACGAATAGGGCGGCAACGAGCAGGCCGAATCACCCGAGTGCACGCCGGCTTCTTCGATGTGCTCCATGATGCCGCCGATGAACACGCGCTGGCCGTCGCAAATGCAATCGACATCGACCTCAATCGCGTCGTTCAAAAAACGGTCCAGCAGTACCGGCGAATCGTGCGACACCTTGACCGCTTCGCGCATATAGCGCTCGAGGTCGCCCTGCTCGTGAACGACCTCCATCGCGCGACCACCGAGCACATAGCTCGGACGCACCACCAGCGGATAGCCAATGTCTTGCGCGTGCTCGATGGCCTGAGCCTCAGTGCGCGCGGTCCGGTTTGGCGGCTGCTTAAGCTTCAACTCATGCAACAGCTTTTGAAACCGCTCCCGGTCTTCGGCAATGTCGATCGACTCCGGCGAGGTGCCAATGATCGGCACTCCGTTCGCTTCGAGCGCCTTGGCAAGTTTCAGCGGTGTTTGCCCGCCGTATTGCACGATCACGCCTTCGGGTTTTTCCTTGTCGACAATTTCGAGCACGTCTTCGAGGGTCAATGGCTCGAAGTAGAGACGATCCGAGGTGTCGTAGTCAGTCGAGACAGTTTCCGGATTGCAATTGACCATGATGGTCTCGAAACCATCTTCGCGCAGACACAGCGCCGCATGGACACAGCAGTAGTCGAATTCGATCCCTTGGCCGATGCGGTTCGGCCCGCCACCCAGCACCATGATCTTGCGTTTGTCTGTCGGCGCCGCTTCGCACTCTTCTTCGTAAGTGGAGTACATGTAGGCAGTACCGGTGGCGAACTCGGCCGCGCAGGTATCGACGCGCTTATAAACCGGCCTCACGTTCAATTGGCGGCGGCAATCGCGCACCGCTTTCTCGTCGGTTTTGAACAATTTCGCCAGACGGCGGTCCGAAAAGCCCTTGCGCTTCAAACGCAGCATTTCGGCCGCGTTAATCTCGCTCAATGCCTTGTCGTCGAGACGTGTCTCTTCGTCAACGATATCCTTGATCTGAACCAGAAACCAAGGATCAATCTTGGTCAGGTTGTGTACTTCTTCGAGCGTAAAGCCGTTTTCGAACGCATCGCCAACATACCAAATGCGCTCCGGCCCAGGCTCGCCCAATTCTTCTTCAATTGTCGCGCGGTCCGTGGTCTTCTGGTTCAAACCATCAACGCCAACTTCCAGCCCGCGCAATGCTTTTTGAAAACTTTCCTGAAACGTGCGGCCAATCGCCATCACTTCGCCAACCGATTTCATTTGCGTCGTCAAGTGCGAATCGGCTTCCTTGAATTTCTCAAAGGCAAAGCGCGGCACCTTGGTGACAACGTAATCAATTGACGGTTCAAACGACGCCGGCAGGGGGTATTCACTGAGACCGCCGGTGATGTCGTTCTTCAGTTCATCGAGCGTGTAGCCAATCGCCAGCTTTGCCGCAATTTTCGCAATCGGAAATCCGGTTGCTTTCGACGCCAGAGCGGACGAGCGCGACACGCGCGGATTCATCTCGATCACGATCATCCTGCCGTTCGCGGGGTTGATCGCGTACTGCACGTTCGAGCCACCGGTATCGACGCCGATCTCGCGCAATACCGCGAACGAGGCGTTGCGCATCAACTGGTATTCCTTGTCGGTCAGGGTCTGCGCCGGCGCCACGGTGATCGAGTCACCGGTGTGCACGCCCATCGGGTCGACGTTCTCGATCGAGCAGACGACCACGACGTTGTCGACGCGGTCGCGCATCAGCTCGAGCTCGTACTCCTTCCAGCCGGTGATCGACTCCTCGAGCAGCACCTCGGTGGTGGGCGAGGCGTGCAGCCCGGCTCCGGCGATGCGGCGCAGGTCGTGCTCGTCGTAGGCGAAGCCCGAGCCCAGGCCGCCCATCGTGAACGAGGGACGCACGACCACGGGGTAACCGAGGTCCTGCGCGGCGGCCACGCACTCGGCAATCGTGTGGGCGACGTGGCTGCGGGCCGACTCGGCGCCGCACCGCTGCACGACGCCCTTGAACGCCTGGCGGTCTTCGCCGAGCTGGATCGCCTTGACGTTGGCGCCGATCAGCGGGCAGCCGTACTTGGCCAGGACTCCGTTCTCGTGCAACGCGATCGCCGTGTTGAGCGCGGTCTGGCCACCGAGCGTCGCCAGCACCGCGTCCGGTCGCTCCTTGGCGATG
>JAYVUV010000025.1:0-3313 GCA_043787615.1 Janthinobacterium sp. | reverse complement strand
TGGCGCAGCAAATCGGACGGCGTGAAGTTCGACACCACGTCCGCCCCCAGCGAGGCGAAGGTATGCTGGTAATTGCAGTATTGGCAGGCGTAGTCGGCGTTGTCGTAGGTGCTGCGTGACTTGGCGCGGCGCGTGTCGCTCAAGCCGAAGCGCAGCGCGTCGAAGGCGCCGCGCTTGACCAGCAGCCGGCCGCCGAGCGAGGCGCCATCGACCGTGTCCTCGACATTGGTGCCGTCGAGCTGGGCGAAATGCAGCGCGTAGTCGCTATTGGTGAGCTGGGCGCTGGAGGCGGCCAAATCGCGCCCGTCGGCCAGGGTCACGCGCATGCTCGGCAAGCCGTCGCTGATGCTGTAGTAACCCGTGTTATCGCCCGGGATGCCGGCCACCACCCAGCTGTTTTTGCCGCCCGAATCGCGCCGCGCCCGCGAGCGGTACACGTCGCCGTTCAATTTCAAGGCGTCGCCCAGCTTCCATTCGCCGTTCCAGCCGATCTGGCTACTGTTGACGACCCGGTTGTCGCTGCGGTTGATCACTTCCGGGTTGAGGTGGTGGATGGTGGCGCTGGTGACCAGGTGGTCCTTGATATCGACGTCGCTCCAGCGCCCCTCCGCCAGATCCACATAATAAGCCTGGTGGTAGCCGGTCGCGGGCGCGTCGAGCCGGGTGGCCAGCACGTCGAACGCCATCTTCACGCTGTCGCTGGGCTTCCACTCGAACACCGCCGACAGCGCGCCGCGCTTTTTTTGCTGCTCCAGCGTGCCGAAGGAAAAACAGCACGGGCCGAGCAGATCCTTGCCGTCCGGCGCGGCGATGGACTGGCCGTCGCGACTCAAGCTGCCGGGGATGACGCTGTAGGTGAATTCGTTGACGGCGTCGGAGCGGGTTTTGCTGTTGGCGTACACCACGCCGAGCTGCACCCCGATCCGGTTCTCGTCATAGGTGTTCTTGACCACGCCCGAGAGCTTGCCACCGTGTTGACGCGACAGATCGTTGTAGTCGCTCTCCAGGCGCCAGTTGGACCGAAAGCCCGGCGTGTCGAGCGGACGCGCCGAGCGCAGATTGATGGCGCCGCCGATGCTGCCCTCGATCTGCGCCGCCTCGGCCGACTTCATCACGTCGGCGCCGGAGATGGTTTCCGACGGCAGCACGTCGAAGGCGAATTCGCGTCCGTCGCCGTCGGTGGCCAGTATCCGGTTGTTCAAGGTGACGATGCTGTAGGCCGGCCCCAGGCCACGCACGTTGACGAACTGGCCCTCGCCGCCGTGGGTGCGCGAGACCGAGATGCCGCTGATGTGGGACAGCGAGTCGGCCACGTTATCGTCCGGGAAGCGGCCCAGGTCTTCGGCGGTGATGGTGTCCATGACGATGGTGGCGTCGCGCTTGCGTTCGCGCGACTTGGCCAGGCTGGCGCGGGTGCCGCTGACCACCACCGCGTTGGCCGTGGCGACCTCGCCGCCGGCCGGCGCGCCCTGCGCCGCCGCGGTATCGGCCGCCGCCCCGGCTTGCGCTTGCTGCGCCCCCGCCTGGCCATGCAAGGCCAGTTCGATGGCCGCGAGCAGCAAGGTGCGGGCGTAAGGGATGCGCTTTCGGGTATTCATCGGCCTGACCTTTTTCACGGAGGGATAAGATGAGACGATAGTAAATTAAAGAAATCGAAAGCACAAGAAACTTTCGTATGCTTTCGTTTTGTGTTGAGAATGAGACGGAAATGGTCTGGCGCGGGAGCCGCATGAATGGCGGCGAGGCGGGGGAGAAACGCTTGCGGTGGACGCCGGCCGGGCGGCGGCCAGGCGAAAACCGGCGCCGCCGGCGATGGCGCCGGGGATACCTACATCGATTGTGACCTTAAAACTTAGACCAGCACCACTTTCACGCCGCGCTGGCCTAGCGCGGCCACCACGCCGGCGTCGGCGGCGCGGTCGCTGATCAGCAAATCCAGCTCCTCGACGCGGGCGATCACCGACAAATTGCGCCGCAACAGCTTGGACGAATCGGCCACCGCCACCACCTGGCTCGACACTTGAATCATTTGCGCGTTCAGTTCGGCCTCCAGCGGATGCGGCGTCATCAAACCGATCTCCGGGTCCAGGCTATCGATGCCGAGAAACAGGCGGTCGGCCTGCAAGTGGCTCAGCGCCGCCACCGCCTGCGGCCCCGACAGCGAATACGATTTCGAGCGCAGCCAGCCGCCCAACATGATCAAATTCACATGCGGCACATTGGCCAGCAACACCGCCACATTCAAGGCGTTGGTGATGACATTGATCGAGCGCAGGCGCATGCCGCGTATCAGTTTGGCGATTTCGGCCGTGGTGGTGCCCGAATCGAGGATGATGGTGTCGCCATCCTGGATCAGCTTGACGGCGGCGATGGCGATGCGCTTCTTTTCGGCCTGGTGGTGGTTTTCCTTGACGCTGATCGGCAAGTCGTCGCCGTCGCGCTGCATCAAGGCGCCGCCGTGGGTGCGCACGATGGCGCCGATCTCCTCGAGCGCCTTCAAATCGCTGCGGATGGTCACCACCGAGGTGCCGAAGCGGCTCGACAACTGTTCCACCGTCACCTGCTCCTCGGTTTCCACCAGTTCGCGGATCAAACGCCGCCGCTCTTCCATCAACTGCCCTTTTTCAACCGTCTTGCCGCTTTCGCGCGCGCCGCGACTTGTTTCGTTTTTTTGCATATCGTTGTTTCCGTTTTAAGCCCCTGCAGGCCGGTATGGGCCAAGTATACCGGCAATGCCCCGGGCGCGCAGTCCCTTTCCGCATGACGCGCCCGACTCCCGTCGCGGCGGGCGCCGCTGCCGCCCGATCCTGCTCGCGCCGGCCGCCTTCCAACCGAAAGAATAAGAAAGTTATTTCTTCTTTCGATTGCTGTTGTACTATTGCCCTTCCTTTCGTTTTATCTTTCATACAGGAACCATCATGTACCTGCCCACAATGTACCGATCCGCGCCGCGTCGCGGCCAGTCGCTGGCTCTATCGATCCTGCTGCTGCTCGTTTTTATGTTCTCCGGCGCCCACGCCGCCACCGTCACCCTGACCCCGAACGCCTATAAAACCACCAGCGGCAGCGATGGCGGCCAGGCCGTGGCCAGTTCCCTGGCCATCCTGGACCAGTCCGGCACCGCCAACACCTGGGCCAAATATGTCGAATTCACGCCGGGCGGCGCCAGTTACGCCGGCTACCAAACTTTCGCGCTGCCGGCGGCGGTGAGCCCGGCCGCCATCAGCGCCATGCAAGTGACGGTCAATTACCAAGGGCCGGCCAGCGCCACACAGGTCTGGACTTGGCAGCTCTACAATTGGAGCAGCGCGGC
>JAYVUV010000024.1:0-9326 GCA_043787615.1 Janthinobacterium sp. | reverse complement strand
GGTATCGACAGCAACGCGCGCCTGGCCATCAGCGGCGAACTGGCCACCGGCGGCAAGGTGTTTCGCCGCCTGCTGGAGCAGAACGCCCAAAGCCTGCGTTTCGGCGCCCGCCTGCTGGCGCGCGACACCGCCTTCGTGCAAGCCATCGGCAACGATGGCGAGGGCGACCGCGCCACCATCGAATCGGCCCTGGTCAACAGCGGGCGCCGCATCAAGGCTTCCTTGACCATGTTCATCGACGCCGAGCGCAAGGTCAAGGTCTCGACCAACGACAATCAATCGCGCGAACTGGAAAAATTGGTGCTGGGCATGCTCGACAAGGCCGAGCAAAGCGACGGCGCCAGCGGCATCGCCATCGTCGACCGCTATCCGTATCAAGTGGTGGTGGTGCCGGTCAAGGCGCCCGTCATCATCGGTTACGTGGTGATGGCCTTCACCATCGACCGCCAGCTGGCCAACGACATGCGCGATATTTCCTCGCTCCACGTGTCGATCGTCACGCGCGACCGCGACGGTCGCTGGCTGGCGGCCGCCTCCACCTTGCCGGCGCCCGCCGTGTATCCGCTGGTGTCGCAGCTCCAGGGCATGTCGGCCATGCCGGACAAGCCCTTCGATTTGACCATCTCGGGCAGCCAGTACAGCGCCCGCGTGTTGCCGATCGGCCAGGACGGGGTCCAGTTGGCCAGCGTGGTGCTGGCCCGTTCGATCGACGAGGCCACCGCCGAATACGCGCGTCTGGAACGCCTGTTGTTAGGCATCACGGTAGCCGGCATCGTCATCGCCGCCTTCGTCAGCGTCATCACGGCCAAGCGCATCGCCTTGCCTTTAACCCAGCTGGCCGCCACCGCCAAGCGCCTGGAGCAGGGCGACTACAAGGGCCAGATCGAATTCAAGCGCGACGACGAGATCGGCGCGCTGGCGCAAGCCTTCGACAGCATGCGCGACGGCATCGCCAAACGCGAGCAGGAAATCGGCCGCCTGGCGTATTGGGACCCGTTGACCAGCTTGCCGAACCGCGCCCAGTTCGTGTTGATGCTCAACGATTCGATCGAGGAGGCCCGGCGCCGCGGCCACGCCGTGTTCGTGTTGATGATGGATCTGGACCGTTTCAAGCATGTCAACGACGTGATGGGCCACAGCTTCGGCGACGCGCTGCTGCGTCAGGTGGCCGAGCGCTTGCAATTGCAATTGGCCAGCGGCCGTCACGGCCCGGCCCAGGTGGCGCGCCTGGGCGGCGACGAATTCGCCGTGTTGCTGCCGGAAGCCGACGTGGAGCAAGCCCAGATGCTGGCCAGCCACATCCTGCGCGCGCTGGAGTCGCCCCTGTCGCTGGAAGACCAGATGGTCGACATCGGGGCCGGGCTGGGCATCGCCGGCTATCCGCAAAACGGGCACGACAGCGAAACCCTGCTCAGCATGGCCGAGGTGGCCATGTACGCGGCCAAGCAACGCAACGACGGCGCGGTGGTGTACGAGAGCGCGATGGACAAGGGCAGCGAGCAAAGCCTGTCGCTGCTCAGCGAGCTGCGCAACGCCATCGAGCGCGACGAATTCCGCCTTCACGTGCAACCGAAGATCCTGCTCGGCAGCGGCAAGGTGGTGGGGGTGGAATCGCTGGTGCGTTGGGTCCATCCCGAGCGCGGCAACGTGTTTCCGGACGAATTCATCCCCTTCGCCGAGCAAACCGGCTTCATCCGCGTGCTGACGCGCTGGGTGCTCGACCAATCGGCCGCCTTGTGTCAGGAAATGGCGGCCCAGGGCGTGCACCTGAAGTTTTCCGTCAACCTATCCACGCGTGACTTGTTGGACCAGGATTTGCCGCTCAAGTTCGCCGACATTTTGGCCAGCCACAAGCTGGCGCCATCCTCGTTTTGCCTGGAAATCACCGAAAGCGCCATCATGGACGATCCGGTGCGGGCGCAGCAAACGCTGGAACGCTTGCACGCGATGGGGGTCGACTTGTCGATCGACGATTTCGGCACCGGCTATTCCTCGCTGGCCTACCTGAAGCGCTTGCCGGTGGACGAGCTCAAGATCGACAAGTCGTTCGTGTTAAACATGGAAAACGACGAGGGCGACACCAAGATCGTGCGCTCGACCATCGACCTGGGCCACAACATGGGCTTGCGCGTGGTGGCCGAGGGCATCGAGAGCGAAGCCGTGTGGCGCTTGCTGGCCGACCTCGGCTGCGACCAGGGCCAGGGTTACTTCATGAGCCGACCCATCCCCGGCTCGCAACTATTGGCCTGGCTGGGCAAGTGGCACGCGCCCGTGGCTCCGGTGCCGCGGATCGAAGCGGGCGAGCCGGCCGGCGTGGTCGATTGAGCGCGGCGACGCTTCGGCACGCCGCCCGCGCCGCCTCGTATCACGCCTCGCATCACGCCTCATATCACGCTTCACATCGCGCTTCACATCGCGCCTCGCATCGCGCCTGGCAGCGCGCGTAAAATCCCGTCGGCGCGCCGATTTTCTACGTTATGATCTCGGGCGGCCCGGCCGCGCTTGCCTTCCCGTAACGCTATCGATCGAACGGAATCCCCATGCTCCTCACCCGCGTTTCCCTCATGTTGCTCATCGCCGGCATCGGCGCCCAGGCGCTGGCCCAAACTTGCCCCGCCGGCGCGCCAGGCGCGATACCGCTTGCCTATCCCGCCACCAAACAAGTCGATCAGCAAGACAATTATCACGGCACCAAGGTGGCCGACCCCTACCGCTGGCTGGAGGATGCCAACAGCGCCGACACCCACGACTGGGTGACGGCGCAAAACAAGCTGACGCAAGCGTATTTGGGCCAGATTCCGGGCCGGGCGGCCATCAAGGCGCGCCTGACCGCGCTGTGGAACTACGAGCGCTTCAGCGTGCCGGTCAAGGAGGGCGGGCGCTATTTTTACAGCCGCAACGACGGCTTGCAAAATCAAGCCGTGCTGTATGTGATGGATAGCCTGGACGGCGCGCCGCGCCTGCTGCTCGATCCCAACAAGCTGGCCAGCGACGGCACCGTGGCCTTGGCCGGCACCGCCGTCAGCCCCGACGGCAAATACCTCGCCTACGGCACGGCCGCCTCCGGTTCCGACTGGAACGAGTGGAAGGTGCGCGATATCGACAGCGGCAAGGACTTGGCCGACGAATTAAAATGGGTCAAGTTCTCCGGCGCCTCCTGGAGCAAGGACGGCGGCGGCTTTTTCTACAGCCGTTTCGACGCGCCGCAAGAAGCCACCAAGCTGGCCGACGTCAACTATTTCCAGAAATTGTATTTCCATAAAGTGGGTACGCCGCAGGGCGACGACGTGCTGATGTACGACCGGCCCGACCACAAGGAATGGGGCTTCGGCGGCCAGGTCAGCGATGATGGCCATTACCTGATCATCAGCGTCAGCGAAGGCACGGCCAACAAGAACCGGGTGTTTTTCAAGGATTTGCGCCAACAAGACGGCAAGGTGCTGCCCCTGCTGGACGGCTTCGACGCCGCGTATCATTTCATCGACAACGACGGGCCGGTGTTTTTCTTCAGCACCGACAACCACGCCCCGCGCTCGCGCGTGGTCGCCATCGACAGCCGCGCGCCGGCGCCCGCCGACTGGAAGGAAATCGTGCCCGAAGCCGGCCCAACCCTGGTCGACGCCAATTTGATCAACCGGCAATTGGTGCTCAATTACCTGAGCGACGCGCGCAGCCTGGTCAAGGTGGTCGACCTGGCCGGTAAACCGGTGCGCGAAGTCGCTTTGCCCGGCATCGGCTCGGTGGCCGGCTTCGGCGGCAAGCGCGGCGACGGCGACACGTTTTATTCCTTCACCAGTTTCACCACGCCGACCGCGATTTACCGCTACGATTTAAAAACCGGCAAGAGCAGCATGTACCGCCAGCCCAAGGTCGATGTCGATCCCGACGCGTTTGAAACCCGTCAGCAATTTTTCACCAGCCGCGACGGCACCCGAGTGCCGATGTTCATCGTCGCGAAAAAAGGCTTGAAGCTGGACGGAAACAATCCCACCTATCTGTACGGTTACGGCGGCTTTAACATTTCACTGACGCCCTCGTTCTCGGTGGCCAACCTGGCCTGGATGGAAATGGGCGGCGTGTTCGTCATGGCCAACTTGCGCGGCGGCGGGGAATACGGCGAAAGCTGGCATATCGCCGGCACCAAGTTGCAAAAGCAAAACGTGTTCGACGACTTTATCGGCGCCGCCGAATGGCTGGTGGCCAATAAAGTGACCTCGCCGGCCAAACTGGCGATCGGCGGCGGCAGCAACGGCGGCTTGCTGGTGGGCGCGGCCATGACCCAGCGGCCCGAGTTGTTCGCCGCGGCGGTACCGCAAGTGGGGGTGATGGACATGCTGCGTTTCCACAAGTTCACCATCGGTTGGGCCTGGACCTCGGATTATGGTTCCTCGGACAACGCCGACGAGTTCAAGGCCTTGTTTCGGTATTCGCCGCTGCACAACCTGAAACCGGCCTGCTATCCGGCCACCATGGTCACCACCGCCGACCATGACGACCGGGTGGTGCCGGCGCACAGCTTCAAATTCGCCGCCACGGCCCAGGCCGCGCAAATCGGAACGGCGCCTATTTTGATCCGCATCGACACCAAGGCCGGCCACGGCGCCGGCAAGCCGACCGCCAAGCAGATCGAGGAAGTGGCCGACCGTTGGGGGTTCCTGAGCCGCGCGCTCGATATGCATCAGACGACCGTGCCGGCCACGGCGCCGACGCCTGCACCCGCCGCCGCGCGCTGAGACGGCGTCGTTCGAAAGGGAAGGGGAAAGGATGGCGTCGCGCGTGCGCGGATGTGCATGTCGCGCGAGGCGAGGCGGCATCGCGCTTATACATCGCCGCGCCCGGCGCGAATAAGGCCCGGGCGCGGCGCGGTCTCTCGGCCTTAATTAGCGGGACATTGCGTCACGCCGTTTTCCAGCACCGCGCATTCGCTCGGTCCGACGATGGAATACGCCACCACATTATCAACCAGCATCTCGACCGGAATCGGGGTGGCGGCGGTGGCCTTGCCGACCCAATCGCCGCCCACCGCCAGATTAATCTGCATATACATCGGAATCGTCATGCCGGGCGGGGTCAGGATTTGACCGACCGGAATACGGTCGATGTAATACACGATTTTGGTGGGCGACCAATACGCACCATATTGATGAAAGCCGGCCGAATAAGCGGGATATCTGGTGCGGCATCCCGAAGCCGTGTGCGCACCCGCCGCGTTGAGCCAATGCGAGGTTTGCAAGATGGTGTCCGCTTCCTGGGTCGGCGCCTCCATCACGTCCAGTTCCGGCGGCCAGGCCTTGGTGAACGGCAGCATCCAAAAAGCCGGCAGCAGGGCCTGGGTCGACGGCACCAGGATGCGCGCCTCGAAATAACCGTAGCGCTGCACGTGCGATTTACGCGTGGTCAGCACCCCCGAGGTGTATTCGAAATTCGACAAGGCCGCTTTCAGCGACGGCGGCGTGAGCTGCGCGACGATATGCAGCACGCCATCCTCGACGATGAAAGGATTGAGGCCGAGCGGGGTGCGGGTGGTGCCTTTATAGCCGGGATCGACATACAACTGCTGTTCATGCGCCGCGGGCTGGGTGCGTTTGGTGATCCAGTCGTAGCCGAGCCAGGTTTTGGTCACCGCGTCGTAACCGCCATCGTAATGCGGGGTCCAGCGATTGGTTTTCAAATCCAGGCTGTCGAACATCTCGGCGAAGGTTTTCTTGACCACCAGCTTATCGACCGGCGCGCCGGCCGGCACCGCGAGGCACAGGCCGGTCGCGGCGGCCTGGGGAATGTCGATGCTGATCTCGGCGGCATACGACTCGGGGGTCAATACCTGTTGCGCCTGGGTGTTCGCCGCGCCAACAACCATGCCGGCGGCAACGCTGACGGCGATCAGCGCACGAAGGAAGGAGGGGTTTTTCGGGATCATAGTATGTTCACCAGATTATTAAGTCAGGTGCCTGGGGCTTAACCCGATCCAGACACGTGGCACGGTTAATGGAATTGACTCCATTCATACTACTCTCAGTTTTATTTCTCCGAGGGAAAAAAATTTATCAATTGATGGCCGACTGTCAACAATTAAAATGCTACGCCCTTGAGTTCCTCACTTTTATTTAAATCGGCGCGTTGCGTTTTGCAGACATATATTTCACTTAATAAATAATTTCCTATTATTAATATTCGATTTATTTTAAGGGTATTGTTTAATCTCACATCTTGGTCATTGTGGACGCCGACTTATCTTTATATATGCCATATCGGACAACTCAATTGTTCTATTGAATATCAAGCGCGCCTGCCCTCAACGATGAATCACCACCAGCAGCGCCTTCGCCTCGGTCTTGCCGGGATTGCGTATCGCGTGTTGTTGATCGGCCGGATAGCGCGCGGTGGCGCCGGTCTTGACCTTTTTGGTCGAGGCGGCCAGCTCGATCTCCATGCTTCCGTGCAGCAGGGTCAAATGCTCGTGGGTGCCGGGGTCGTGCGCTTGCGACACCAACTGGCCACCCGGCGCCAGCGTCAGCTCGTACCATTCGTATTTGCCGGCCAACTCCATCGGCCCCAAAATGCGTAGCACATAACCGGCATGGTTGCCGGGCAGGGTGGGGGTTTCGTGCGCCTCGAGCAAGCGGATCGCCTCCACATCCTTTTCCACGCTCGACAGCAGCTCGCCGATCGCCACCCCCAGCGCGTTGGCCAGGCGCCAGGTGATGGCGATGGTGGGGTTGGCCTTTTCGCGCTCGATCTGCGACAACATCGATTTCGACACGCCGGCGATCCTGGACAAGTCTTCCAGGGTCAAGCCGCGCGCCAGGCGCAGCCGTTGCAAGGTCGCGCCCACTTCGGGCGGGGCATTGGTCGACACGGTAGGTTTCATCGCTTCTTCTAGGTGGGCGGCAACGGCGGCGCGACAACATAACGCCGGCTTGCCAAGTTCAATGGCTTTCGGTAATATCCATTATAGTGAATTTTAGTTCGAGATAGTGGAATCCGCAGGGGGCGCTGGAAATGCGTGTAAACTAAGGAAACATGTCTCGGCGCGAACACGGTACAACAGACGGCGACGATCGGTCAAGCCGGCGCCGCCACCAACCACACGAGGAGCATCATGGGCGAGCAAGCGAAGAGCGCGTTTTTCAGCGGACTACGGCACAATCTGGATCAATTGCGCGCGCAAGGCTTGTACAAGCCGGAACGGGTGATCGCCTCGCGCCAGGGCGCCGAGGTGGTGTGCGACGACGGCCGCACCCTGATCAATATGTGCGCCAATAATTACCTCGGCCTGTCGGGCGACGCCGACACGGCGCGAGCGTCGATCGCGGCCACCGAACAATACGGCTACGGCCTGTCCTCGGTGCGCTTCATCTGCGGCACCCAGACCGTGCACAAGGAACTCGAACAAGCCATTTCGCGTTTCCTCGGCACCGAGGACACCATCCTTTACGCGGCCGCCTTCGACGCCAACGGCGGCTTGTTCGAGCCCCTGTTCGACGAGCAGGACGCCATCATCTCCGACGCCCTCAATCACGCTTCCATCATCGACGGCATCCGCCTGTGCAAGGCCGGCCGCTATCGCTACCAGCACAACGACATGGCCGACCTGGAAGCCCAGCTGCAAGCGGCCGACGCGGCCGGCAAACGCCACAAGGTGATCGCCACCGACGGTGTGTTTTCGATGGATGGCACCATCGCCCAGCTGGACAAGATCTGCGACCTGGCCGAGCGTTACGGCGCCCTCGTCATGATCGACGAATGCCACGCCTCCGGCTTCATGGGCGCCACCGGGCGCGGCACCCACGAGCATCACCATGTGATGGGCCGGGTCGACATCATCACCGGCACGCTGGGCAAGGCGCTGGGCGGCGCCATGGGCGGCTTCACCTCGGGCCGCAAGGAGGTGATCGACACGCTGCGCCAAAAATCGCGCCCCTACCTGTTTTCTAACACCCTGGCGCCGTCGATCGCCGGCGCCTCGCTGTCGGTGCTGGAACGCTTGTCGCGCTCGACCGAGCTGCGCGACCGGCTGCACGAGAACACGGCCTTCTTCCGCGCCGAGATCGCGCGCATCGGCTTCACCATCAAGCCCGGCACCCACCCGGTGGTGCCGGTGATGCTGTTCGACGCGCCCGTGGCGCAGCGATTCGCGGCCCGCATGTACGAACTGGGCGTGCTGCTGAGCGGCTTCTTTTATCCGGTGGTGCCGATGGGCCAGGCGCGCGTGCGCGTGCAGCTGTCGGCGGCCCACACCCGCGAGCAGCTCGAGCGGGTGCTGGCGGCCTTCGAACAAGCCGGCCGCGAGCTCGGTCTGCTCAAGAATTCATAAAAAAATCGGAAAGAACAGCATGGAACGTATCTTAGTCATCGGCGCCAACGGCCAAATCGGCAGCGAACTGGTGGACGCCCTGGCGGCCCGGCACGGCGCCGACAATGTGATCGCCGGCGATATCGGCGCCGTCAATCTGTACCGGGCCGCGCGCTACGTCCGGCTCGACGTGCTGGACCGGCCGGCCCTGGCGCAACTGGTGGCCGACGAATCGATCACCCAGGTCTACCAGTTGGCCGCGCTGCTGTCGGCCACCGGCGAGCAAGCCCCGCTCAAGGCCTGGACCCTGAACATGGACGGCTTGCTCAACATCCTGGAAGTGGCGCGCGCGCGCGGCGAGGCCGGTCGGCCGCTGCGCGTGTTCTGGCCATCCTCGATCGCCGCCTTCGGCCCGAACACGCCGCCGGTGCACACGCCGCAGATGACGGTGATGGACCCGACCACCATCTACGGCATCAGCAAGTTGGCCGGCGAGCGCCTGTGCGAGTATTACTTCACCAAATACGGCGTCGACGTGCGCAGCATCCGCTACCCGGGCATCATCAGTTTCAAGTCGCCCCCGGGCGGCGGCACCACCGATTACGCCATCGCCATCTTTCACGCCGCCCTGCGCGGCGAGCCTTACGCATGCTTCCTCGGCCCGGAGACCACGCTGCCGATGATTTACATGCCCGACGCGATCCGCGCCACCATCGAGTTGATGGACGCGCCGGCCGAGCGGCTCACGATCCGCTCGGCCTACAACGTGGCCGGCGTGTCGTTCAATCCGCGCCAGCTGGCCGCCATCATCGCCGAGGCGCTGCCGCGCTTCGTCATCGGCTACCGGCCCGACAGCCGGCAAGCCATCGCCGACACCTGGCCGCAAAGCCTCGACGACGCGCAGGCCACGGCCGACTGGGGCTGGCGCGCGCGCATCGGGCTCGATCAACTGGCGGCCGACATGCTGGCCAATATCGACATCACCCTGGGCGAGCCGGCCTGATTCGGCCGGGGCGGCGCGCCCCGGCACGCG
>JAYVUV010000023.1:0-8220 GCA_043787615.1 Janthinobacterium sp. | reverse complement strand
CAGGCTATAGCGCGAACTGGCGCCGCCGTCGCTGCTGTCGATGCTGCCGAAGCGCCCGATCAAACCCGATTCCACCGCGCGCAAGGGAATCTGGTCGCTGGCGTTCCAGCTATTGTGATAGGCCATGCCGGTGAGGCTGAAGCCGTCGTCGGCCGTGCCTTGGCTATAGCGCAGGGTGGCGCTGTATTTGCGAACCCGCTCCGGCGTGTCCCAGGGGCCGTCGTTGTCATTGCCTTCCAGACCGTACAGCAGCGTGCCGCCGGCGGCCTTGAGCGAATCGGCCAGCACCGCGCGCCGGTAGCCGCCGTTGCCCAGCGATACGCTGGCTATGCCCTGCGGCAAGCTGTCGGCCAGGCGGATATGGGCCGCCCCGGCCGAGGCGAAGTCGCCTTCCGATGCGAAGTACGGCCCCTTTTTATAATCGATGCGCTGCGCCAGTTCCGGGATCAAAAAGTTCAAATCGGAGTAACCCTGGCCGTGGGCGTGGGAGCGCATATTGACCGGCATGGCGTCGACGAAGGTGGCGAAGTCGGTGCCGTGGTCCAGGTTAAAGCCGCGCAAAAAGTATTGGTTGGCCTTGCCGTCGCCGCTGTGCTGGGTGACGATCATGCCCGGCACGAATTCGAGCAGCTCCCCGGTGCGCAAGGCCGGCCGGTTGGCGATCAGCTCGGCCGTGATGGTGCCTTGGCTGGCCGCGTCCGAGGTGCCCACCGCGTTATCGTAGTGGCCGGCCACCCGCACCGTCGGCGGCGATGGCGAGTCGTCGGCCCGGCTGGCGTGCGTCGCGCCGCAAGCGAGCATCACGGCCATGGCCAATTTAGTTTTCGTCAAAATCATCTCGGTCTCCGGGCATGGCGGCCGCGATCGTGGGCCAGATGGTTATACGTCGCGCTGGGGCGAATGGATGCACCACCCGGCGCCCATGAAAAAGCCGGGTCGCCCCGGCTTTTTCATGCCGCCGCCGCGTTTATCCGACCCACTTGCGGGCGTTGCGGAACATGCGCATCCACGGCGAATCCTCGCCCCACGATTGCGGGTGCCAGGATTGCTGCACCGAGCGGAACACGCGCTCGGCATGCGGCATCAGCACGGTGAAGCGGCCGTCGGCGGTGGTCACCGCGGTCAAACCGCGCGGCGAGCCGTTCGGATTGAAGGGATAGGCTTCGGTCGCCTGGCCGCGATGATCGACGAAGCGCAGCGCCGCCGTCACCGCATCGATATCGCCCGTCTGCGAGAAATCGGCGTAGCCTTCGCCGTGGGCGATGGCGATGCCGCTCTGGGTGCCGGCCATGCCCTGGAAGAAGATCGACGGCGAGTCCAGCACTTCCACCATGGCGAAGCGGCCCTCGAATTTTTCCGATTTATTGGTGGTGAATTTGGGCCAGGCTTGCGCGCCCGGGATCATCGACTTCAGATTGCTCATCATCTGGCAACCGTTGCAAATGCCCAGGCCGAAGCTGTCGCCGCGCGCGAAAAAGCGCGCGAACTGGTCGGCCAGGCTGGCGTTGAACAGTATCGTCTTGGCCCAGCCTTCGCCCGCGCCCAGCACGTCGCCATACGAAAAACCGCCCACCGCGATCACGCCCTGGAAGTCGTCCAGACGGGCGCGCCCGGCGATCAAGTCGCTCATGTGCACGTCCACCGCAGTGAACCCGGCCTGGTGCATCACATAGGCGGTCTCGATATGCGAGTTGACGCCCTGCTCGCGCAAGATCGCCACGCGCGGGCGCACGCCGGTGAGCACGAAGGGCGCGGCCACGTTCTCGGCCGGATCGAAGGTCAGCACCGGCGTCATGCCCGGCTCGTCGACGTCCAGCAGGCGGTCGTATTCGGCGTCGGCGCAGGCCGGGTTGTCGCGCAGGCGCGCGATGCGCCAGCTGGTTTCGCTCCACAGGCGCTGGAGGGCGGCGCGCGGCTGGCTGTATATCAGTTTGGCGTCGCGCGTGAATTCGATCACGTCGCGCTGGTTCGGCTTGCCGATGATATGGCTGCACGCGCCCAGGCCGAAACCGCGCAGCACATCCATCACGGCCGATTTTTCCTCGGCGCGCACCTGGATCACCGCGCCCAGCTCCTCGCTGAACAGCGCGCGCAGCGTCAACTCGTTGCGCCGCTCGGCCACCTGGCCGGTCCAGTTTTTGGCGTCGCCCCAGTCGCTGGCGTGCTCGCCCTCCAGGGTGAGCATGTCGAGGTTGATCGACAGGCCGCTGCGGCCGGCGAAGGCCATCTCGGTGAGGGTGGCGAACAAGCCGCCGTCGGAGCGGTCGTGATAGGCCAGCAGCTTGCCGTCGGCGTTGAGCGCCTGCACGGCGCCGAACAAGCCTTTCAAGTCGTCCGCGCTGTCGACGTCGGGCACCTGGTTGCCCAGTTGTCCGGTCACTTGCGCCAGGGCCGAGCCGCCCAGGCGGTTCTTGCCGCGACCCAGATCGATCACGATGATGGCGCTCTCGCCCGCGTCGGTTTGGATTTGCGGCGTGAGCGAACGGCCGATGTCGGTCACCGGCGCGAACGCCGAAATGATCAGCGACACGGGCGAGACCACCGCCTTGCTCTGGCCCTCGTCGCGCCAGGTGGTGCGCATCGAGAGCGAATCCTTGCCGACCGGGATGCTGATGCCCAGCGCCGGGCACAGTTCCATGCCGACCGTCTTGACGGTGTCGTACAAGGCCGCGTCCTGGCCCGGCTGGCCGCAGGCGGCCATCCAGTTGGCCGACAGTTTGATGTCGCCGATGTCGCCGATGGCGGCGGCGGCGATATTGGTGATCGCCTCGCCGATCGCCATGCGGCCGGAAGCCGGCGCGTCGATCACGGCCAGCGGGGTGCGCTCGCCCATCGCCATCGCCTCGCCCAGGCTACCCTCGAAGCTCATCGCGGTGACGGCGCAATCGGCCACCGGCACTTGCCACGGCCCGACCATCTGGTCGCGCACCGTCATGCCGCCCACGCTGCGGTCGCCGATCGTGATCAGGAACGATTTGTCGGCCACCGACGGCAGCAGCAGCACCCGTTCGGCCACCTGCGCCAGATCCAGGCCGGTCAAGTCGATCGGCGGGAAGCTGTGCGCCACGTGCCGCACGTCGCGCTGCATCTTGGGCGGCTTGCCGAGCAAAACATCCATCGGCATATCGACCGGCTCGTTGCCCAGCTGCGGGTCGATCAATTTGAGCTGGCGCTCCTCGGTGGCCACGCCGACCGCCGCGAACAAACAGCGTTCGCGTTCGCACATCGCCTGGAACAAGGGCAGATCGGCCGGCGCGATCGCCAGCACATAGCGCTCCTGCGACTCGTTGCTCCAGATTTCCTTGGGCGCCATGCCGCTTTCCTCGAGCGGGATCTTGCGCAGGTCGAAAATGGCGCCGCGCTTGGCGTCGTTGGTGATTTCGGGAAAGGCGTTCGACAAGCCGCCGGCGCCCACGTCGTGGATCGAGATGATCGGATTGTCCGCACCCATCTGCCAGCAGGCGTTGATCACTTCCTGGGCGCGCCGCTCCATTTCGGGATTGCCGCGCTGGACCGAATCGAAATCCAGGTCGGCCGTGTTGGTGCCGGTCGCCATCGACGAGGCGGCGCTGCCGCCCATGCCGATCCGCATGCCGGGGCCGCCCAGCTGGATCAGCAGGCTGCCGACCGGAATGTCGTTCTTGTGGGTGTGCGCGGCCGAGATATTGCCGATGCCGCCGGCGATCATGATCGGCTTGTGATAGCCATACACGGTGTCGGCGCCGCCGGCCAATGGCGACCCGACGTTTTGTTCGTAGCTGCGGAAATAGCCGCCCAGGACCGGGCGACCGAACTCGTTGCTGAAGGCGGCGCCGCCGAGCGGGCCGTCGATCATGATGTGCAGCGCCGAGGCGATGCGCTCCGGTTTGCCGTACTGGCCGGCGGCGCCGCGCTGCGCCAGCGGCGCGGTCACGCTGGCCGCGTTTTCCCACGGCCGCACGGCGTCCGGCAGCAGCAGGTTCGAGACCGTGAAGCCGGTCAGGCCGGCCTTCGGCTTGGCGCCGCGGCCGGTCGCGCCCTCGTCGCGAATTTCGCCGCCAGCGCCGGTGGAGGAGCCCGGGAACGGCGAGATCGCGGTCGGGTGGTTATGCGTCTCGACCTTCATCAGGGTGTGCGTCAATTCGGTCGAGGCGGCGTACACATGGCCGGCACCCTCGCCGCGCGGATAAAAGCGCGACACGCTGGCGCCTTCCATGATGGACGAGTTGTCGCTGTAGGCCACCACGGTGCCTTTCGGCTGCAACAGGTGGGTGTTCTTGATCATCGAGAACAGCGATTTGTCCTGCGCCACGCCGTCAATGATCCAATCGGCGTTGAAGATCTTGTGGCGGCAATGCTCGCTGTTGGCCTGGGCGAACATCATCAATTCCACGTCGGTCGGATTGCGGCGCGCCTTGGTGAAGGCGTTCAGCAGGTAGTCGATCTCGTCGTCCGACATGGCCAGGCCCATCTCGGTATTGGCCTGTTCCAGCGCGCCCTTGCCGGCGCCGAGCACGTCGATCGACGCGAGCGGGCGCGCCTCCAGGGTGCGGAACAGGCCGGCGGCCTGGTCGGCGTCGCGCAGCACCGTCTCGGTCATGCGGTCGTGCAGCAGGCCGGCCACGAGGCCGAGCTCGGCCTCGTCGAGCTTCTTGGCCGCGCCGATGGCGCTGCCCAGCAGGCCCGCTTTCAGGCGCACCCGGTAAGCCACGCCGCGCTCGACCCGGCGAATGTGCGCCATGCCGCAGTTGTGCACGATGTCGGTGGCCTTCGAAGCCCAGGGCGAAATGGTGCCCAGCCGCGGAATCACGAAAAACGTCTCGATGACGCCGCCTTCGTCGTCGGCGTGGGCCGGTTCGCCATAGGTCAGCAAGGCGCCCAGGCGCGCCGTTTCCGCTTCCGCCAGGGGCGCGGCGGCATCGATGAAATGGACGAAACGCGCCCGCACCGAGCTAATGGCGGGCAGCGCCGCTTGCAATCGGGTCAACAGGCGGTGGCTACGGAAGGCGGACAGGGCATTGGAACCCGGCAGTATCAACATGGTGGGATGGGGGTTGATGCAGCGTGGCTGCGTTGAAAGGTAAGCGACACGAAATAGGCGGCACGGATGGCAAAGGCTGGATAACTTTGCCGGGATTATACCCTTTCGCCCCCGCTTGGGCTGGCCGGCGGGGCGCCGCCCGGTGCCCCAAGTGAGTACAAAGCAACATATTTTGCCTGGAATCGGGCCAAGCCGGTCCCGCGCGGGGCCGAAACGGCGCTTTCTCGCATTTTTCCCCGGGCTTGGGGTATGCTGATTCCACGTTTCTCCCCGCGCGCGGCGGCCGGCGCGGCTCATCGAGAGCTTAACCATGCAAGAATATAACAACCTATCGGTGTTGATCGTCGATCCCAATCCGGGCATGCGCGGCAGCTTGCACAATATGCTGGGTCAATCGTCGATCACCAAGGTCGAGTACGCGGTCAGTTCCGGCACGGCGATCCGCCAGCTGGAAAAAAAGGCTTTCGACATCGTGCTGTGCGAGTACGATCTGGGTGGCGGCACCGACGACGGCCAGGATGGACAGCAACTGCTGGAAGACCTGCGCCACCACAAGCTGATCGGCCTGGAAACGATTTTCATCATGCTCACCTCGGAAGGGGTGTACAGCAAGGTCATCAGCGCCGCCGAATTGACGCCGACCGACTACATCCTCAAGCCGTTCACGGTCGATGTGCTGAGCGGGCGCATCGGCCGCGCCATCGAGCGCCGCGCCGTCTTCCTCCAGGCCCACCAGCTGATCGACCAAGGCAACGCGCGCGAGGCCATCAAGGCCTGCCGCGCCGGCCAGGAGCAGCACCCGCGCCACGCCGCCGAGTTTTTGCGCCTGCGCGCCGGCCTGCATCTGCACTTGCACGAGCTGACCGAGGCCGAGGAAATCTATCGGCACATCGTCGACACGCGCGCGCCCGGCTGGGCCGCGCTGGGCCTGGCCCGCGCCCTGTTCGCGCAGCAGCGCCATGTCGACGCGCGCGAGGTGCTGGTCGAATTGATCGATCAAAACCCGCGCCTGATGGCCGCCTACGATTTGCTGGCCCGGACCCACGCGGCCCTGGGCCAGGCGGCGCAGGCGAAAAAAATCCTGGAGGACGCGGTCGCCATCTCGCCGCACATGGTGCGCCGCCTGCGTCAGCTGGGCGAGGTGGCCTTCGAGGCCGGCGACTTGGGCGCCGCCGAACGCGCCTTCAAGCAGGTCGTGAGTAAGGCCAAATACTCCGAGTTCCGCGATCCGGAAGACCATTTGAATCTGGTGCGCGCCCTGGTGAAAAAGGGTGATACCAGCCAGGCCAGCGGCGTGATCCGCGATCTGGAGCGTTCCCTGCGCAGCAACGCCAACACCGAGGCGTGCCGCGCGATCGGCTCGGCCATGGTGCTCGAAATGGAGGGTAACGCGCCCGGCGCCGCCAATGAATTGAGCACCGCCGTGCACGCGGTCGGCGCCAGCAAGGGTTTGTCGACCCAGCTCAAGATCGGGCTGGTGCAGACTTGCCTCAGTAACAAACTCGACCAAGCCGCCTCCGAGGTGATGCTCAACATGATGAGCGACGGCGAGAGCGGCGTGTCGATCGAGCAGGCCGTGGACGTGTTTGAAAAAGCCGGCCGCCACGATCTGGCGCGCGACGTGGGCGCCCAGATCAAGTTGCAGGTGCAGGAGTTGATGAGCGACGCGGCCGACATGGCCAGCCAGGGCGAACACCGCGCCGCCGTCAGCGTGCTGACCAAGGCGCTGCGCCGCACGCCCGGCAATCTGCCGGTGCTATTCGCCTCGGTCGAGGCGATTTTGCAGCAGCTCAACGCGCTCGGTTGGGAAGTGGCGCTGGCCGAACAGGCCCAGTATCAGATGCAAACCATCGCCCGCCTCGACCCGGCCCATCCGGCTCTGTCGATGCTGCGCGGCCAGTACGCGGCCACCCAGCGCAAATACGGCATCGCCGTTTAAACCCCGCGTCGCTCGCGCCGCCCTCGCGCGTCCGCGCGATGGCGGGCTGTGTTAGTCACCGCACGTCGCCCGCCCCGCTCCCGCGCTACCATGAGGCGATTGAGACGACAGTGCCGCCCGCCGATCCGCGCGGGACACCGCTCACCACCCACACGGAGCACGGAAATGGATTCGATTAATGCCAATCAGCCGGAAAAAAACCATCAAGATCTGAACGGCCAGAAGGCACGCGATCAGCTGAAAGACTTGGTGGAGCAAGCCGAGACCTGCTTTTTCTGCACCTCGGCCTCCGATGGCGCGTCGAACGGCACGCGGCCGATGAGCGTGCGCCAGGTGGACCTGCATGGCAATCTCTGGTTTCTCAGTGCCAGTGACAGCGACAAAAACCGCGAAATCGCCGCCGATCCCGCGGTGAAACTGTACTTCCAAGGCGACGCCCATTCCGAATTTCTCAGCATCGACGGCGTCGCCACCATCACGCGCGACAGGGCGAAAATCAAGGAGCTGTGGGGCTTCTTGTTGAAGACCTGGTTCACCGAAGGCGAGGACGATCCGCGCATCACCGCCATCGAAGTGCAGCCGCGCCACGCCTATTACTGGTCCACCAAACATGGCAGCGCCGTGGCCGGCGTGAAGATGGCGATCGGCGCGGTCATCGGCCGCACCTTGGACGACTCGATCGAAGGCCGCCTCACGCCATAACGGCAGCCCGTTCCCGCGCCTCCCCTTATTCCGGCGCGCCGTAGCCGCCGCCGCCCGGCGTTTCGATGACAAACACATCGCCGGCCCGCATCTCGGTCTTGCCGATATGGGCCAGCAGCTCGCCGCCACCGTCGGCGCGCCGCACCAGGTTGCGCCCCAGCGCGCCGGGCGAGCCGCCTTGCATGCCGAAGGGCGGATGGATGCGGTTGTTCGACAGGATGGCCGCCGTCATCGGCTCCAAAAAGCGCAGCGTGCGCACCGCGCCGCTGCCGCCATGCCAGCGTCCCGCGCCGCCCGAGCCGTGGCGGATCTCGTAACTGTCCAGGCGCACCGGAAAGCGGAACTCCAGAATCTCTGGGTCGGTCAAGCGCGAGTTCGTCATATTCGTCTGCACCACGTCGGTGCCATGAAAGCCCGGGCCGGCCCCGGAGCCGCCGGAGATGGTTTCATAATACTGGTGGCGCGCGTTACCGAAGGTGAAATTGTTCATGGTGCCCTGGGCCGCCGCCATCACGCCCAGCGCGCCGTACAGCGCGTTGGTGATGCAGGTGGAGGTTTC
>JAYVUV010000022.1:0-9785 GCA_043787615.1 Janthinobacterium sp. | reverse complement strand
GACGTGGCGATCCGCATCGCCAGCCTGGCCGACTCGAATCTGGTCAGCGTGAAATTGGCCGACAACCAGCGCGTGCTGGTCGGCTCGCCCGCCTACCTGAAACGCCACGGCACGCCATCGACTCTGGCCGATCTGGCCAAGCATCATTGCCTGGCCTTCGGCAGCGACGGCAGTCAACGGGGTTGGACGTTCCGCGAACAAGGCAAAACCGTCACGCTCAAGGTTGGCGGCAATATGGAATGCAACGACGGCGAAGTGTTGCGCGACTGGGCATTGGCCGGCAAGGGGCTGGCTTGGCGCTCCATGTGGGAAGTGGGCGCGGCGGTCGAAGCCGGTGAACTGGTGACCGTGCTCGATCAATTCGCCGCGCCCGGCAACGATATTTATGCGGTGTTCGCGCAGCGCCGCCACCTTCCTTTGCGCATCCGCGCCTTCGTGGACTTTTTGCGGCACAGCTACGCGCATGCCGATTATTGGCGGGCGCGGCCGAAGTAATGGCCACCAAACCATGGACCCGGCCCAAAAAAAAGGCGAAAAAAAATCCTCGGAAACCGAGGATTTTTTATTTCGTTTGATTCAGCGTATTAGATTGGCTGAATGTTCGAAGCTTGCTTGCCTTTAGGGCCAGCGGTCACTTCAAAAGAAACGCGTTGGTTCTCTTGCAGGGACTTGAAGCCGTTCGACTGAATCGCCGAGAAGTGAGCGAACAGATCTTCGCCGCCTTCGTCAGGGGTGATAAAGCCAAAACCCTTCGAATCATTAAACCATTTTACGATGCCAGTTGCCATTACAATTTCCTATTTCAGTTAAGTTGGGCTTGCGCCCGTTATATCGTTTGAAGCAAGAAAGGAATGACAGACAAAACTGCACTACCACCTCGAATCTAACGATCCCACATTATACCCGAATAAAACAGGAAAAATCCAATTTCCCGCAAAATAATCTTACGGACGTTGCAGTAAGGCATGGAACAACTGCTTCGTGCTGTTTCGAAAGGTATAAAACACACTATAGAGAACAAAGCTTACTCCAGCTTTGAGATAAATCAAACAACTAAATGGCAATTTTACATCTATGTGCGCGCTATCACACACAACCGGGCATGGCACGCGGGTCGGTGGCGGTGGAAACCAGCAGCCGGGCGATCTCTCCCTCCAAGCGCGGCCAGGCCGCGTCGGCCGCTTGTGGCGTATCCATCACATCGCGTACCGCGTGCTCCAGCCGGCGGCAGGCATGGCCCAGGGCGGAAAAGCCGAAGGTGCCGGCCGAGCCGGCCACCGCGTGCAAGGCGCGATTGAGCGCGGTCATGTGTTCGGTGCTGCGGCCGTCGCTCGCGCACAGCGCGCCGGCCTGCTCGATGACGGCCATCATGGCCGGCACGCTGGCCGCGTATTGATCGTAGAGCGTCTGTAGACGCGCGCGAAACGCCAAATCGGCTGGATTGTCCATGCTCGCCTCGCAGCAAGGGATGCGGTTTATTTGGTGCCGAAAATGCGATCGCCCGCGTCGCCCAGGCCCGGCACGATATAGGCGTGCTCGTTCAAGTGCGAATCGAGCGCGGCGGCGTAAATCTTCACTTTCGGGTGTGCGTTCTGGAACACCGTCACCCCTTCCGGCGCGGCCACCAGGGCCAGGAAAATGATTTGTTCGTCTTGCACGCCGCGCGACTTGAGCACGTCCACCGCGTACACCGCCGAGTTGCCGGTGGCGACCATCGGGTCGCACAGGATGAAGGTACGCTCGCTCAAGTCCGGCAAGCGCACCAGATACTCGACCGGCAAATGGGTGTCGGGATCGCGGAACACGCCGATGTGGCCGACCCGGGCCGACGGGATCAAATTGAGCAAGCCGTCGCTCATGCCGATGCCGGCCCGCAAAATCGGCACGATGGCCAGCTTTTTGCCGGCGATGACGGGCGCGTCGATGGTCACCAGGGGCGTCTCGATCGGGCGCGTGGTCAGCGGCAGATCGCGCGTGATTTCGTAGCCCATCAACAGCGTGATTTCCTTGAGTAATTCGCGGAAGGTGCGGGTCGAGGTGTCGCGCTCGCGCATGTGACTCAGCTTGTGCTGGATCAGCGGGTGGTCGGTGATAAAGAGATTGGGAAAGCGTGGATCTTGTTTCATGGTTTGATTATGCTCGTATTTGGCTGCGGGCCGCGTCACGCCTGCGCGCACCCCGGAATGGATCGATTGTGTAACGGCATTATCCCAGCCAACGCCCTCGCCCGTATCGGATTTCATAAAATAATTGTTGCGCTGTCATGTTTGGGCGCGCGCGGCCGCGTCGACGGGCGCCGTCTCGACCAAGGCGCGCGCCAGGATCGCCGCGCAATCGATTCCTTCCGGCAGGTTGCCATAGGCGCCGCCGACTCCTTGCACCAGGCGCGACAGCACAAATGCCCGTCCCACATAAGGCGGCGCGTGGCGCAGCAACAATGCGGCCTGCACCGCCAACACGATGCGTTCGGCCAAGCCGCGCGCGCCGTATTCGTCCTGACGCGGCCGCTCCAGGTCGGTCAGCAGAAGCCGCGCATAGGCGTCGAACGCCATGTCGGCCGCGTGTGGCTCGGCGCGAGCGCCATCGGCGGGGCCGCCATCGGCCGGGCCGCGATCGGCGGCGCCGCCATTGGCCGGGTCGCGATCGGCGGGGCCGCCATCGGCCGGGTCGCGGTCGGCGCGCGCCGGCCGGGCCAACGCCAGCTCCGCCGCCAAGGCGTCACGCGCGACGGCACTTTTCCCCAGGGCGCGCAACAAGTCCAGGCACATCACGTTGCCCGATCCTTCCCAGATCGAATTGACGGGAAATTCGCGGTACAGCCGCGCCAGCGGCCCGTCCTCCACATAGCCGCTACCGCCCAGCACTTCCATGGCTTCCGCGCCGAAGCCGGGGCCGCGCTTGCAAATCCAGTATTTGCCGGCCGGGGTCAACACCCGCGCCAGCGCGGCTTGGCCGGGGTCGTCGCGCTGGTCGAAGCAGCGCGCCAGTCGCAAGGCGAAGGCGGTCGCGGCCTCCGATTCGAGCGCCAGATCGGCCAGCACGTTTTGCATCAGCGGTTGCTCGGCCAAGGGCTTGCCGAAGGCGACACGCCCGCGCGCGTGATGCAGCGCGTGGCTTAAAGCGGCGCGCATGATGCCGGCGCTGCCCAGCACGCAATCGAGGCGGGTGTGGCCGCCCATCTCTAATATAGTCGGGATGCCGCGCCCGGCCTCGCCCAGCAACCAGCCGTAGGCGCCCGTGAATTCCACCTCGGCGGACGCGTTGGAGCGGTTGCCCAGTTTTTCCTTCAAGCGTTGCACCCGGATCTGGTTGCGCCGCCCGTCCGGCGTGAAGCGCGGCAGCAGAAAACAGGATAGACCGTCGCCGTCGCCCTGGCCGGTCCGTGCCAGGATCAAATGGGCGTCGCTCTGGGGCGCCGAAAAAAACCATTTATGGCCGACGATGCGGTACACATCCCGGCCTTGCTCGCCGAACAGGGCCGCCGCCTCGCTCGCATCGACCGCCTCGGCCCGGGTGGTATTGGCGCGCACGTCGGAGCCGCCCTGCTTTTCCGTCATGCCCATGCCGATCAGGGCGCCATGTTTTTGCTCGACCGGCAGCGCGCGCGGATCGTAGCGGCGCGACAGAATCTTCGGCAGCCAGCGCGCCGCCAGTTGCGGCGCCAGGCGCAGCGCCGGCACGGCCGCGTACGTCATGGTGACCGGGCATTGGCTACCGTTTTCGACCTGGCCGAACAGCAGATAACGCGCCGCCCGCGCCACCTGCGCGCCCGGCCCGGGCGCCAGCCACGGCGAGGCGTGCGCGCCGGCCTCGATCAGCATGCCCATCAAGGCGTGCCAGGCCGGATGAAATTCGACCTCGTCGATGCGGCGCCCGGCCCGGTCCACCTGATGCAGGCGCGGCGGATGTGCGTTGGCCTGGCGCGCCAGTTCCGCCGTCTCGGCCCGGCCCAGCAGGGCGCCCAGCGCGTGCAGCGAAGGCGCCGCGTCGGCCGCGCCCTCGCGCGCCAGCGCTTCCCGCAAAGCCGCGTCGCAGGCGAACAGGTTCACGTTCTCAAACGGCGCGGGCTGATTGAAAACCTGGTGGGTGTCGAAGGGATTGGCCGTCTCCATTTGCGCTCCTCGGATGACCTGGGTTGCGGCGCGGCTCAGCGCGCGCTCTTGGGCGGCAGGGTGCCCATGCACTTGGCGATAATGCCCAGCATGACCTCGTCGGCCCCGCCGGCGATGGAGACCAGGCGGCCGTCGCGGAACAGGCGCGCGACCCGGTTGTCCCAGCTATAACCCATGCCGCCCCAGAATTGCATGCAGCCGTCGGGCACCAGCCGCAACAGGCGGCCCGCCTTCAACTTCGCCATCGACGCCAATTCCGTCACATCCTGCCCGGCCACATACAGCTCGCCGGCGCGGTGGGTCAGCGCGCGCAGGCACTCGACTTCGGTCTTCAATTCCGCCAGCCTGAAGTAAACGTGCTGGTTCTCGATCAACGGTCCGCCGAACACCTGGCGCGCGCCGGCCCAGCCGATGGTCGACTCGATGCAGTCGGTCAAGCTTTGCAGCGCGTTGGCCGCGCCCCACAGCCGCTCTTCCTGGAACTGCATCATCTGGTAGCCGAAGCCCATGCCCTCCGCGCCGATGGCATGGTGGCGCGGCACCCGCACCGAGTCGAAATGGATCAGGGCGGTGTCCGAGGCTTGCATGCCGAGCTTGCGGATCGGCGCGCCCAGCGAGATGCCGGGGCTGTCCATCGGCACCATGATCAGGGTCTTGTTGCGGTGCGGCGCCGCGTCGGAAGTGTTGGCCAACAGGCAGATCCAGTCGGCTTGCAAACCGTTGGTGATCCACATCTTGCTGCCGTCGATCAGATAATCGCCGCCATCGCGGCGCGCGGCGGTGCGGATCGCCGCCACGTCCGAGCCGGCGCCCGGCTCGGACACGCCGATGCAGCCGACCTGCTCGCCGGCGATGGCTGGCGCCAAAAACTGGCGCCGCAGCGCGTCCGAGCCGAAGCGCGCCAGGGCCGGCGTGCACATGTCGGTCTGGACCCCGATCGCCATCGGCACCGCGCCGCAATCGGCGTGACCGAGCGCCTCGGCCATCGCCATGGAATACGAATAATCGCGTCCCTGGCCGCCGAATTGCGGCGGTTTGGTCAAGCCCAGCAAGCCGAGTTGGCCAAGTCGTTTGAATACCGCATGCGCGGGAAAACGTTCCTCGCGCTCCCATTGGGCGACATGGGGATTGATTTCCTTATCGATGAAGCGTATTAATGTGCTGCGTAACTGTTCATGCTCATGGCTATATAACATGCAGGCTCCGCTTCCCGGCGCGTGTGGCACGCCACGGTTCAGACTAGCGCAATTGACGCGGCGAATCAAGTTATTGCGATATTGAAATGGTTGTCACATGGTTTATGAGAAAAACCACAGCGTTTCATACGCGCCATTTAAAACGCGAAAAACGCGCGGCCGCGCGCGATCGGGCGCGAGCCCGCGCGACGCCCGTGCCGGGCGCCCGCGGGCCGTGCTTGAAATTGCAAAAGAGAATTTCCAGCACGCCGATAAGCGACCCGGCGCGCGCCGGCGCGGCGAAGCGCGTTACCGCTTTTCGCCACAGCGTCGCGGTTTTTTCTAGCAAGCTCGGCCGATATTCTAGAAACATCGCGCGGTGTTGCTTTTTTTCATGTAGTGTCCTTCTTTTCGGTGCTACATTTCATATAGCTTGTCGTGATCGCGTAAATGGATGCCGGACTACGATTCTTCGTAGACATTGCCATGTGTATTAAAATGAAAGATTAGATTCACACATGTTTTCCAGCTCATCACCGGTAGCCCAGTTAAACCAGCGCTACGAGTCCGACCACCTCCTGGAAGAGGCGGGCGACGTGGTGTTCCGGCTCGACCGGCAGGGGCTGCTGCTGTTCGCCAGCGCGCGCGCCCTCGCCTTGCTCGCCCCGTCCCAGCCGCTGAGCGGTCAAACCCTGGCCGCCCTGTGCGGCCCGGCCGACCAGCCGGCTCTCAAAAACGCCCTGCTCGACGTGCTCGAGGACGGCCAGCCGCGGCGGCTCGAAGCGCGCCTGAAAAGCGCGGAGCGCGAAATCTGGTTCGAGCTGCGCCTGTCGTTGTATCCGCCGGGCGCCGACCAGGGCATGGCCGGTTTTCTGGCGGTCGGGCGCGACATCTCGGAACAGCAGGAAACCGAGGCGCGGCTGCGCCACATGGCCACCCACGACGCCCTCACCGGCTTGCCCAACCGCCTGCTGCTGTCGGACCGGATGCGCATGGTGATCGCCAACGCGCGCCGCGCGAACCAGGGCTTTTCGGTGGTCACGGTGGGGCTGGACGGCTTCAAAAAAGTCAACGACGGCCTGGGTCATCCGACCGGCGACGCCGTGCTGCGCCTGGCCGCCGGCCGCCTGCGCGCCCTGCTGCGCGACAGCGACACCCTGGCCCGGGTCGGCGGCGACGAATTCGTCGCGGTCTTGCCCGGCACCGTGGGCGAGGCCCAGATCAAACTGGTGACCGGGCGCTTGATCGCCACCTTGCAGTCGCCCTTCGAAATCGACCAGCACACCATTTATATCGGCGCCTCGGTCGGGGTGGCGATCTACCCCGAGCACGCCGAGGACGAGGTGCGCCTGGTGGCCCTGGCCGACGCGGCCATGTCGCGCGCCAAGGAAACCGGCAAGTCGCGCTGCCTGATCTACAGCCCCACCCTGACCGGCCCGCCCGAGCACGACATCTCGCTCGAGGCGGCCATGTTCCTGGCCGTGCGCGAGGGCGAATTCCTGCTGTATTACCAGCCCATCGTGGACGCCCGCACCCGCTTGATCCAGGGTTTCGAGACGCTGATGCGCTGGCGCCACCCGACTTTGGGCATGGTGCCGCCGGCCCGCTTCATCCCGATCGCCGAAACCAACGGCTTGATCAACCTGCTGGGCGCCTGGGCGCTGAAGTCAGCTTGCGTGCAGCTGCGCCAGTTCGAGGAGGTGGCCGGGCGGCCGCTCTATATGTCGGTCAATATCAGCCCGCGCCAATTTCGCAACGACAAATTCCTCGAGGTGCTGGACGACGCCATCGCCTTTTCCGGCTTGCCCGGGCGCCAGTTGGTGCTGGAAATTACCGAAGGCACCCTGATGATCGACCCGGCCTACGCCGAGACCATCCTGGGCCAGATGGCCGAGCGCGAAGCGCGCATCGCCATCGACGATTTCGGCACCGGCTACTCCTCGCTGGCCTATCTGAAGCGCTTTCCCATCTCGGTGCTCAAGATCGACCGCGCCTTCATCAAGGATTTGCCTGAATCGCAGAAGGATGGCGCGATCTGTAACACCGTGCTCGATCTGGCCAAAAACCTGGATATGTCGGTGGTGGCCGAAGGAGTGGAAACCGAGCCGCAGCTGCACTTCCTGGAGCAGCGCGGCTGCCAGTACATCCAGGGCTACCTGACCGGTAAACCGATGCCGGCCAACGTCGCCCTGGCGGCCTTGAAGGAAAGCACCTACGCCAACTTGCTGCCGCACGACTTGAGGACGGGGGCGCCATGAGCGGCGACGCGGCTAGCTTGCCCTTCGTGCCGTCCACGGAATTAGGCAAACATACCCTGGAACTGCTGTGGGCGCGCACCCGCATGCGCGGCGACATGCCCGGCTTCGCCAAGGCCGTCAGCTCGATCCTGGGCGCCATGCGCGGCGAGGAAGAGCAAGCCTTCAATATGACCCAAACCGTGCTGTCGGACCCGGTCCTGACCCAGAAGGTGCTGCGCCTGGCCAACAGCGGCATGTATTCCGCCTTCGGCCAAAGCGTAAACACGGTCTCGAAAGCGGTGCTGGTGCTGGGCACCGACGCGATCGGCCACCTGGCGCTGGGCTTGAAACTGATCGAGGAACTCTCGCGCGCCACGCCGGACTCGGTCAGCGCCCACATCGAAATGGAAAAGGCGGTGCTGGCCGGGATGGTGGCCCAGCAGGTGGCCGCCGGCGCCGACGGGCCGTACAACAGCTACGCGGAAGAAGCCGTGGTGTGCTCCATGCTGCATACGCTGGGGCGCATGATGCTGACCTTTTACATGACCGATTACTGGGCCGGCCTGCAGGCGCACGGCGGCCCGGGCAACGAAAGCGCGGCCGCGCAAGACATCCTGGGCCTGAGCCTGGAGCAGCTCGGCCTGGCCACGGCCCAACATTGGGGCTTGCCCAAAAATCTCATCAACGGCATGCGCACGGTGGAGCCGGAAGCCGCCGGCGAGGGCGGCGCCGACATCAGCCGGGCCGACTGGATGGCGGGGCTGTCGACCATGTCTTCGCGCTGCGCCAACTTGATGTGGCACGACGACGCCGGCGGCGCGCTCGAAGTGCAAGCGCTGCTGGACCGCTACGCCGGCATGCTGGGCCTGGAACCGGAAGGGCTGGCGCGCGCGCTGGAGCGGGCCAGGACCATGGCCGCGGCGGACCTGTCGATCGCGCCGCTGTCCAATCCCGCCGACCGGCGCGCGCGGGCGCTGGCCTCGACCCGCATGCGCGCGGTCGGCAACCGGGTGCTGCTCAGCGGCCTGGCCGAGATGCGCGGCGCGCTCGACACCGCCAATCCGGGCCAGATGGTCGCGATGGCGCTGGAAACCGTGTACCAGGGCCTGGACTTTTCGCACGCCGTGGCCTTCGTGCGCAACCACAAGGAGCGCCGCTATGTGGCGCGCATGAGCCTGGGCGCCGACGTCAAGCAATTGCTGCCGCTGATGGCCTTCGGCGAAGCGTATCAACCGAATGTGTTCCACGCCGCGCTCAATAGCGACCGGGTGATCTTCATTGAAAACGCGCACGACCCGAAATTCGCGGCCAAGCTGCCGCTGTGGTGGCAAGACACCCTGTCGACCGCGCGCAGCTTCGTGATCCTGCCGCTGGTGGCCAAGGGCCAGCCGGCCGGCTTCCTGTACGGCGACTGGGACGACAGCTACCCGCCGGTGCAACTGAGCCAAATCGAATTCGGCTTGCTCAACGAAGTGCGCGCGCTGGTGGTGCAAGCGGTCCAGCTACGCCATCGGAGCGAGCTGGCGGCCAACCGGGTCGATTGAGCGGCCCGGCCGGGGCAAAGCCGGTCCGCTCTAGCGGCGCACGCCGGGTCCGGGCTGGGCCGACAAGGTCAGCATGAAGCAGCCGAGCACGACAAAAATCAAGCCGCCCGCCAGGTCCAGCGCGCGGCGCCGCCCGGCCACCCGCATGCCCTCGCCCAGCTTGACCGCCAGCGCCACATACACCACGTGCGCCAACCAGGTACAGGCCACGAAGGTCGAGGTGAGCAGCAAAAAGCGCGAGGCGTCGAGACGCGGGCCGGGCATAAACTGCGGAAAGATCGCGGTGAAAAACAGCACGCTCTTGGGATTGGTCAGCGCCACCAGCAAGCCGCGCAGGAACAAGCCGCCATTGCCGCCCGCCTTGACCGGCGCCACCATCGCCACAGGCGCAGCCGGCTTGCGGAACCACTGGCGCAAGCCCAGATAAATCAAGTAGGCGGCGCCGGCCGACTTGAGCATGCCGAAAGCGATGGCCGAGGTTTGCAGCAGCAAGCCCAGGCCGGTGACGGCCACCGTGGCGACGGCGAACACGCCCAGGCCGTTGCCGGCCGAGCTATACAGGATGCGGCGCGGCCCCGCCGAGCCGGAGGTCGATAGCGCCAACATCACGCCCGGTCCCGGGCTGAAAGCCGTGGCCAGGGAAACGACTAAAAAAGCGAGCCAGGTCGACAACGGCATCATGCGGATTCCAAAAAAGTAAGGGGCGGGCTTGCCCAC
>JAYVUV010000021.1:0-7821 GCA_043787615.1 Janthinobacterium sp. | reverse complement strand
CGTCGCCCTCGCCGGTGCCGGTTTGGTTGTCGCCGGTGTGGGTGACCGAGCCATCGGTCGATTTCAGATTGTTATAGAAAATGAAGTCTGCGTCGGAACGGGCACGGCCGTCGGCCTTGAGCAGGAAGGCGCTGCCGTCCAGGTCGAAGGTGGCGCCGTCGGTGACGCGCGGGTCCCAGCCCAGGCCGATGATGACTTTCTTGAGATTGGGCGCTTCCTTGCTCAGGTTGACGTTGCCGCCTTTTTGCAGACTGATTGCCATGATGGACTCCTTAAAATGCGTGAAACAGCGCGATGGTTGATCTTGTTCGCCGGCGCGCTGGGCGCCGGCACCGACTGCATAGTGACCGGGATTTCTTAATTTGGGATGAAGCGCTCCGATTCAATGCGCGAGCGCATGCTTCTTCTTGTAATTGATCGAGGACCAGAGCGAGATCAAGATGAAAGCGACCCCCGACAAGCCGGTAAACCATTCCGGAATATGGTACTTGACGCTGGCGAGCATGATCAGGGCCAGGATGCCGATGGCGTAATGGGCGCCGTGTTCGAGGAAGACGAATTCCTCCAGCGTGCCCTTGTGCACCAAAAACACGGTGAGCGAACGCACGAACATGGCGCCGATGGCCAGGCCCAGCATGATGATGACGACGTCGTTGGTGATGGCGAAGGCGCCGATCACGCCGTCGAAGCTGAACGAGGCGTCCAGCACTTCCAGGTACAGGAAGCCGCCGATGCTGCCGCGCGAAATCATTTTGCCGATGCCCGGCTCGCTTTCCTCTTCTTCCAGCAAGCCGCTGATCCAACCCACCGCCACGTACACGCCGATGCCGATCACGCCCGAGGCCAGCACGCTGTAACGGCTGGCCGGGGCCACCATCGCCACGCAGGCGAACACGGCGCCCAGCGCCAGCAGCACGGCCAAGCCCTCGGTGCCGTGCTGGCCGAGTTTTTCCTCGATCCAGCCCAGCCAGTGCAACTCTTTTTCTTCGTCGAACAAGAAGTTGAGGAACACCAGCAAGAGGAAGGCGCCGCCGAAGGCCGCCACCTGGGCGTGGTTTTCGGTCAGGTGGCGAGAATATTCGAGCGGGGTGGTGGTGGCCATGTTCCATACGTCGATCAAGCCCAGGCCGGTGGCGGCCGAAACGATGACGAGCGGGAACAGCAGGCGCATGCCGAACACGGCCACCAGAATACCCACCGTGAGGAACAGTTTTTGCCAGAACGCGTTCCAATGGCGCAACACCGACGCGTTGACGACCGCGTTGTCGAACGAGAGCGACACTTCCATCACGCCCAGCACGGCGGCGATCCACAAGGCTTGCAAGGCGGCGCCCGCGCCGCCGTGGCTATAGCCCCACCAACCGGCCAGGGCCATCAGGACGATGGTGACGGCGAAAGATAGTTTGAAATGCTGCATGGTGCTCCTTTGAATAAGCGGGCGCGCCGAGGCGCCGCCCGGCCGCCGGTGGGCCGGCGACCGATGATGATTGTTATATATGACACCATGATTTTATATTACTTGGGCCGTGGTAGTGCTTTTTATAGCGTCCTCGTGCGTGGCCGCGCCAGGCCGGGCCGTCGCGCGGGGCGTGGGCGCGATCTGCGATAATGCGCCTGCCCGATTTTTACTTATTCATAAAGGAATTGCTTTGGATATCGCCTACCTCGTCACGCCCCTGATCACCTGGACCCTGGTTGGCCCGATCAAGTTCTTGATCAACAGCGCGCGCGCGCGGCGCTGGGCCTTCAATCTGGTGGGCAACGGCGGTTTTCCCAGCAACCATAGCGCGGTCGTGTCGAGCATGGCCACCCTGATCGCTTTGCGCGAAGGCATCGCCGCGCCGGCCTTCGGGGTGGCCGTCACCCTCGCTTTCATCGTTATTATCGACGCCAACAGTTTGCGTCAGCATGTGGGCAAGCAGGCGGCGGCGATCAACCGCTTGGTCGGCCCGAACGGCGGCCGCGCGCCCTTGCGCGAACGCATGGGCCACACCATCGTCGAGATCGGCGGCGGCTTGTGCACCGGCGTGGCCATCGCCTACGCCATCAACGCGGTGTTGGGACGCGGCTGGTGATCGCGCCGATTGGTGCTTGCACAACGTTTCAGTCGGCGAAAAACGCGTTTCAGGGAGCGAAATCGACGCTTCGGCCCGCCGTGGATTGACATTCTTATACGGGGTCGGGATACTTTGCCGTTTGCGGATTTCACCATAACGCACCAGCATCGCTGTCCATCTACCCCGGAGATTCATATGTTGCGCAAAATATTGTTGGTATTGGCTGTCGGCCTGGCTCTCGCGGCGTGCGGCAAGGGCGGCAAGGACGGCAAGGCGGGCGCCTCGGCCGGCGCGTCGGCCGGCGCCGCCGCGCGCCAGCTGCTCATTTCTCCGGAAGATTTGCTGACCATCGAGTCCAACGCGCTGGCTTCCGGCCCCGTGATCACCGGTTCGGTGCAGCCGGAGCGCAACGCCGACCTGCGGGCCGAAGTGTCGGCGGTGGTGATGCAGGTGATGAAGGAAAATGGCGAAAGCGTGAAAAAAGGCGATGTGCTGGTGCGCCTGGACGAGACCGCCATCCGCGACAGCCTGGGTTCGGCCGAGGAGGCAAGCCGGGCCGCCAAGCAAACCCTGGAGCAATCCGAGCGCAATTTCCAGCGCATGCAAACCCTGCGCACTTCGGGCATGGCCTCGGCCCAGTCGCTGGAGGACGCCGAAATTCGCCGCAACAACGCGCAAAGCGATCTGGCCGCGGCCAACACGCGCGCGGCCCTGGCGCGTCAGCAATTGCAACGCACCTTGGTGCGGGCGCCGTTCGACGGCATCGTCAGCGAGCGCAAGGTGTCGAACGGCGACACGGCCCAGATCGGCAAGGAATTGATCAAGGTGATCGATCCGGCCAGCATGCGTTTCGAGGGGCTGGTGTCGGCCGACAAAATCGGCGTGGTCAAGCTGGGGCAGGTGGTGCGCTTCCGCATCAACGGTTATCCGGGCCAGGAGTTCGTGGGCAAGATCAAGCGGGTCGATCCGGCCGCCGACGCCGTCACGCGCCAAGTGGCGGTGCTGGTCGAGTTCGCCGATAAGAGCTTGCCGCGGGTGGCCGGCCTGTACGCCGAGGGACGGGTCGAGGCGGCCAGCGTGGTGGTCTTGATGTTGCCCGAATCGGCCTTGGTGCAGTCGGGCGACAAGGCTTACGCCTGGCGCTTGAAGGACAAGATTTTGCAAAAAGTGGCGCTCGGCATGGGCCAGCGCGACGCACGCAGCGGCCAGTGGGAAGTGCGCTCCGGGCTGGCGCTGGGCGAGCGGGTGATGCGCAGCCCGAGCCCGAGCTTCGTGGACGGCCAGAAAGTCGAGTTGGCGGCGCCGAAGGCGGCCAAGTCCGCGACCTCGGCGACCGCCTCGGCGACCGCCTTGGCGCCGGCCTCGGCCACGGCGACCGCCGCGCAGAGCAACTAAGGAGCCGCCATGTTCTTATCCGACTTTAGTATCAAGCGGCCCATCGCCACCATCGTGCTGATCCTGGCCATGATGTGTCTGGGCTTGCTGGCCTTGAAAAAGCTGCGCGTCAATCAAAACCCGGACGTGGAAATCCCCTTGATCGTGCTCAGCGTGCCGTATCCGGGCGCCTCGCCCGACACGGTCGAGCGCGAGGTGATCAACCGGCTGGAAAAGTCGCTGCAAAGCATCACCGGGGTGACCAAGGTCAGCAGCACGGCCAACGAGGGCGCGGCCAGCATCTACATCGAGTTCAGCTTCAAGAAAAACCTGGTCGAGGCGTCCGACGAGATCCGTAACGCGATCGCGGCGGTGCGTTACAAATTGCCGACCGAAATGCGCGAACCGATCTTGCAACGCTTCGATCCGGCCACCCAGCCGGTGATGCAACTGGCCTTGTCGTCCACCGGCCAGAGCCACGCCGAGATTTCGCGCCTGGCCGAGGACGAGTTGTCGGACCGCTACCGCGCGATCGACGGCGTGGCCCAGGTCACCGTCAGCGGGTCGCTCAAGCGCGAATTGAGCGTGCTGTTGCGGGCCGAGAAGCTGCGTGAATACAATGTGTCGGTGGCCGAGGTGGTGCAGGCGCTGCGCAACCAAAACACCAACGCGCCGGTGGGCAAGGTGCGCGGCAACCTGGATGAAAAAAGCATCCGCCTGGTCGGGCGCATCGAAGCGCCGGCCGAGTTCGAGCAAGTGGTGATCAAGCGTCGCGGCGAGGAAGTGGTGCGGCTGTCGCAAGTGGCCACCATCGAGGATGGTTTCGCCGACATCAATAGCTTGAGCATCCGCAGCGGCAAGCCGAACGTGGGTATTTCGATCACCCGCTCGCGCGACGCCAGCACCGTGAGCGTGGCCAAGAAGGTGCGCGAGATGAGCGAGGAAATCCGCAAGACTTTACCGAAAGGCACCACGCTGGAAGTCACGCGCGACGGCGGCGACGACGCCCAGCGCAGTTTGAACAACGTGATCGAGTCGCTGGTGCTGGGCGCCGTGCTGACCATTTTCGTGGTGTACGCCTTCCTCAATTCCTGGCGCTCGACCCTGATCACGGCGCTCAGCCTGCCAACTTCTGTGATCGCCGCCTTCATCGCGGTCTGGTTGTGCGGCTTCACGCTCAACTTCATGACCTTGCTCGGCTTGTCGCTGGCGATCGGGGTGCTGATCGACGACGCCATCGTAGTGCGCGAAAACATCGTGCGCCATATGCAAATGGGCGCCGACCGCCGCAGCGCGGCCCTGAACGGCACGGCCGAGATCGGCCTGGCGGTGGCGGCCACCACTTTTTCCATCATGGCCGTGTTCATTCCGGTGGCCTTCATGCCGGGCGTGGCCGGCGAGTGGTTTCGCCCGTTCGCCTTGACGGTGACGTGTTCGGTGCTGGTGAGCCTGTTCATTTCCTTCACCCTGGACCCGATGTTGTCGGCCTTCTGGGGCGATCCGCCCGATCATCACACGGCGCCGAAAACCGGCTTGAGCGCCGTGCTGGGCCGTTTCAACGATTGGTTCGACCATCAGGCCGACCGCTACGGCAATGTGATCGCCTGGGCCTTGCACCATCGGGTGTGGATGACGGTGTTCGCCTTCGGCACCTTGATCGCGGCGCTGGGTTTGCACGTGGCCTTCGGCGGATCGAGCTTTTTGCCCGCCTCGGACCAGGGTAATGTGTTGATCGACGTGCGCACGCCGCCGTCGAGCAGCATCGAATACGCGCGCTTGAAAATGGAAAAGGCGGCCGAATTGGCGCGCACCATTCCCGAGACCAAGGAAACCAATAGCCGCATCGATTCGGGCGGCGGGCGGATTTACGTCGACATCGGCAAGCGCGCCACGCGCGCCCGCTCGGCCAAGCAGATCGCGGCCGAGCTGCGCATCAAGATGACCAGCCTGGTCGGGGCCGAATATGTGGTGCTCGACGATTTGAGCAACGGCGCCAACAAGCCGGTGCAAGTGGAATTCACGGGGCCGGACTCGCGCAAGTTGATGGAAATCACCAGCGCCTATATGGAAAAGCTGAAGCAGGTGCCGGGTGCGGTCGATGTCGGCTTGTCCGAGCAAGACCCGAAGAACGAGTTGCAGATCGAGCTCAATCGCGGCTTGGCCAATTCGATGGGCATTTCGGTCAACGACGCGGCGCAAGCCTTGCGGGTGGCGTTCGCCGGGGTGGAAGTGGGCGATTGGGTCGATCCGACTGGCGAGACGCGCGACGTGGCGGTGCGGCTGCACCCGGACGACCGTATCAGCGCCGAAAACATCGAGCGCTTGCCGATCGGCGTGACCGGCACCAACCAGATGGTGCCGCTGGACCAGATCGCGGCCATCACGATGGGCAAGGGGCCGTCCGAGATCGAGCACAAAAACGGCAAGCGCACCATCACCGTGTCGGCCAATACCCAGGGCCGTTCGGACGGTGAAGTGACCAGCGACGCCATGAAGCTGGCCAACGCCATCGCCTTCCCGCCCGGATACGGGCTGGCGCTGGGCGGGGCCGGCCAAGACCAGCAGGAATTGTTCACCGAAATGTTCATCGCGTTGGTGATGGGCATCGGTTTGATGTACTTGATCCTGGTGATGCAGTTCGGCTCGTTTACGGCGCCGGTGGCGGTGATGTTGTCTTTGCCGCTCAGTCTCATCGGCGTGGTGCTGGCACTGATGATGACCCGCAACACGCTCAATCTGATGAGTTTTATCGGCATCATCATGCTGATGGGCTTGGTGGCCAAGAACGCGATCCTGTTGCTGGACGCGGCCAGGAAGCGCGAGGAGGAAGGCTTCAGCCGCGAGGAATCGTTGATGCACGCTGGACGCATGCGGCTGCGTCCGATTTTGATGACCACCTTCGCCTTGATCGCCGGCATGATTCCGGTGGCCTTGGGCTTGGGCGAGGGCGGCGAGTTTTATCGTCCGCTGGCGATCGCCATCATCGGCGGCACCATCACCTCCACCATTTTGACCTTGCTGGTGGTGCCGACCTTTTACGACAGCATCGAAATCAAGCGCGACCGCGCGCTGGCCAAGTTCCATCGGCGTGCCTTGGCGCGGCCCGTGTTCGTCGCCTTCGCGCTCACGCTGGCGGAAGCGTTGCTGACCCTGCTGTTGGTCCGCTTTGTCTACCGCGCGGTGCTGGGTCTGGTCGCTTTCCTGCGCGGCCGTAAACCCGCGCCGGCGGGGGCCGTGGTGGCGGAACGGCGCTGATCGCGCCGTCACGCCGGGTCACGCGGGACCGGCGCGGTCCTGTCCAACTCGGCGCAGTGCCACTTCCCACTCCGGTTGAGACCGCGCCACCGCTCACGTCATCGACCACGATCAGGGCGCAGACTTAGCCGCCAGGGGGCCGGAAGCCGGAAGTGGCGTCGTTGCTGCTCGTTCCGCTGCTTCCGCTGGAGCCACTCGTGCCACTGGTGCCGCTCGTGCCGCTGGTGCCACTGGCGCCGCTCGTGCCGCTGGTCCCGCTGGCGCCGCCGGTGCCGCTCATGCCACTGGTGCCGCTCGTGCCACTTGTCCCGCTGGCGCCCCTGGCCCCACTCGTGCCGCTGGTCCCGCTGGCGCCGCTGGCCCCACTCATGCCGCTGGTGCCACCCGCGCCACCCGCGCCGCTGGTGCTGCCCGTGCCGCTGGTCCCGCTGGTCCCGCTGGTCCCGCTGGCGCCGCCGGTGCCGCTCATGCCGCTGGTGCCACCCGCGCCGCTGGTCCCGCTGGCGCCGCTGGTCCCGCTGGTGCTGCCCGTGCCGCTGGTCCCGCTGGCGCCGCCGGTGCCGCTCATGCCACTGGTGCCACCCGTGCCGCTGGTCCCGCTGGCGCCACCGGTCCCGCTCGTGCCACCGGTCCCGCTCGTGCCACTGGTGCCGCGCGCGCCGCTGGTTCCACTACTGCCGGTATCACCCCCGCTGCCGGTGGCGCCGCCCGTGCCGCTGGCGCCGCCGCTGGTGGAACCCGGGGTTCCGGCGCCGCTCCCGCTGGTGCCGGGTGTGGCCGAGGTATCGCCGGTGCCACCGGTGCCGGTGCCCGTGCTGGTTCCGGTCCCGGTTCCGGTCCCGGCCGCGCCGGGGGTATGGGTGGCGCCGTTTTGGGCGCCCGCGTCGGAGCCGCCGGTGTCCGGCGATTTGCGGCAGCCGCCCAGCATGGCGCCCACGACGGCGAGCGTCAGCAAGGCCTTGGTGGTATGCGATAGTGTTCTCATGATATTTCCTTTCGATGGGTTGCTGATCGTGCCTGCTTGATCAGAAAAATTTAAATATGGACTACTTCATGGCGGTAGTTCGTCAAGCTCGTCGTTACCTTCGTTCTCACCCATCGATGCGATGCCGATGGCTTCCTCATACCAGCTTTG
>JAYVUV010000020.1:0-13761 GCA_043787615.1 Janthinobacterium sp. | reverse complement strand
TGATAGGTGTGGGTCTGGAACGCGCCCTCGCGCATGACCTCGAACAACTTGGACATCGGGTTGGCGCTGTTCTTGTTGTACTCGCCCAGCACCGCGCGCGATTCGGTTTTAAAAGCGTCTTCCGAGTAGTCCAGATGCTGGAAGCGGTCGGCCTCCACCTTGAGCACCGTTTCCAGGTCTTCCTTGGCGAAGGTGGTGTGGTAATTGGTCAAGTCGTCGCTGGTGTAGGCGTTCTGGCGCGCGCCGGCTTTGGTGATGATTTGCTGGTATCGCTCGGGCGGATAAGCTTTGGTGCCGCGAAACATCATGTGCTCGAAGAAGTGGGCGAAGCCGGACTTGCCCGGCTCGATCTCGTTGCGCGAGCCGGTCTGCACCGGGATCTGCACCGAGACCAGGTTCGGAAAGCCGGTCGGCACCACGATGATTTTCAAGCCGTTCGGCAAGGTTTTTTCGGTGGCCTGGAACGGCAGCAGGTCGGCGCCGGCGCCCGGCTTGGCGCGCGCGGCGTCTTGTGCCATGGCCGGGGCGGCCAGCAGCGGCAGGGCGGCGAACAGGGTGATGAGTTTGGACACGCGGTCTCCTTCTGGTCGGATAGGGATCAATGCAACGCCAGAGCATAAAATACTTGGCCGTCGGCGCATAGGGAAATCGAGCGGATGCGGCCGGGCGGCGCTTTCCACTCCCCGCTTTTCTCTCCTTTATAATGCGCCCACGAGCGCGCCGCGATCGGCGCACACAAAGGTTTTCATCAACATGGCACTGTCAGCGAAACCCTATCTGCAAACGGTGTCGATCCGGCCCGACGCCGCATTCGACCCCGACGCCTACCCGTACACCATTCCCGCAGTGCGCGAGCTGAACGCGCTGCACTTTCATCCGGACGTGACGTTTTTCGTCGGCGAAAACGGCGCCGGCAAGTCCACCATTCTCGAAGCGATCGCCCTGGCGCTCGGCTACGGCCCGGAAGGCGGTACTCGCAATTTTAAACTGGCCACTGTGGAATCGGTCTCGAACCTGCACCAATCGCTGCGCCTGTCACGCGGCTTTCGCCAGCCCAGGGACGGCTATTTTCTACGCGCGGAAAGCTTCTTCAATGTCGCCACCTACATGGACGAAACCGGTTATCTGGATGGGTATGGCGGCACCTCGCTGCACGCGCGTTCGCATGGCGAAGCGTTCATGGCGCTACTGCTGAACAAATTTCGTGGCAAAGGCTTGTATCTGCTCGACGAGCCGGAAGCGGCGCTCTCGCCCAACCGCCAGCTCGCCGCCCTCAGCGTGATCGACCAACTGACGCAGGACGATTCGCAATTCATCATCGCCACCCATTCACCGATTTTGCTATCGTATCCCCATGCGAAAATTTTGCAATTCGACGGCTCGGGCATCACGGAAGTCGCCTATGAGGATACCGAGCATTATGCGGTCACCCGGGACTTCTTGAATCACTACCCGCAGCGGCTGGCGCGCCTGTTGGCCGACGATTAACTTGGGCGTACCAAGCCGTCATCGGCGTGTCCGATGGCCGTCTAGCCCATCTCAATGCGCCCAGCGCGCCCGTTTGAACTGCTCGGCCAGGAAATCGATCAGGGCGCGCACTTTCGGCGCCACGTATTTACGGCTCGGATAGACCGCGTACACGCCCAACTCGGGCGCCCGGTAGCCGGGCAGCAGCGCGACCAGCGTGCCGGCGGCCAAATCGTCGGCCACCAGGAAGGTCGGTTGAAAGATCACGCCCTGGTGCGCCAGCGCCGCCGCGCGGCAGGTGTCGCCGCTATTGCTGTGCATGAAAGGCGCGGTCTGGACCGACACGTGGCCGTCCGGGCCGTCGAAATGCCATTCATCCCTGCTGGCGAGCAGGCTGTAGGAAATAACCGCGTGGCCGGCCAGGTCGGCCGGCTGGCGCGGCGTGCCGTGCGCCGCCAGATAGGCGGGCGAGGCGCACGCCACGATGCGGGTGCGCGCCAGGCGCCGGCTGATCAAGGTGGTGCTGGGCAGGGCGCCGATCCGGATCGCGATGTCATACCCTTCGTCCGCCAGGTCCACCACATGGTCGGCCAAGGCGATGTCGAGCGCCACGTCCGGATGGCGCTGGCGGAAGCCGCCCCACAGCGGCGCCAAATGCAGGATGCCGAAAGTGACCGGCGCGTTCACCCGCAGCAAACCGCTGGCCGTTCCGTTGCGCGAGGTGATTTCGCTTTCCGCTTCCTCCAACGCGCCCAGCACCTCTTTGCTTCTGGCGTAAAACAGCGCCCCTTCCACCGTCAGCGACAGGCGACGCGTGGTCCGGTGCAGCAGCCGCACGCCAAGCCGTTTTTCCAGATCGCCCACATAACGCGACATGGCCGCTTTCGACAGCCCGAGCAGCGCCGCCGCCTTGACGAAGCTGCCGGCGTCGACCACTGCGCCGAAGGATTGCATTTCGAGGAATCGATCCATTGTGCCGGATTATGAGTTAGTGAAACCAATTTCAGCCAGTTTATCACGCCGGCGATAGCTTATAGAGTGTCCTGGTGCGTAACGCATGCGTAGCGGGCGGCGATCACGCCGCCCTCACTCACTCACCCAGGACACATCATGAAAGTTCTCGTACTCGGCGCCGGCAACATGGGCGCGGCATTTGTAAAACAATTGGTTTTGGCCGGCCACGACGTCAGCGTGACGGCCCGCACGGCCGGCAAGGCCGAGGCGCTGGCCGCCGCCCATCCGGGCGCGCGCGCGGTGCAGGCGGCGCAGGCCGCCGTCGGCGCGGACGCCATCGTCCTGGCCACCGCTTACGGCGACGCTGTGGCGGCGCTGCGATCGCTCGGCGACCTGGCCGGCAAGGTGGTGATCGACATCAGCAACCCGCTCACCGCCGACTACATGGGCCTCACCCTGGGCCACAGCACCTCGGCCGGCGAGGAAATCGCCAAGGCGGTGCCGCAGGCGCATCTGGTCAAGGGTTTCAACACCCTGTTCGCCCAGGTATTGTTCGAGGGCGCCGATTTCGGCAACGGGCAACGGGCCGCCGTCTTCCTCGCCACCGATCATGCCGACGCCAGGCAAACGGCCACCGCGCTGGCGGTCAGCATGGGTTTTCAAGCGGTCGATGCCGGCGGCTTGCACAACGCCCGCTATCTCGAACCGCTGGCCGGCTTGAATGTCTACCTGGGTTATGGCGCCGGCCGCGGCACCGCGATCGCGCCCACCTGGATCGCGCGCGCCGCGTGAAGCCCAGCCCATCTCACCTATTTAAAGAGGGACCCACCATGAACAACACCTCTGCATCGCGGCGGCCGTTTTGCTGGCCGCCGCGACTTGCTTCGGCGCCGGCGCGGCACGGGCCGAAAAGACGCCGCAGCACGAACATGAACGCGAACATGGACACGGGGGCGGGCACGATGCGATTCCCGCCCTGCTGGGCGAACTGGCGCAATTTCGCGACGAGGAGGCCGCCACGGCCGCCCATATCGCCGCCTTCGACACGCTCGACTTCGAGGTGTTCACGCATCAGCAATGGGATCGCCTGCACGAAAGCCACGCCCGGGACATCGTGGTGCATTGGCCGGACGGGCATCAAACGGTGGGCATCGACACCCACATCGCCGACTTGAAAGCCATGTTTGTGTACGCGCCCGACACCCGCATCGAGGCCCATCCGGTCAAGTTCGGCAAGGGCGAGTGGAGCGCCGTTATCGGGGTCATGGAGGGTACCTTTTCCCAGCCCATGCCGAGCGCCGACGGCGGCAGTATCGCGCCCACCGGCAAACGCTTCAAGTTCAGCATGGCGACCATCGGCCATTGGCGCGACGGCGTCATGGACGAGGAATATCTGTTCTGGGACCAGACCACGTTCATGCGGCAGATCGGCTTGGCGAAATAGCCGCCACCGCGCGGGGTGGCCGCCCGCGCTCACAGCACCACGTTGGCCGGCAGGCTGATACGGTTGCGTCCCATATGCTTGGCGCGGTACAGGGCGGCGTCGGCGATGGCCAGCAGTTGCTGCGCTTCGGTTTGATCGTCGGGCAGCGCGGTGGCCGCGCCGATGCTGACGGTGACGGTTTGGCGGCCGTCCTTCTGTTTGGGCAGCTGTAATTGCTCGACCCGTTCGCGGATGCGCTCGGCGACGATGGAGGCGCCCTTGAGCGATTGATTGGGCAGGATCACGGCGAATTCCTCGCCGCCGTAGCGCGCCACCAGATCGTTGGCGCGCATTTCGCTGGCGAGGGCGTGCGCGATGCGCTGCAAACAGCGGTCGCCGCCCAGGTGGCCGTGGGTGTCGTTGTACTCCTTGAAGTAGTCGACATCGACCATCAGCAGCGACAGCGCCTCGTGGTGGCGAGCGGCGCGCTGCCATTCGGCTTGCAGGGTGTCGTCGAAACAGCGCCGGTTGGCCAGGCCGGTCAAGCCGTCGCGGGTGGCCAGCTGCTCCAGCGCGAGCTGGGTCTTTTTTTCATCGGTCATGTCGCGCAGGGTTTCCACCACGGCCAGGACGGCGCCGTCGTTGCCGTGGATCGGGCTGGCGTCCACCGCCAGGTAGCGGCGCCGCCCCATGCGCGGCATGTCGCACCAGTTCTCCGCGTAGACGTTGTGATCGTTGTCGTTGCGCTGCACCTGGCGCTGATAGAGCGCGCCGATTTCGCCCTGGCGGCCCTGCATCACCAGGTCGGCCAGGGTGGGGCGGGCCTCGGCGTAAAAACTGCGCCAATGGTCGCCCGTGCCGAGCACCTCGTAGGCCGGCACCCCGGTCAGCCGCTCGCACGCCCGGTTCCACATCATGACCTTGCAATCGAGGTCCAGCACGAAGGTCGGAATCACCAGCATTTCCAGCATCTTGATCGCGAAACCGTGCTGGCGGTCGGTGTCGGCGAGCTCCTTGGCAGCCTGGTTCTGGGGGATGCTGAGCATGGACAGGTCCTTGTTTTTAATGGATATGGCGACCCGGGGCGAGCGGTGGCATGGCGATCCGATTGTTTTGAGCGTGAAAATAATTACTCAAATCAAGTTTTGATTTTGCTACCGGCGGCCCGCGCCGCGCTTGATAATGCACAATCGGCCCGCGATTGCCGCGCGCGCCCTCAGCATAGCGCGGCCGGCGCCGCCGCCCGGGCCGCCAGCGGGATGGCGACCGACACGGTGGTGCCGCGCCCGGGCGCGCTATCGATGCGCAGCCGGCCCGCCACCCCGGCCACGCGGTCGCCGATGCCCAGCAAGCCGCAGCCGCGCGGCGCGCCGCCCACCATGCCCACGCCGTTGTCGCTGATGGTGATCGACAGCGCTTGCGCGTCGCGGCGCAGGGCGATGCGCACCTCGGTGGCGCGCGCGTGGCGGGCGACGTTCGAGAGCGACTCTTGCAGGATGCGGAACACGGCGCAGTCGATTTCGGCGCCGGCGCCCGCCTCGAACACGTCGCGATCGGTGTCGAGTTCGCAGCGCACCGCGCTGATGCGGGAAAATTGCTGCAATTGGCTCTCCACGGCCGCTTTCAAGCCCGCTTCCAGCCCGATCGGGCGCAAGTCGTTGATGATGCAGCGCAGCGACTTGACGGTCAGGTCGATATGGCGCTCGATCGCCCCCAGGCCCTGGCTGACGAAGGGATGGGCGGCGCGGGTGGTCAGGCGCAGCATGGAGACGTCGATCTTGAGCGCCATCAAATGTTGGCCCAGGTCGTCGTGGATGTCGCGCGCGATCCGGCCGCGTTCGTCTTGCTCGACGCGCTCTTGCCGCCCGCGCAATTGGCACAGTTGCACCTGCGCCTCCAGCCGGGCCTGTTCGGCGCCGATGCGCGCCACGCGCTCGTGTTCGAGCTGGCGGCGCAAGCCGGTCAGCGTCGCGCGCTGCTTGCGCAGTCGCCACAGCAGCGACAGCGCGATGGCCGCCAGCAGCGCCGCGCTCCAGCTCAGGCAATCGACCCGCCACCCCATCGACCAGGGCTGACGCGGCGCCGGCGCGCGCTCGGCGACCGATTGCAGCAATAGACCACAAGCGAGCACGGCGGCAAGGATGAAACGATGGGCCGGCAGCTTCGTATCGTTCTTCATGGCGGGTCTCCGGGAAGGCGTGAAACAAGGTTGCCTAATTGAAAGTACCGTGCCACGTTGGTAATGGTTTTGTTTTTGCGCAAACGTCGACCGATTAAGTCGCGGATGATTGTCGAGACGATCAAGGGAATGTCGCGTTTTTGGCGCGATCACGCCGTCTCGCGCGGCTCGCGATATAATACAAGGTTGCCGATCCGGCCGGCCCCGGGGCCGTGCCGGGTGCAGCCTGTTTCGAGGACCCAGCGTGACTTACAGCGTTAAAGAAATTTTCTATACCTTGCAGGGCGAGGGCGCCCACGCGGGCCGTCCGGCCGTGTTTTGCCGTTTTTCCGGCTGCAATCTGTGGACCGGCCGCGAGCGCGACCGGGCCGAGGCCGTGTGTACCTTTTGCGACACCGATTTCGTCGGCACCGACGGCGAGCGGGGCGGCAAGTTCGCCAGCGCCGCCGCGCTGGCGGCCGTGATCGACGGCTTGTGGCCGGCCGCTTACCCGGCCAGCAAATATGTGGTGCTGACCGGCGGCGAACCCTTGCTCCAGCTGGATCGGGACTTGATCGACGCGCTGCACGCGCTGGGCTTTCAAATCGCCATCGAAACCAACGGCACCCTGCCGGTGCCGGAAGGGGTGGACTGGATTTGCGTGAGTCCCAAGATGGGTTCCAAGCTGGTGGTGCGCCAGGGCAGCGAACTGAAGGTGGTGATACCGCAAACCGGCCAGGACCTGGCCGCCTACGAGGACTTGGCCTTCGAGCATTTTTACGTCCAGGCCATGGACGGCCCGCTGGCCGCCCATAACGTCCGGCTGGCCATCGAGACTTGCAAGCGCCATCCGAAATGGAAGCTGAGCCTGCAAACCCACAAATTGCTGCAAATACCGTAACGGCGCGCGCGCCGCAGATCGCCTTATTTATGAAGTCACCCATGTTAACCATCACACGCAAGCTCGAATTCGACGCCGGTCACCGGATTCCCGACCATAAGAGCCAGTGCCGCAATTTGCACGGCCACCGCTACACCCTGGAAATCACCCTGACCGGGCAAGTGATCCAGGCCGAAGGCAATTCGGACAACGGCATGATCATGGATTTTTCCGACATCAAGGCGCTGGCCAAGGAACACCTGGTCGATATCTGGGACCACGCCTTCATCGTCTACGATCGCGACCACGCGGTGCGCGAATTCCTGGCCACCTTGCCGGGTCATAAGACGGTGGTGATCGACCGCATTCCGACCGTGGAAAACCTGGCCCAGGTCGCTTTCGACATCTTGAAGGCCGCTTACAAAGACCGTTTTGGCACCGGCTTGCATTTGCATAAGCTGGTGTTGCACGAAACCCCGAACTGCTGGGCCGAGATCACCGATGCCGGCCCAGCCTGACGACGAGCCTGACGACGCCGCCTTCATGCGGCTGGCCCTGGCGCAGGCGCAATTCGCCTGGGACCTGGGCGAGGTGCCGGTGGGCGCGGTGGTGGTCAAGGACGGGATGGTGATCGCCACCGGCTACAATCAGCCGATCGGGCGCCACGATCCCACCGCCCATGCCGAGATCGTGGCCCTGCGCGCGGCCGCCGTCGCGCTGGGCAACTACCGCTTGCCGGGTTGCGCGCTCTACGTCACGCTGGAACCTTGCGTCATGTGTTCGGGCGCGATGATGCACGCGCGTCTGGCGCGCGTGGTCTACGGCGCCGGCGACCCGAAGACGGGGGCTTGCGGTTCGGTGCTGGATTTGTTCGCCCTACCCAGCTTGAACCACCATGCCGAGGTGGTGGGCGGGGTGCTGGGGGAGGCTTGCGGCGCTTTCCTGAAACGTTTCTTCGCCGAGCGGCGCAGCGCGCAGGCGGCCGCGCGCCTGGCCGCCGCTGGACCGTAGGCGGCCGATGGCCGGGCCGCGCGCGCGGCGCAAAAATGGTATGCTAAGGCTGATCGCGCGCGCGTGCAGGGTGGCGCCGTGTGTAATATTTGTCATGTCGAGTGGGTCGCGGCCCGCCTCAGGAGACCGGATTGCCCTTGCCACACGCCAGTGACGCCCATCCCGCCCCGCCTCAGCGCGCGCCCGGCCTGCTGCGCCTGGCCATGGAATTGCGCGCGCCCTGGGAATTGGGCGCCGCGCTCGCCGCGCTGCCGTTGTTGAGCGGTTTGCCGGCCGGCGACGGCCACCCGGTGCTGGTGTTGCCGGGCTTGACGGCGGGCGACTTTTCCACCGCCGTCTTGCGCCGCTTCATCGCCGGCCAGGGGTATCGCACCTATGGCTGGGATCAAGGCCTCAACCTGGGGCCGCGGCCGGGTGTGCTGGAGGCTTGCGTGGAACGGGTGCGCCGCTTGCATGCGCTGCATGGCCGACGCGTCAGCCTGGTGGGCTGGAGCCTGGGCGGCGTGTACGCGCGCGAACTGGCCAAGATGTTGCCGGATCAGGTGCGCCTGGTGATCTCGCTCGGTTCGCCCTTTGTCGGCAGCCCCAAGGCCAACAACGCGTGGCGGGTGTATCAATTGGTGTCGGGCGAGGCGGAAATCGACCCGGCGCGCTACGCCATGCTGGCCGAAACCCCGACCGTGCCGACCAGTTCCGTGTTCAGCCGCAGCGACGGCGTGGTCGATTGGCGTTGCAGCGTCGAGCACGAGACGGCCAACTCGGAAAACATCGAGGTGCACGCCAGCCATGTCGGCCTGGGCGCCAATCCGCTGGTGTTGTACGCCATCGCCGACCGCTTGGCCCAGCCGGAGGGCGGGTGGCGCCGTTTCGACCGCGAACCGCACCGGGGCGTGAAAAAGCTGTTGTTCCGCGACCCCGGGCGCAAGGCCGGAGCGCGGGCCGTGTTTAGTTGAATGGGAATGGATCTCGACGTGATTTCGCACACCAATTTGCCGGCCGCTCATGCCCGGCACCGGATCAGGAAAGTCGCCCGTGGCCAGCATTAAAGTCAACGGCATGACGCTCGCCTACCGCGCCGATGGCGATCCGGCCGCGCCGCCCGTGTTGTTGATCATGGGCCTGGGCATGCAATTGACGGCTTGGCCGGAACGTTTCGTCGAAGGCTTGGTCGAGCAGGGGCTGTACGTGATCCGCTTCGACAATCGCGACAGCGGCCTGTCCACCAAGCTCGATGCGTTAGGCGCGCCCAATCTGGTGCTGGCTTATCTCAAGCATCTGGTCGGCTGGCGCCTGCGTCCGGCCTACACGCTGCACGACATGGCGGCCGACGCCGCCGGCCTGCTGCGCGCGCTGGGCGTGGGGCCGGCGCATGTGATCGGCGTATCGATGGGCGGCATGATCGGTCAAGTATTCGCGGCGCGCTATCCTAAGCTGACCGCCAGCCTGACCTCGATCATGTCGAGCAGCGGCCGGCGCGGTTTGCCCGGTCCCACCAAGGCGGCCCGGCGCGCGCTGATGGGCGGTCCGCGCAAGCCGACCGATCCGGAACAGGTAATCGCCTACATGGCGCGCACGTTCCGCACCATCGGCAGCCCGGCCTATCCGACCTCGGACAAGGCGCTGCGTCAACGCATCGTCGCTTCCCTGCAACGCGGCGGCAGCGCCGCCGGCACCGCGCGCCAAATGGTGGCGGTGGTGGCCTCGGGCGACCGCAGCGCGGCGCTGAAGACGCTGCGCTGTCCGGTGCTGGTGATCCACGGCGCGAACGACCCTTTGATACCGGTCGAATGCGGCATCGACACGGCGCGCCAGATTGCGCACGCGCACTTGCATGTGATCGAAGGCATGGGCCACGATTTGCCGGACCAATTGATCGAGCGCCTGCTGGCCTTGATCGAAGGCCATCTGCACGGACACCCGGCGCCTCGCTCGCGCGCGCCGATCGCCTCGACCGGCGCGGCCGGACTCGACCGGTCTTCTTGACAGGACGCTAACTTGACGGAAAAATCGACTTGAGCATTTCATCCATAGGCATCGCCATCGCCGCGCCCGGCGGACAAGCGACCGACCCGGAAGCCTTGCGGCGCGGCATAGAGCGCATGCGCGCGCAGGGGTGGCGGGTGCACGATTATTACGAGCCGGAACGGGTGTTCCAGCGCTTCGGCGGCACCGACGCGCACCGTCTGGCCCAGCTCAACGCGGCCGCCGCCGACCCCGAGGTGCAAGTGGTGATGGCCTTGCGCGGCAGTTACGGCATCAGCCGCATTTTGCCCGAGATCGATTTCGAGGCCATGGCCGCCAGCGGCAAGCTGTTCGTCGGCTATAGCGACTTCACCGCCTTTCATATGGGCTTGCTGGCCAAGACCGGCCGGGCCAGTTTCGCCGGACCGATGATGTGCGACGATTTCACGCGCGCGGAGCCGGTCGATTTCACGCTCGAGCAATTTCGCGCCTGCCTGGCCGGCCCGACCCACCGCGTCGTGGCCCGGGCCGCGGGCAATCCGGCGGTCGACCTGGGCGGCACGCTGTGGGGCGGCAACCTGTCGATGCTGGTGCATCTGCTGGGCACGCCGTACTTTCCCGCCATCGAAGGCGGCATCCTGTTCGTCGAGGACGTCAACGAACATCCTTACCGGGTCGAGCGCATGCTGCTGCAATTGCTGTACGCCGGCGTGCTCGGGCGGCAAAAGGCGCTGGTGTTGGGCGACTTTTGCCAGTATCGGCTGGGGCCGAACGACAATGGCTACGATTTCGACGCCATGCTGGCCTTCGTGCGCGCGCGCCTGGCGATACCGGTGCTGACCGGGCTGGAGTTCGGCCATGTCGCGCGCCGGGTGACGCTGCCGTTCGGCGGGCGGGCGCGCCTGGTGTCGGACCAGGCCGGCTTCGAGTTGAGCGTGAGCGACTATCCGACCCTGGCCGCCCCGGCGCATGGCTGAGCCGGCGGCGCGGCACAGTTATTACCGCGCCACGGCGGCCGAGGCGGCCGACGCCGCCGGCGCGCGCCATCCGCCTTTGAGCGGGACCGGCGAGACCGCCATCTGCATCATCGGCGGCGGGTTCGCCGGGCTGGCCACCGCCATGTCCCTGCTGGAGCGCGGCCACTCCGATATCGTGTTGCTGGAGGCGCAAGAGATCGGCCACGGCGCTTCCGGGCGCAACGGCGGCTTCGTGTTCGGCGGCTATTCGCTGGGCGAGCGCGCCCTGGTCGACGGCGCCGGTATGGAGCAGGGCCGCCAGCTGTATCGGCTCACGCTGGACGCGGTCGACAAGATCCGGCGTCGCATCGCCCGTTACGGCATCGAATGCGAAGCCAGTCACGGCGGCATCTATCTGGCCAATTGGTTCGACGATGCGCGCGTGCTGGAGCGGCAGCGGCGTTTCATGGCCGACACTTTGGGCGTGGAGTGGCAACACCTGAGCCCGGCGCAATTGCGCCTCCACCTGGACAGCGCGCGCTATTTCGGCGCCTTGTACGAGGCCAACGCCTTCCACTTTCATCCGCTCAAGTACGCGCTGGGCCTGGCCGCCGTGCTGGCCGCGGGCGGCGTGCGGGTGCACCAGCACAGCCGGGTCGCGCGCATCGACGCCGACGGTGCTGGCTGGCGCGTGAGCACGGCGGCCGGCGCAGTCAAGGCGGCCCAGGTGGTGGTGTGCTGCGGCGGCTATATCGAGAAGCTGTATCCGCGTCTGGGCGGCGCCATCTTGCCGATCGCCACCTATGTGATGGTCACCGAACCGCTGGACGACCGTCTGGCGACGGCGGTGCGCACCGAGGCGGCGGTCTACGACACCCGCTTCGCCTTCGATTATTATCGGCCGCTGGCCGACACCCGCTTGCTGTGGGGCGGCCGCATTTCGATCCGCGCGCGCGGCCCGGCCGAGGTGGCGCGCCTGCTGCACCGCGACATGCTCAAGGTTTATCCGCAACTGGCCGGCGCGCGCGTCGATTACGCCTGGAGCGGCATGATGAGTTACGGCCGGCACAAGATGCCGCAACTGGGCCGCCTGCCGGAAGGGATCTGGTACGGCATGGGGTTCGGCGGCCATGGCGTGGGGCCGACCACCTTGTCGGGCGAGGTGCTGGCCGCCGCGCTGCTGGGCGACACGACCGGACTCGATCGCTTCGCCGGCTGGGGCTTGCCGTCGACCGGCGGCCCGGCCGGCTTGCTGGCGGCTCAGCTCAGCTATTGGTATTACGCGTTGCGCGACTGGCTGCGTCAATAATATGGCGGCCGCGCAAGCCGGTCCGGCCCGCCTGGTCCGCCTCGATATCGCGCGCGGCGCGGCCGTGTTCGGCATTTTGCTGGTCAATGTCTGGGCCTTTGCCTGGGGCTTGACCACGCTGCGCTACGGCATGCTGGCGCCCGGCGCGTCCTGGGCCGAGCGCGCCGTCGTGTTTCTGGTGGCGGCCTTGGCCGAATTGAAGTGCTATCCGGTGTTCGCTTTCCTGTTCGGCGCCGGCTTCGCCTTGCACACGCGCTCGCTGCGCCGCGCGCTGTGCGGCTGGCCGGCGGCCCTGGCGGCGTACCGGCGCAGGTTGTTTCTGCTGCTGGGCATCGGGGTGCTGCATGGCATGTTGATATGGAGCGGCGACGTGCTCAGTTTTTACGCCTTCGGCGGCTTGCTGATCGTGCCGCTGGCGCGCGCCAGGGCGCGTCACGTGGTGCAGATCGGCTATGTCATCGGCGTCTTCTTCCTGCTGACCATGCTGGTGATGAGTTTCTCGGTGCTGAGCGAGCGCACGCCGGCCGGGATCAAGGAGGCGATCGAGGAATACCAAAACGTGCGCGCGATTTACGCCGGCGGCGGGCTGGCCGCGATCGGCCTGGAGCGCATGCAAGACTTTATTTACTCGCGTATGTCGGGCTTGGTGTATTTCCTGCCCCATACCTTGCTGCTCTTTGTGCTGGGCATCCTGGCTGCGCGCCTGGGCTGGTTGAGCCGGCCGGAACGGCATCGCCGGTTATGGCGCCGCGTCGCGCTGATCGGCTTCGGCCTGGGCCTGCCGCTCAATCTGCTATGGGGATGGGTGGCCTTGCGCGACGCGCTCGATCCTTATCAACCGGTCTGGAACGCCATGCTGTGGCAGCAAGTGCTGTATTTGGCTGGGCCGTGTCTGGCCGCCGGGTATATCGCCAGCCTGATGCTGGCCGGTCCGCGCCTGGTGGCGTGGCTGGGGCGCTGGCTGGCGCCGGTCGGGCGCATGGCGCTGAGCAATTACCTGACGCAATCGCTGGTCGGCGTGCTGGTGCTGCAAGGGGCGGGCCTGGGCTGGGGCGCGCGCGTCGGCGGCCCCGGCTTGATGGGTTTTTGTTGCTTGCTGATGGTGGCGCAAGTGGCATGCAGCCGCTGGTGGCTGGCGCGCTTCGCGCAGGGGCCGGTGGAGGCGTGGTGGCGGCGCCGGAGCGGGCGCCGCTGAGACGCGACGCCGGCGCGCGTCGCGCAGACGCGGCCGGTGTCGCGCGCGTCGATTTACACGCTGTTTTTGCGCCGCGCGGCAAATCCGATCAGGCCGAGGCCGGCCAACAGCATGGCATAGCTGGCCGGTTCCGGCACGGCGGTGGTGGTGATGAGGCTCACATTGGACAACAGGTTCGAGCCGAAAAGGTTGCCGCCGACGAAACTGAGCACATCGTGTCCGGTGGCGACCACGTTGAAGGCGTAGTGGTGCGGCTGGCTGGCGCCGAGAAAACTGCTGACCAGGGTGCCGTTCCAAAAAGCGAGTTCATAACTGGTGATATTGGCCGCGTAGTCGAACGACAGCGAGGCCGTGCCGAGCGCGCCGGTGATCGATTGGGTCAGCGTGCCGGGAAACAAAAACGCGCCTTCATGGTAAGCGTTGTTTGCGAAATAAAAATCGTTGGA
>JAYVUV010000019.1:0-11709 GCA_043787615.1 Janthinobacterium sp. | reverse complement strand
CGCGTAGTCTGAGATAAGCCAGCCAGGGCTTGAGTACCATGGAATAAAATGCTAAGCCGCCATCGGTCTTGAGCAAGCCGAATTCGAACACATACCCGTTGAAATAGCGCAGGCCGCCATCGCCGCGCACCAGGGCCACGCTGACCATCTTGCCCATCATCGATTTGAGCGAAATGTGCGCGTCGTCGGATAGCAATTCCAAGGTGAAGCGAAAGTCGCGCGACAAGCTCTCGTCGGCCTCCAGCCGATTGACCAGCAGCACCGCATCGGGTCCGTCATTATGCGGGAAAGATAAACGCAGAATACGCCGGTTTTGACGATCCTTGATGAGCGCGACAATGGTCGCGAAAGAATTTTGCATGACTTACTTTACGATGTTTATTTTTTTACATTTTAACATGGCCAAGCATCTGACAAGCAAGCCCTCCGCCGATCCAACTTTAGTGTTATACTTCACTACAACACCAAAACAACATCACACCATAGGAGCCGCCATGTCGGCACTTGCCCCACCCAACCACGCGTGCCGGCCATGACCATCGGCTGGAACGACAACGCGCCCATCTACCGCCAGCTCAAGGAGCGGGTGATCGGCATGATGCTCGACGGCTTGCTGAAACCGGGCGACCCGCTGCCGTCGGTGCGCCAGATCGCGGCCGACTATCAACTCAATCCAATCACCGTGTCGCGCGCCTACCAGGAATTGGTGGACGAGACGCTGGTGGAAAAAAGAAGGGGACTAGGCATGTATGTCATTGAAGGCGCCCGCGAAAAATTGCTGGCCAGCGAACGCGAACGCTTCGTGCGCGAAGAATGGCCAGCCATGGTGGAGCGCATCCGCCGCCTCGGCCTGGACCTGGCCCAGTTGCTGCGCGACAGCGAGAAGGCCGTCCCATGAGCGCCCTGATCTCCGCCAAGCACTTGAGCAAGCATTACGGCCAGCACCGCGCCATCGACGACATCAGCTTCGAGATCGCGCCGGGGCGCATCGTCGGCTTGATCGGCCCCAACGGTTCGGGCAAGACCACCACCTTGAAAGCCATCCTCGGCCTGACCCCGTTTCAGGGCGAGCTCACAGTGCTGGGCCTGGACCCGCGCACCGAGCGCGACCGCCTGATGCGCGACGTCTGCTTCGTGGCCGACGTGGCCATCCTGCCGCGCTGGCTGAAAGTGGGCGACGCGGTCGACTTCGTGGCCGGCGTGCATCCGCGCTTCGACCGCAGCAAGGCCGAGCGCTATCTGGCCAACACCAAGCTGACCCCGTCGATGCCGGTCAAGGCCATGTCCAAGGGCATGCTGGCGCAACTGCATCTGGCGCTGGTGATGGCGATCGACGCCCGCTTGCTGGTGCTGGACGAGCCGACCCTGGGGCTGGACATCCTGTACCGCAAGCAGTTTTATCAGGATTTGCTGGAAGAATATTTCGACGAAAAGAAAACCATCGTGATCACCACCCACCAGATCGAAGAAATCGAACACATCTTGACCGACTTGATGTTCATCCGCGACGGCAAGATCACGCTCTCGGTGGCCATGGACCAGATCGGCGAACGCTTCAACGAAGTCATGGTCGCGCCGTCCGAACTGGACGCGGCGCTGGCCTTGCGGCCCATCAGCCAGCGCCAGGTGTTCGGCAAGTCCATCCTGCTGTTCGACGGCGTGCCGCGCGCGCAACTGGCCGCCCTGGGCGAGACCCGCTTGCCCAGCGTGGCCGACTTGTTCGTCGCCACCATGAAAGGGGCGCAGGCATGAACAAGCTGAAATGGCTGATCAAACGCGAGTTGTGGGAGCACAAAGGCATGCTGCTGTGGACACCGGTGGTGATCGGTGCCGTGATGACGGCGCTGGCCGCCGCCATGCTGCTGTTCAGCACGCAAGGCGCCCACTTTCAAAGCCAGTTGATGGTCAACGGCCAAGTCACCGATCTGCACCATATGGGCGGCTTCCTGGAAGGCGGCGCTCCCGCCGACGTGGCCGCCGTATTGGCCAAGCATTATCTCGACGCCACCACCCCGCTCTTCATCGTGATGGGGATACTGATATTTTTTTACTGCCTGAGCGCCTTGTACCACGATAGACGGGACCGCAGCCTGTTGTTCTGGAAATCGCTGCCCGTATCGGACCGCTTGACGGTGGCCTCGAAACTGGCGACGGCCCTGGTGGTCGCCCCGCTCATCACCAGCGCGGTGGCCCTGGCCAGCGGCCTGGCCATGCTGATCATGCTGGCGCTGACCATGAGCGCGCGCCATTTCAACGTGATCGGACCGCTGCTGGCCAGCCCCGATCTCTATCTGGGACCGTTGCGGCTGCTCGGCATGTGGCCGATCTACTTTTTATGGGCCTTGCCGACCGTGGGCTGGCTGTTGATGGTGTCGGCCTGGGCGCGCTCCAAGGTGTTTTTATGGGCGGTGGGCAGCCCGCTGCTGATCGCCATGCTGGGGGTGTGGGCGCAAAAAACCCTGCAACCGGCGCTCGACATCGCCTGGTACATGCGGCACATCGTCGGCCACCTCCTGCTGGGGCTGATACCGGGCTCGTGGTTCATGCGCGACCGCTTCGGCGGCCGGGCATTGGCCGACGCCGGCGACGCCAGCCTGTCTTCGCTGAGCGGCCCGGCCTGGGATGTGCTTGGCACGCCATCCTTGTGGCTGGGCGCGGCGGCCGGCGTGCTCATGCTCTACGTCGCCATCCGCCTGCGGCGCTGGCGCGACGCGAGCTGAGCCGCTTTGGCCGGGGCCGGCGCGGTTCCGGTCAACTGGCAGGCTGGGACTTGGGAGTCGAAGCGAGAAATGAACCGGGGAACTGGGCGAGGCCGGATTTTGACGATTTCGCAGTGCCAATAGCGCGCTATTGGCCGAGAAAGCGGCGAAATATGCACCGCCAAGTCATTTTGCAGCCGACGATCTCCAGTCCGGCAGCTTGCTAGGCCGCCGGCTTCAGCGACGAGGAAAAGCTGTAGCGCGCGATCTTCCACTGGCCCTGACGCTTGTGCATCAAAAACAATTCCTGATTGCCTTCCGGCACTTGCGCACCGTTGGCCAGGATCGTGATCATCCCGGTCGAGTTCGTGCGCAACAAGGCCCAGTCATGCGCCAGCAGCTTGATTTCGGCGATGTCGAAACCGAGCTTCAAGCCGATCGCCTGAAACGTGCCGGCGTAGGACGCGCGCACGGCGTCGATGCCCACCGCCGGCGGCGCTTCCGGCGCCATCACCACCCCGTCGTCGGCATACACCTCGGCCACGGCGGCCACCTCACCCGCGTTGAGCGCGGCGGCGTAACGGTTGAGCACCGCCTCGATCTCGGCGCATTGACGCGCCTCATACTGGCCGCGCGCGTGCGGATTGGACAGCGTGGCCGGCAGGTTCTGCGCCTGCGCGGCGGGCATGGCTTGCAACAACAGGCCGGCGAAGGCTAAAGCGATCGAGATTTTCATTTTTTCTTTCCTGAGTGAGCGGCGATTTCCGCGAAAAGAACTATAACTTTTTCCCACCAGGTAGAATAGCCGGCTATTTTTCAAATCAATTTCCCATCCACGAGAAAATCAAAAAATGAAAACCGATAAGAACGCCATCGCGCTCTACGTCCAGGTGGTGGAATGCGGCAGCTTTTCCAAGGCCGCGTTGCGCGTGGGCATGCCGGTATCGACCGTCAGCCGCAGAATCGCGGAATTGGAAAAAGCGCTCGGTGTGCGCCTGCTGGAACGCTCGACGCGGCAATTGCGCATGACCGAAATCGGTCAGGATTATTTCGAGTGTTGCCGGCGCGGCTTGAACGAGTTCGAGGCGGCGGACGCGCTGGTGACGGACCGTCAGCTGGAGCTATCGGGCCGCTTGCGCATCTCGGTGCCGCCAAGCATGTCCGATCTGGTCGTGCTGCCGCTGGTGACGGCGTTTCAGGCGCGCCATCCGAAGGTGGTGGTGCATTGTCTGGTGACGGAGCGCTTCATCGACCATATCGCCGACGGTATCGATTTGTCGCTGCGGGTGGGTACCGGGGCCGACAGCAGCCTGATCGCCAGCAACGTGACGCTGCACCGGCCCAAGCTGGTGGCCGCGCCCGACTTCATGGCCGGCATCGACGCGCTGACGCACCCACGGCAAGTGGCCCCACACGTGAGCGTGGCGTTTTCACGCTGGGAAAAACCGCTGGAGTGGAGCCTGCGGCACGCCGGTGAGCGCGTCCAGATCAAGCCCGCGCCGCGTCTGCTCATGAACGATTACGCCGGCGTGCTGAGGGGGTTGATCGAGGGGCTGGGCATCTCGGAACTGCCCGGCTTTATTGGCGCGGCGGCCTTGGCGGACGGCCGCTTGATCGAAGTGTTGCCGGCATGGCGCTTCGACAGCGTCAACGTGGCGGCCACCTACCCCAGCAACCGCTACCTGTCGCCGCTGGTGCGCGCGTTCAAGGACTTTTGCGCCGGCTATTTCGCCGGCATGCCGCTGGCTTGAAACACACACGCGCTAGTCGAACTGCTGCTTGAACGCGGCGAACTGGGCCGACAAAGCCCCGACCTCGGCGCGCAATTGCTGCACCTCTTGTTCCAGCTGGGCCAGCCGGCCGCCCTGCTGCGGCAAGCTCACCGCGCCGGCGTAACCGGACGCCGTTTCCTGCCGCGCCAGCGCCGCCTCGCCGGCCAGCAAGTGGCCGTAACGCGGCTCCTTGGTGCCGGGCGCCAAGGTCAGGCGCGCCACCAGTGGCGGATACTTATCGATCAAAAATTGCAGCCCGGCTTCCAGCTCGGCCAGCGACTTGAATTCATGCAGGCGGCCGCTGCGGGTGCGGATCTCGCCCGCCGTCTGCAAGCCACGCAACATCAGCACGGCCAGGATGGCCAGCTTGTTTTGCTCCAGCGACCATTTGATGCGCATCCGGTGTTCATACTTGGTCACGCGCGCGCCGGCCTGGGTGATGCCGTTGACGAACTTGCGCTGCATCAGGCGCTGCAACACCTCGGCCACGGTCTCTTCGGACAGGGCCATCACCGGTTCACGGCTGGACAATTGGTTGCAGCCGTTGACGATGGCGTTCAGCGAGAGCGGATAGTTATCAGGGGTGAGCGCCTCCTTTTCGGCCAGCACCGCCAGCACCCGGATCTCGAACGGGTCGAGCAGCGCCGCACCATCGGGCGCCGCACCATCGGGCGCCGCACCGTCGGGCGCCTTTGCTCCTGCGGTCAATTCTAGATTCATGCGTCCATCCTCAGTCGACCAGCTTGTTCAATTGCACGGAATCAAATTTATCACATTCTTGCAAGGCGCAGCAGTCGATTCCTGCCGCCTTCATCACGGCCACGATGCGCTCCATCTGCCGCTCCTGGGCCACGGCGTGGTTGATCAAGCCGTGCAGCGCCTTCGACAGCGGGTCGTCGCCGTTCGGGGTCACGCCGTAGGCCGCGAACAAGCCGGCGCTGCCGCTTTCGCGGGCCGCTTCCTTTTGCACGATATGGGCCGGGTTGCCGACCGCCGTGGCGCCGTCCGGCACCGCCTTGAGCAGCACCGCGTTGGAGCCGACCTTGGCGTATTCGCCCACCGTGAAATTGCCCAGCACCTTGGCGCCGGCGCCCACGATCACGCCGCGGCGCAGGGTGGGATGGCGCTTGCGCCCGCTGTGCAGGGAGGTGCCGCCCAGCGTCACGCCCTGGTAGATGGTGCAGTCGTCGCCCACCTCGGCGGTCTCGCCGATCACCACGCCGAAGCCGTGGTCGATGAACACGCGCCGGCCGATGGTGGCGCCGGGATGGATCTCGATCCCGGTGACGATGCGCGCCAAATAGGCGATGAAGCGGCCCGGCCACTTCAGGCCACGGGTCCAGCACCAGTGCGCCCAGCGGTGCAGCACGATCGCTTGCAAGCCGGGGTAACAAGTCAGCACTTCCCAGCCGTGACGGGCCGCGGGATCGCGTTCGATGATGCTGTTGATGTCGTCGCGCAGGTGCTGGAACATAAAAACGGCTAGCTGAAAAAGAAACAGCCATGGTAGCGTATTCGGCTCATGGCTGCTGGGCGGCCGGCGGCGACCAGCCGCCGCCGGCGTGGCGATGAGGACCGGGCCGTTAAGCGCCGTCCCTGGCCATGCGCTGGCGGCGCGCCTCGTACAGGCACACGCCGGAGGCGACCGACACGTTCAAGCTTTCGACCGAGCCGAACATCGGGATGCTGACCAACAAGTCGCAGGTTTCGCGCGTCAGGCGGCGCATGCCCTCGCCCTCGGAACCCATGACCAGCGCGGTCGGACCGCTGAAATCGGCTTCGTACAAGCCTTTTTCGCCATCGTCGGCGGTGCCGATCAGCCAAATGTCGCGGTCTTTCAAGTCGCGCAAGGTGCGCGCCAGATTCGTCACGGTGATATACGGCACCGTTTCGGCGGCGCCGCTGGCCACCTTGGCGGCGGTCGCGTTCAAGCCCACGGCGCGGTCCTTCGGCACGATGACCGCGTGCGCGCCCACCCCGTCGGCCACGCGCAGGCAAGCGCCCAGATTGTGCGGATCGGTGATTCCGTCGAGCACCAGCAACAGCGGCGGGCCGTCTATCGCGTCCAGCAATTCGTCCAGATTGCGCGCCAGCGCCAGCTCGGCCGCGAAGGCGATCACGCCCTGGTGGCGGCGGGTGCCGACGATCTTGTCGAGACGCGAGGAATCGACCGGCATCACGCGCACCCCGGCGGCCTTGGCGGCCGCCACCAAATCTTGCATGCGGCGGTCGACCCGGCCCGCGTCGACAAAAATCTCTTCCACCGATGACGCCTCGTGCCGCAGCCGCGAGGTCACCGCGTGAAAACCAAAAATCATTTTATTCTTCATGTTATCGCTTCTTATCGCTTCTTATCGCTTCTTCTTACCTGATTTCGAACCAGCGTTCGCCGCCCGTGGCGCCGGCGCCGCATTGCCTGCGCCATTGGCCGCGCCGCTGGTTTTACCGCGATTGCCGCGCCCGGACGCGGTCTTGCCCGCGCGCGCGCCGCCGGCGCCCTCGCCGGACTTGATCTCGTGGCGCGAGTGGGTGGTGGGGCCGGGCAACACATTGGCCTTGGATCTGCCCTTGCCCTTATCGGCGCCGCGACCCTTGCCGCGCGCGCCAGTTTCGCCGCCCTCGCCCGCTTCCTCGTCGGCGCCCGCTTCGGACACCAGGCGCAGATCGATCTTGCGCGACTCCAGGTCGACCCGCGCCACCTGCACCGTCACCCGGTCGGTCAGCTGGAAACGCTTGCCGGTGCGCTCGCCGCGCAATTCATGACGCGCCTCGTCGTACTGGAAGTAATCGGTGCCCAGTTCGGTCACATGGACCAGGCCCTCGACAAACAGGGTGTCAAGCTGGACGAAAATACCGAAGGTGGTCACGCCGGTGATCATGCCGGAGAATTCCTCGCCCAGCTTGTCCTGCATGAAGTAGCACTTGAGCCACGCCTCGACGTCGCGCGAGGCTTCGTCGGCGCGCCGCTCGTTGGCCGAGCAATGCACCCCGAGCGCGTCCCAGATGGTCATGTCGGCGGCTTGCTTTTGCTTGCCCTCGGCCTTGTCCTTGGCTTGCTGCTTGCGGGTGGCGTTCGAGACGGTGGTGTTGAGCGCGGAGGTATCGGCGATCTTCGGCTCGTAGCGCTTGCCCAGCAACACGGCCTTGATGGCGCGGTGGGTCAGCAAGTCGGGATAGCGCCGGATCGGGCTGGTGAAGTGGGCGTACGCCTCGTAGGCCAGGCCGAAGTGGCCGATGTTGTCCGGGCTGTAGACCGCTTGCTGCATCGAGCGCAGCAACATGGTTTGCAGCAGCGACGCGTCGGGCCGCGTCTTGACCTTCTTCATCAATTCGGCGTAGTCGGAGGCGGCCGGGGTATCGCCGCCATTCAAGCTCAAGCCGGCTTGCTTGAGGAAGGTGCGCACCTGGTTCAGCTTTTCCTTGGTCGGGCCGGCGTGAATCCGGTAGGTGCCCGGTTGTTTATGGCGCAGCAACAAGTCGGCGGCGCACACGTTGGCCGCCAGCATGCATTCCTCGATCACCTTATGGGCGTCGTTGCGGGTGCGCGGGATGATCTTTTCGATCTTGCCGGCCGGGTTGCAAACGATATAGGTCTCGGTGGTCTCGAAATCGATCGCGCCGCGCGCGGTGCGGGCCTGGAGCAAGGCGTGGTAGACCGCGTGCAAATTGAGCAGATGCGGCACGATGGCCGGACGCCGCGCCGCTTCCGGACCCTTGGTGTCGGCCAGCATGTCGGCCACTTCGGTATAGGTCAGGCGCGCGGCCGAGTGGATCACGGCCGGATAGAATTGGTAAGCCTTGATCTCGCCCTTGTCGGTGACGACCGCGTCGCACACCAGGGTCAGACGGTCGACCGCCGGATTGAGCGAGCACAAACCATTCGACAGCTTTTCGGGCAGCATGGGAATCACGCGACGCGGAAAATACACCGAGGTGCTGCGTTCGAGCGCGTCCACGTCGAGCGCGTCGTTGGGTTTCACGTAATGGCTCACGTCGGCGATCGCCACGATGAGGCGGAAGCAATTGGCGCGGCCGACCTTGACCGGCTCGCAATACACGGCGTCGTCAAAGTCGCGCGCGTCCTCGCCATCGATAGTGACCATCGGCACGTCGCGCAAATCGACCCGGTCCTGCAAGTCGCTCTCGCGCACCTCGGCCGGCAATTTGGCCGCTTGCTTCAAGGCGGCGGCGGAAAAGATATGCGGCACGTTGAACTTGCGCACGGCGATTTCGATTTCCATGCCGGGATCGTCCAGCTCGCCCAGCACCTCGACCACGCGGCCGACCGGCTGCTTGAAGCGCGAAGGTTGCTCGGTCAATTCGATGCTGACCACCTGGCCGGCCTTGGCCTTGCCGGGCGAGCCGGCCACCAGGATGTCGGTGCCGATGCGCTTGTCCTCGGGCGCCACCACCCAGGTGCCGTTTTCATTGAGCAAGCGCCCGATGATATGGCTGTTGGCGCGGCTGACCACCTCGACGATGGTGCCTTCCGGGCGGCCGCGGCGGTCGACGCCGACCACGCGCGCCAGCACCCGGTCGCCATGCAAGACTTTCTGCATTTCTTTTTCGGGCAGGAACAAGTCCTCGCTGGCGTCGTCGGGGATGATGAAGCCGAAGCCGTCGCGGTGGCTGCTGACGCGGCCGGCGATGAAGCCGGCCTGGTCGGCCAGCACATACACGCCGCCGGCGTCCGACTTCAACTGCCCGTCGCGCTCCATCGCCTTGAGGCGGCGGACCAGCACATCGAGGGAGTCGGCATGCACATCGAGCGAACGCGCCAGTGCTTGAGGATCAAGCGGCGCCTTGGCGCTGCGGAAGATGCCGAGAATTTCCTCCCGGCTGGGAATGGTGTGGGTATGTTGGCTCAAAAGTATTTCTATAGTTTTATTATTGACAGTGATCGAACGGTCTGAACTGATGACTGTCACCGCGAATATTGACACGGTGATAGGCGTAGTGTACCGGAGGACGGCGTAATTTACCTAACGCTACCTACAGCGTGCGGTTTTAAAATAATTTCATGGAGGTATTTGACATCGCCGAATATTGCTCTATAATCTAGCCCTCTCGCGGCGACAACGTTGAAAAACGCGCTAGCGGCGGGAAAGCAGAACAGGGTCGATGTGCAGTATGGAACGAAAGTTCATCTGGCGCAAAACTCTCCAAGCGAATATAATAGCAGAAGTCGCAGTATCAGTGCCCACGTGGCGGAATTGGTAGACGCGCATGGTTCAGGTCCATGTGCCGCAAGGTGTGGGGGTTCGAGTCCCTCCGTGGGCACCATCTACCGAATAGCTAAAAAAGCCGCAAACTTTCACGAGTTTGCGGCTTTTTTTCATGGGCGCGGCGGTGTCGCGCGCCGGCCGATCTTGTGCCACCAGCGCGCGGCCGGCGCCCCGCCGCGCCCGGTCGAGGCTTCGCGCGCTGCCAGCGCAGGCTCGGGCGCCGGGCTAGCGGCGGCCGCCTCGGGCGCGCTTCCCAAGGGGCTCACCTCGAGTTGCATCACGCCTTTATCCAGGGCGATGGTGCGGCTGATGGCCAGCGTGACGTGGGCGCCGTCGAGCGGCAGCGCCATGCAAGGAAAGCGGTCGGCCATCTCGATCCAGCTTTCGATGTGATGTTGGGTCTGCGCCCACAGCGCGTCCGTGAAGGCGCCCAGCGTGCTCGGATCGTGGCCGCGCACATGCACCAGCAGCGACACGCCCGGCAACACGCCGACGCAGCGCACCGGCTTGTTGCCCAGCATGGCGGAACAGGCCGCCGTGATCATAAACAAGGTGCGCGGCGAGTAAGCGCCGGCCTCGAAGCGCAACTTCAAGCCTTCCCGTAAATCGATGTGCGTCATGTCGGTGCCCACCTTCGCCTGCATCGCGCCTCCTTCTGTGATCGTGCTCGCGATTATGATGGATAATGCGCTTCCGCACAGAGCGCGGACAATTGTGGCCCGGTCGGGCGCGGCGCCCGTATCGCCAGCGCTGTCGCCGGCACTTTTCTCAAAAGCATGGCTTCAAATGCGATTATCTTGGCCCCGCCGCGCCCCGCCCCGGCATGGATCAAGAAAATGGACGACGCCGATCAAGCCCGGCCGCCATCGGCGAAAATCGGCACATTCCCATTGACGGGGGCCGCCCCATGGCTTACCATTCGCGCCTCTGTTGCAGAACACGCAGCAGGCAGTGCCCACGTGGCGGAATTGGTAGACGCGCATGGTTCAGGTCCATGTGCCGCAAGGTGTGGGGGTTCGAGTCCCTCCGTGGGCACCATCTATCGGATAGAGCAGTAAAGAAAACGCCGCGCACTGGCTTCAGTGGGCGGCGTTTTTTCATGGGCGCCGGATTGGTCCGGCGCCTTTGCGCATCGCTCGACTCAATGCGCCGCGCCGGCCGGCGAGCGCAAGCCCGCCTCGACGGCTTCGGCCAGGGTGGCGACGGGACGCCCGATCAATGCGCTCAAGGCATGGCCGGCGTTGTCGAGCGCACCATGCGCCACCCGCGTCTCCGAATCGGCCAGCAAACCCGCCAACTCTTCCGGCAAGCCCACGCTCAGCAAAAAGGCGCGGTACTCTTCCTGCGGCACGTCATGGTACACCACCGCCTTGCCCGATTGACGCGCCACTTCGGCGGCCAGTTCGGCGCGCGTGAACGGCGCGTCGCCACCCAATTCATACACCGCTTGCGGCGCGGTCTCGCTCAACAGCACGGCGACGGCGGCATCGGCGTAATCGAGCCGGCCGGCGGCGGCCACCCGGCCCTCCCCGCTGGCGCCCATGATCGCGCCATGCGCCAGCGCTGGCGCCAGGTTGGCGGTGAAGTTTTCCAGATACCAGCTATTGCGCAGGAAGCTGAAGGCCAAGCCCGAGGCACGAATGAGCGCCTCCGTCGCGCGGTGTTCTTCCGCCATGCGCATCGGCGAGCTATCGGCGCGCAAGATGCTGGTGTAGGCCAGCAACGCCACGCCGGCGCGCGCGGCGGCCTCGATCACATTGCGGTGCTGGGCCACGCGGCGCCCGTTCTCGCTGGATGAAATCAGCAAGACCTTGCGCGCGCCGACGAAGGCGGCGTCCAGGCTGGCGGCGTCGCCATAGTCCACGCGCCGCACTTGCACCCCCAGCGCGGCCAGGTCGGCGGCCTTGGCGACATCGCGCACGGCGGCCACGATCTGCCCGGCCGGCAGCCGTTTCAATAAACCCGCGATGACGAGACGGCCCAATTGGCCGGTGGCTCCGGTGACGACGATCA
>JAYVUV010000018.1:0-32662 GCA_043787615.1 Janthinobacterium sp. | reverse complement strand
TACTTTACCCGGCAACTTTTTGCGCTAAGACTGAGACATCCATGGCCCACCCACAACAACAAGCGTTCTGCGAATCCGTCAAGGCGCGTTTTCCGCAATACTTCACCGGCGCCATGGCGCTCGATATCGGTTCGCTCGATATCAACGGCAACAACCATACCTTGTTCGACGGCACCACCCTGTATCTGGGCGTCGATGTGGCGGTGGGGCGCAACGTGGATGTCATCACGCCCGCGCATCAGTTGCTGTTGCCCGATGCCACCTTCGACACGGTGGTTTCGACCGAATGCCTGGAACACGATCGGCACTGGGTCGAAAGCCTGCGCAACGCGGCGCGCATGTTGCGGCCGGGTGGTTTGATGGTGATCACCTGCGCCACCACCGGCCGCCCCGAGCATGGCACCCGGCGCACCACCCCGCACGACGCCCCGCTGCTGATGGCGATCGACGACGAGTGGGCCGATTATTACCGCAATCTGGACGAAGCCGATATCCGCGCCGCGCTCGACGTGCCCGGCCTGTTTCAGTTGATCGAATTTTCGATCGGCGAGGAAACCCACGATCTGTACTTTTTCGCGATCAAGCACGGCGTGTTTGAAAAGCGCCACAACCGCTCCAGCCAAATCGAGTCGCGTCCGGCCAACGCCGAGCTGGCGTATCTGCGCCAGCATAGCCGGCGCGTGGCGAACGACTTGTCGAAATCGGTGGCCACGATACGCGCGCGCGAGGGCGAGCTGGCTCGGCTGTACGAATCGAAATCCTGGCGCGCCACCGCGCCGTTGCGCGCCCTCATGACCAAGGTGGGCGCGGTGACCGGGTTGCTGCGGCGCGGTCGCAATTTGATGCGTTACCTGGTGCGCGCCGATTTCGTCGGTCTGCGCAATCGCTTGCGCTCGATCCGGGTCGATCAAGCCCTGCAGAATCTGGGCAATACCGAGTCGCCGCGGCGCTGGGCGGTGATGGCCACGCCGCATACCTTGTTCTTGGGCCATTTGATCGCCGGGCGCCTGCGCGCGCTGGGTTGGCAGGCCGACGTGCTCACCAGCGAGCCGGCCGGTTTTCCGCACGATATGTACATCGTGGTGTGCCCGCAAATGTTCAAGACCCTGCCGCCCGGACAGAAGCGGATCGTGTATCAATTGGAGCAATCGGTCAGTTTGCGCTGGTTTACGGACAGCTATTTCAAGATCCTGGAAAATTCCCTGGCGGTGCTCGACTATTCGCTCACCAACATCGAATTTTTGGCCGACAAGGGCACCGCTTATCCGCACGTATATTATTTGCCGGTCGGCGCGGACCGCGGCTATCGTCCGGACACGGCCCGCCCTGAAGCACGTTGCGAGGTCTTGTTTTACGGCGACGCCAACAGTTCTCCACGGCGGCGCGCCATGCTGGACGTGTTGCAAGCGCATTTCAAGGTGCAAATATGCAGCGAGGTGTTCGGCGCCGGCATGATCGAGCACATTCGCGGCGCGCGCGTGGTGATCAATCTGCATTATTACGAAAACGCCTTACTGGAAATGCCACGCATCCAGGAATGCCTGTCGCTGGGCGTGCCGGTGGTGTCGGAAGCGGCGCAGGATCAGGCCGATTATCCGGAATTGGCCGGGGCCGTCAGTTTCTTCGAGCCGGGCAATCACGGCGCCATGCTCGACGCGGTGCGCCTGGCCTTGAACACGCCGGTCAGCGAAGCGGCGCTCGATAAGGCGGTGGCGCGCGGCGCCGAGCGCTTCGGTTTCATGTTCGACCGTTTTTTGGTGGCGATGGGGCTGGTGTCGGCGGGGCGTTTGATCAACGACCCGCTGCCGCTGCCGCCCGATGCCAACCGGATCGCCTTGTCCCTGCCTGAAACTATCGCGCGGCGCCGCATTTTCGAGGCCAACCGGCCGGATCGTTGCGCCGTGTTCGACGGCGTGCGGCTGCGCCCGGGCTGGGTCGGTTGCGGTTTGTCGTATCTGAGCCTGGCGCGCCATGCGCTGCGCTATCACAAGCAGCGCTTGACGGTGCTGGAGGACGATGCCTTGTTGCCGCCCGATTTCGAGCAAAAAATGGCGGTGGTGAACGCTTATCTGGACGCGCGAGAGGGCAAGTGGGATGTGTTCGCCGGGGTGATCGCCAGCCTGCACGAAGATGTCAAGGTGCTGGAGGTCGAGGTGTTCCAGGGGGTACGGTTCGTCACCATCGACAAGATGACTAGCATGGTATGCAATGTTTACAGCGAAAGCGCGCTGCGCTTATTGGCCGCCTGGGACCCCGAGCACCGCGACGATCAAGTCAATACCATCGATAAGTATCTGGAGCGGCAGGTGAGCCTGCGCGTCATCGTGGCGTTGCCGTTTTTGGTCGGCCATCGGGAGGAAGTGTTTTCCACTTTGTGGGGCTTTCAAAACACCCAGTACCGCGAGTTGATCGAGGGCAGCGAACAAACTTTGCTGGCCTTGACGGAGGAATACAGCCGGGCCGCCGTGGCGGCATGATCCTGAAACGGCGCGACGTCGGCAGGGTCGAGATTGCGTCATATTCACGACAATTTTAGTTTCTTTAGTGAAACTTGCTGCACTGTGTCAATTAAGACGTATATAATACATGGCTAAATTTTAATTGTTGAGCAAAGTACCTGCAAGAAACTTATTGTTGCAAGGAAAGCATGGCGAAAAAAACATCAGAATGCTATGCTACGCATGGCCGTGTGCGGCGGGTTTAGCGATTTGTTGTGGCGTGGAATATCGCCACGCGCTCTGAATTTAATTCCTCTAGTGTTCTGCTTAAGGAAAGTAGTGGAGGTATTAGGTGGGGGTCAATGCGTGAATCAATCCAACAAAGCGGCTAGCGCCGCGCATATCGCCGGCATGTCGTTGCAGCTCGCCATCGAGCCGCCGGCGATGGCGGGAGCGGCTCAGTCGTATTCGCCGGCCTATGTCGCAGCAGCCGCCGAACCGATCTTGCCCAGTGTGGCGATTTTGCTCTGTACTTATCACGGGCAACATTACCTGAGCGATCAACTGGACTCGCTGGCGAACCAGACTTATCAGAATTGGGTGGTGCGGGCCTCCGATGACGGCTCGCGCGACGATACGCGCGCCATTCTCGATCGTTACAGCCGGCAATGGGGGCGCGATCGGCTGTCGGTCGATAAGGGACCGGCCCAGGGCTTTGCCTTGAATTTTCTCTCGCTCACCTGCAACAGCGATATCGGCGCCGACTATTACGCGTATTCCGACCAGGACGATATCTGGGAAGCCGACAAATTGCAGCGCGCCATAGATTGTTTGCGCCAAGTGCCGTCCGGAGTGCCCGCCTTGTATTGTTCCCGAACTCGGCTGGTTGACGCCGACAATTGCGAAATCGGCTTGTCGCCCCTGTTTTCCAAGCCGCCCAGCTTTGCCAATGCGCTCATGCAAAATATCGGTGGCGGCAACACCATGGTGTTTAACGACGCCGCCCGCCGCCTCTTGTGCGAAGCGGGGCCGCAGGTCGATGTGGTGCTGCACGACTGGTGGGTTTATTTGCTCATCAGTGGTTGTGGCGGAAGCATTTTTTACGACGCCTACCCCTCGCTGCGTTATCGCCAGCACGGCGGCAATGTGGTGGGCATGAACGCCGGCTGGCGCGCGCGCTTCGACCGGGTTCGCATGCTGTGGTCGGGCTGGTTCCGTGATTTAAGCGACCGCAATATCGAAGCCTTGCTGCGCGTGCGCGGCAGGCTGACGCCGGAAAACCGCGCGGTGTTCGATCTTTTTTCCAGCGCCAGGAACCGCTGGCTGCTGCCGCGCCTGATTGGTTTGAAGCGCTCGGGTATTTATCGCCAGACCGTGTTGGGCAATGTCGGTCTGGTGGTGGCGGCCATTTTCAAAAAAATATGAGACCCGCTTGCGCGCCGCGCGGCGCGCAAGAAAGGGCGACGGGGCCGGCCCGGTGGAGTAGAATCCGCAGCCTGAGAAAGTCGCGCTACGCTGACGGCGTTACGCGCGCTGGTACAAAATTTATTGCAAAGAAAAGTTTTGAGGAATATTCCATGATTTTAGTAACGGGCGGCGCCGGCTTCATCGGTGCAAACTTTGTGCTGGACTGGTTGGCGCAACCCAACGAAGCGGTCATCAATCTCGACATCTTGAGCTACGCCGGCAACCGCGAAACCTTGGCCACTCTGGCCGGCGACGCGCGCCATGTGTTCGTGCAAGGCGACATCGGCGACCGCGCCTTGCTCGACCGTTTGCTGACCGAGCATCGCCCGCGCGCGATCTTGAATTTCGCGGCCGAAAGCCATGTCGACCGTTCGATCCACGGCCCGGAGGATTTCATCCAGACCAATATCGTCGGCACCTTCCATCTGCTCGAAGCGGTGCGCGCCTATTGGGGACAGTTGCAGGGCAGCGATAAACAGGATTTCCGTTTCCTGCATGTGTCGACCGATGAAGTGTATGGTTCCCTGGCCAAGGACGACCCCGCCTTCACCGAGCAGCACCGCTACGAGCCGAACAGTCCTTATTCCGCCAGCAAAGCCGCCAGCGACCATCTGGTACGCGCCTATCATCACACCTATGGTTTGCCGGTGCTGACCACCAATTGCTCGAATAATTACGGTCCCTATCACTTCCCGGAAAAATTGATTCCGCTGATGATAGTGAACGCCTTGGCCGGCAAAGCCTTGCCCGTGTATGGCGACGGCCAACAGGTGCGCGATTGGTTGTACGTGAAAGACCATTGCAGCGCGATCCGGCGCGTGCTCGAGGCGGGTCAACCGGGTCAGGTCTACAACGTGGGCGGCTGGAATGAAAAGCCGAATTTGGAGATCGTCCACACCGTGTGCGACTTGCTGGACGAAATGCGTCCGCGCCCCGACGGGGCCAGCTATCGCGCGCAAATCACTTACGTCACCGACCGTCCCGGCCACGACCGCCGCTATGCCATCGACGCTGGCAAGATCGAGCGCGAACTGGGCTGGAAGCCGGCCGAAACCTTCGACAGCGGCATCCGCAAAACCGTGCAGTGGTACTTGGCGAATCAGGAATGGGTCGCCAATGTGCAGTCGGGGGCTTACCGCGACTGGGTGGAAAAGAATTACGCCGAGCGTCAGGCATGAAGATTTTGCTGTTTGGTATGGACGGCCAGGTTGGTTGGGAATTGCAGCGCAGTCTGGCGCCCTTGGGTGAATTGGTGGCGCTGAGCCGTGCCAGTACCGTTTTGTGCGGCGATTTGCGCGACCTGGAAGGCATCGCCGCCACCGTGCGCGCGGTGGCGCCCGACATTATCGTCAACGCCGCCGCCCACACGGCGGTCGACAAGGCCGAGGGCGAAGTCGATCTGTGCCGCTTGATCAATGCTCAGGCGCCGGCTGTGCTAGCCCATGAGGCGGCGCGTCGCGGCGCTTGGCTGGTGCATTATTCGACCGATTATGTCTTCGATGGCACGGGCCAGCGCGCATGGTTGGAAACCGACCCGGTCGCGCCGCTCAGCGTGTACGGCCGCACCAAACTCGAAGGCGAGCAAGCTATCGCCGCTTCCGCTTGCCGTTACCTGATTTTCCGCACCAGCTGGGTATATGGCGCGCGCGGCGGTAATTTCGCCAAGACCATGTTGCGTCTGGCCCGAGAGCGGGCCGAGCTGACCGTCATCGACGACCAGATCGGCGCGCCGACCGGCGCCGAGTTGCTGGCCGACGTCACCGCGCATGCCTTGCGGTGCGTCTTGCGGCAACCCGAGTTAGGTGGCATTTACCATCTGGCCGCTTCCGGCCAGACGTCCTGGCACGGTTATGCCAGTTTCGTGATCGCCCAGGCGCGCCAAGCCGGTGTCGAGCTCAAGGTGGGGCAGGAGGCGATCCGGGCGGTGGCCAGCGAGGCCTTTCCCACACCAGCGCCACGGCCGAAAAACTCGCGCCTCGACACGCATAAATTGCAACAGGCGTTCGACCTGGCTTTGCCCGCTTGGCAAAGCGGGGTCGGCCGCATGCTCACCGAATTTCTAGAGAAATAATCATGACTCAACGCAAAGGCATCATCCTCGCCGGCGGCTCCGGCACCCGGCTCTATCCGGTTACCAAAGTCGTGTCCAAGCAACTATTGCCGATTTATGATAAGCCGATGATTTATTACCCGCTCAGCACCCTGATGCTGGCCGGCATACGCGAGATCTTGATCATCTCGACCCCCCAAGACACGCCACGCTTCGAGCAATTGCTCGGCGACGGCAGCGCCTGGGGCTTGAATCTGCAATACGCGGTGCAGCCGAGTCCGGACGGCTTGGCGCAAGCGTTCATCATTGGCAAGGATTTTCTCGACGGCGCGCCGAGCGCGCTCGTACTTGGAGATAATATTTTCTATGGCCACGACCTGCAGCTCCAGCTTGAGAAAGCCAGCGCGCAAGCCGCCGGCGCCACTGTATTCGCCTACCATGTCCACGATCCCGAGCGTTATGGCGTGGTTGATTTCGATGCGCAGGGCAAGGCCACCAGTCTGGAAGAAAAACCTTTGGTGGCGAAAAGTAATTACGCAGTCACCGGCCTGTACTTCTATGACCACCAAGTGATCGATATCGCCGCCGGTTTGACGCCATCGCCGCGCGGCGAACTGGAGATCACCGATATCAACCGGATTTACCTGGAACGCCAACAACTCAACGTGGAAATCATGGGACGCGGTTATGCGTGGCTCGACACCGGCACGCATGAAAGTCTGAACGAGGCGAGCAATTTCATCCAGACCATCGAGCACCGCCAGGGCCTGAAAGTGGCTTGTCCGGAAGAGATCGCTTATCGCAAGGGCTTTATCGACGCCGCCCAGTTGGCCGAGCTAGCCAAGCCGCTGGCCAAGAATGGCTACGGCCAGTATCTGCAACGTTTGCTGGAGGATAAATTTCATCCATGAACATTATCGATACCGCGATTCCCGACTTGAAAATCATCGAGCCGCAAGTATTCGGCGACGAGCGTGGCTTTTTCTTTGAAAGTTTCAACCAGCGCCAATTTAACGCGGCCATCGGACGCGAAGTGGTATTTGTGCAGGACAACCACAGTCGTTCCGCCAACAATGTGTTGCGCGGTCTGCATTACCAAATTCAACATCCGCAGGGCAAATTGGTGCGCGTGGTGCAAGGCGTCGTGTTCGATGTCGCCGTCGATCTGCGGCGCGCTTCGCCGACCTTCGGCCGGCATGTCGGGGTGGAACTGTCGGCCGAAAACAAGCGCATGTTTTGGGTGCCGGAGGGTTTCGCCCATGGATTTGTGGTGCTGTCGGACAACGCCGAATTTCTGTACAAGACCACCGATTATTGGTTTCCAGAGTACGAGCGCACTCTGGCCTGGAATGATGCCGCGATCAATATCGCGTGGCCGCTCCAAGGCCAGCCCGCGCTGTCCGGCAAAGACAGGCTCGGCTTGCCTCTGGCCGAGGCGGAGCGGTTCGCATGAGTGGATTCGGTGCGGCGGTCAATCCGCATGCGGCGCAGCCGACCTCGTTAAGCGCGCTGGGCGCCAGCCTGTATCGCAATCGACAGCTGATCGTGCAAATGATACGGCGTGAAGTCGTGGGCCGTTATAAAGGCTCGGCGATGGGATTGGCATGGTCGTTTTTCAACCCGATTTTCATGCTGGTGGTATATACGTTTGTGTTTTCCGAAATCTTCAAAGCACGCTGGAGCGGTATCGGTGGCAACGATAGCAAGACCTTGTTCGCGTTGGTCTTGTTTGTCGGAATGATCGTGCTGGGACTATTTAGCGAGGTGATCAATCGCGCGCCGGGGCTGATCCTGTCGAACGTGAATTATGTGAAGAAAGTTGTGTTCCCGATCGAGATACTGCCGGTGGTTACATTGGGAGCGGCCTTGTTCCATAGTTTGATCAGCATGGGCGTGCTGTTGGTGGCGTTTTTCCTATTCAATGGTTACCTGCATTGGAGCGCGCTGTGCCTGCCGTTGGTGTTGCTTCCTCTGATTATTCTCATCACCGGCTTCGCCTGGATGCTCGCCTCGCTGGGTGCGTTCTTGCGCGATGTCGGTCAAACCATCGGCATCATCACCACCGTGCTGACCTTTCTGTCGCCCGTGTTTTACCCCGTGACGGCGGTGCCGGAGCGTTTTCGTCCCTTTATCATGGCCAATCCGCTCACCTTTATCATCGAACAGGCGCGCGACGTGGTGATCTGGGGACATTGGCCGAATTGGGTCGGCTTGGGTATTTATTCGGTGGCCGCCCTAATGGTGGCATGGGCCGGTTTCGCCTGGTTCCAAAAGACGCGCAAAGGGTTCGCCGATGTCCTCTAATGAAACGGCGATCAGGGTCAGCAACCTCAGCAAGCGATATGAAATTTACGACACGCCGCGCGATCGTCTGAAACAATTCGTGCTGCCGCGCTTGAATGGTTTGGCGGGCCGGCGGGTCGCCCCCTACTTCAAGGAATTCTGGGCCTTGCAAGATGTCTCCTTCGACGTCATGCGCGGTGAGTCGGTGGGCATCATCGGTCGCAACGGCAGCGGTAAATCGACCTTGCTGCAGATGATATGCGGAACGCTCAGTCCGACGAGCGGCGGCGTGCAGACTAGCGGCCGTATCGCGGCGTTGCTCGAACTCGGTTCCGGCTTCTCGCCCGATTTCACCGGTCGCGAAAACGTCAATATGAACGCGTCCGTGCTGGGACTGTCGAACGATGAAATCGGGGCGCGCTTCGATGATATCGCGGCGTTCGCCGACATCGGCCAGTTCATCGACCAGCCGGTCAAAACATATTCCAGCGGTATGCTGGTGCGGCTCGCATTCGCGGTCCAGGTTTGCGTCGAGCCCGATATTTTGATCGTCGACGAAGCGCTTGCTGTCGGCGACGCCTTGTTTCAGAAACGTTGCTTCGAACGTATGGAGCGCCTGACCAGCAATGGTACGACGCTGCTGTTCGTCTCGCATGACCAGGAATCGGTGCGCACGCTCACCAGCCGCGCGGTATTGCTGCGCAAGGGCGTGGTGCAAATGATCGGCAACTCGGGCGAAGCCTTGTTGGCCTACCGCAAGCAGTTGCACGTGGATGAGAGCCGGGCGCTCAACGAGTCGGCGCTGGCGCTGAAGGAGAAGGCGGCGGTGGCGCGTGCGGCCGCCCTGGGCGCGGCATCGCACGTGGCCGTCATGGCGCCGGCCGATGGCGCCGCCTCTGTCGACGCGGCAGCTTCCATGTCGCGCTCGGCCACGATGTCGTTTGGCGACATGGAGGCCGAGGTGCTCAAAGTGAGCGTGCTCGACGCGGCCGGCGAAGAGTGCTCGCACTTCGATCCGCGCGACACCATCCGGGTGCAGGTGGAATGCGTGGCGCATCAGGAGTTGACCCATTTGAACGTCGGGCTGCGCATTCGCAACAAGGAAGGCGTCAAACTCTACTCCTGGGGCACCTTGAACCAGGATATGGCGATCCTGGGCGGCGAGACGAGCGGGGCCGTGTTTTGGCAACGCAGTTTCGCCGCGGGGCAGCGTTTCACGGTGGCGTTTGAATTCGTATGTGGCTTGGGCCCCAATTTACACGAGATCCAAGCTTCGGTGACCCGCGAAGGCAAGCCTTACTATGCCGAACAACACATGTTGCATTGGATTGACGAGGCAGCTTTCTTCACCGTGACCACCAACGCCAATGTGTATCACTTCGGTGGCGTGGTCGATCTGAAAATGAGGGCGCGGCCCTTGGAAATAAATAATGGCATTTGATTACGCAGAGCAATACAACGCTTACTGGAGCGATCCCCGGCACGAGGCGACACAAAGTTTCGTCGACGCCGATACCTTGGCGAACGACATACTGCTGTCTTGCGGCGGCGGCCGGGTGCTCGACGTCGGCGCGGGCATGGGCCGCTTGGTGCGGGCCTTGCTGCGCTTGGGTGTCGACGCGCACGGGGTGGACATTTCGGAGGTGGCCGTCGAGCGCGCCGCTCCAAGCGCGGCGCGGCGCTTTCACCGCGGCTGCGCGCTGGCCTTGCCGTTCGAGGACGGCAGTTTCGACACCGTGGTGGCGACCAATCTGCTCGAATGCCTGGCGGCCGAGGACGTGGCGCAGGCGCTGAGGGAAATTCGGCGCGTGACGCGGCGTACGGTATTTCTGCGCGTCGCCACCGGCGCTGCGTCGCAGGGCGGCCACCATGGCACGGTGCAAGCGCGCAAGGCCTGGGAGCAGTGCTGTTTCGAGGCCGGTTTCCGCAAGCACCCGGCGTATTATCAGATCAACGACTATGCGGCGCTGGAGCACGACGGCCCGTATGTCACTATTTTGCTGGAGCGCTTGCCCGAGGCGGCCGCCGAGCGCTATCCGCTGGGCGCGCTGGTCGCCGAGCGGGATCTGCATATGGACATGTTCCGCGAGGCCGGTTCCCGTTCCGACGCGCATGTGGCGCGTTACCAGTGGGCGGCGCGCTATATTCGACCGGGCGACGCCGTGCTCGACGCGGCCTGTGGCCTGGGTTACGGCAGTTATCTGGTGCAGTCCGCCTCGACGGCGCGCAGCACGCTGGGCATCGACGGCAGCGAATACGCTTACGATTATGCCATGCTCAATTTCGGCGCTGGCCAGCCGGGACTGGAATTTCGCTGCGGGATGCTTCCGCAAGCGCTCGCGTCGATCGAGGACCATTCTATCGACGTGGTCATTTCGTTCGAAACCCTGGAGCATATCGATGAAAACGTGGCCACCTTGGCCGAATTCCATCGTATTTTGACACCCGGGGGCCGTATCATCACCAGCGTGCCCAACGATTGGAGCGACGCCAGCGGAGAAGACCCGAATCCTTTCCATGTGCACGTCTATACATTGGAGCGCTTGTGCCGCGAGCTCGAGCGGCATTTCGTGCTGGAGGAGCTGGTGGCGCAAACCGCCAATCAGTACAAGTCGGGCACCGACCGCTTGACTTGGCACGCCGCCGGGCGCTCCTTGCTGCAAGTGCCCTTGTCCGTGCGCGACGACGGCCATGCTCCGCCCGCCGAGTGGTGGTTGGCTGTGGCCATGCGTTCCCCGCTGGAGGGGGCCACCGTGCCCTATCGTCAAACCTCGTATCCGAGCTTCACCGCGCCGGCTTGGAACGTGACCAATTATGCGCGCGACTACCACAATCCGTGGTTGGTGCGCGGCATGGTCGATAGCGGCCACAGGCTGCGCGACGGCGCGGCGCTGGCGCGGTTGGCCGAGCAGGTCGCGCGCGGCGCGCCGGCCGACTCGCCCGACGCGGGCGCGGCCCTGTGTGTCCTGGCATACCAGATGTTGGAAAAACACGATGCGCAAGCGGCGCATATCGAGGAAATGGATGGCCGTATCCAGGCGTATCTGGACGCCGGCCCCAAAACGCCGCATGGCGTGCGCTGGAGCGTGTCGCTGTTGTTCGTGCTCGGCAAGTTATGGCTGGAACACGGCGATTTCGAGCGCGCCCGCGGCGCGCTGGAACGCTGCGCCGCGCTCGACGCGCTCGGTTTCAGCCCCCTGCTGTGTAACCGGACGGTCGAGGCGCGCCTGATATTGGGCTCGCTCGACATCGCCGCAGGCGATCGCGAAGCGGCGACGGCCCAATGGCGCGCCGCCATTTTGCTGGCGCGCGACGCCGTGGCCGGCGACTGGAGCGGCGCGCTGGGCGAGCTGGACCGTCCGGCCGAGTTTGGCTTGCCGGAACTGGCCTCGGTGCTCGAATACGCCAGCGCCTGTGCGTTCGCGCTGGCGCACGCCGACGAGGTCGAAAGTAAGCCATGGTGGTGGTTGCACCCGCGCCGAGACCGGCTCTCGCAATCGCGTCGCATGGGTAAGGAATTGCAACATACCCGATTGGGTTTGCAGTCGGTGCAGACCGAGTTACAAAATTATGTGCGTCAAGCGGATGAGTTTTCACACCAACTGCGGCGCGGCCAAGAACAGCTCGAAGGCATGCATGGATTGGCCGATAGCCAGGCCAGGGAGCTGGCCGCCTACCGCGAACAAGCAGCCGAGTTCGCCAATCAGGTGCGTGTCTTGCAGGCCAGCGAGTCCAAGCTGAGCGACGAACTGGCGCGTTCGCATGGTCTCGCCGATAGTCCTGCGAGCGAGCTGGCGGCTTATCGCGAACAATCGGCCGAGTTCGCCAATCAAGTGCTGGTTTTGCGGACCAGCGAGTCCAGGTTAACGGATGAACTCGCGGTTCTGCGGGGGCAGGCCGACAGCCAGACCACAGAACTGTCGGCCTATCGCGAGCAAGCGATCGAATTCTTCAAGCAAGTTTCTGTCCTACAAGGCAATGAGGCGCAGCTCACGGACGAATTGACGGCCATGCGTGGCGTGTTCGCGATTCAGTCGGCGGAGTTGGCGGCTTATCGGGAGCAAACGACCGAACTGCTCACGCTTCGTACGCAAGCACAACAGATGACGGAGCGGATCGCCGGCCTACAAAATGATTTCGCCCGCCAGCACGCCGATGACGAGCAAGTGCATGGGGCGGAAATGGCCACGCTGCGCCACCGCTTGGCGGACCGGGAGCGAGAATTGCTCGCGCTGAGGGCATCCCATAGCTGGCGTATCACGCGACCGCTGCGGTTTTTGTCGACACGTTTAATCAAGAGAAAGCCGTCATGAAGCCTATGGGCAATATCACTTCATTAAAAGCCATCCTGCAGCGTATGAAAGGGGCGGCGCCGGCGCGGCCCGAGCCTGGCGAATTGCCGCGCGACTTCGATGGCGCGCTGTATCTTCAGTTGAACCCGGATGTGTTGGCGGCCGCGGCCGATCCGGTGGAGCACTATCTGCTGCATGGCCGGAATGAGGGCCGCTTGTTCAAGTCCGTCGCGGCACACGGCTTGCCGGCGGGATTCAATGCCCAACAATATTTAGCGTTAAATCCGGATTTGCTGGCCATTTCAGGACTCGACCCAGCCCAACACTATTTGTTGTATGGCCAAAGCGAGCGCCGGGTGTATGAAACCGTTCTTGAGGTTGCCGCCGTGACGGTCGGCTCCCCTGCCGACACGGCGATGCGCGACCCGTTGCTGCCACACGATTTCGATCCGGAAACTTACCGCAAATTGCATCCCGACTTGCATGATCCCGCCATCGACCCCACCGAGCATTACTTGCATTTTGGCCGGCAAGAAGGAAGAAGCTATACCTATCCGGCATTGGACTTGTTCGGCGCCGATCATTGGCGCGCCGAGCGTGACACGGTGATGGTGGTGAGTCACGAAGCATCGCGCACCGGTGCGCCGGTGCTCAGCTTAAACCTGGTGCAATCGCTGGCGGCCCGTTATAACGTGGTCGCGGTGCTGCTCGGCGGCGGCGCCCTCGAAGAGGCATTCCGGCTATCCGGCGCGATCGTGACCATCATGCCCGCCGCGCGCGGCAATAGCGTGCTGGCCGAACATCTGATCGAACAGCTCAGCGCGCGTTACACATTCAAGTTTGCCCTGGTCAATAGCATCGTGTCGCGCATCGTCCTGGCGCCACTGGCGGCCGCCTATGTGCCGGTTATCAGCTTGGTGCATGAATTCGCTTCTTACACGCGGCCGCGCAATGCTTTCCGCGACGCTTTGCTGTGGTCGGGCGAAGTGGTGTTTTCCGCTCGCGTGACCATGGAAAACGCATTCGCCGAGTACCCAGATTTGGGCCAGCGCAGCGCGCATATTCTGCCCCAGGGCCGCTGTCTATTGCCGGAAGGTGAACTGAACGAAGAAGATTTGAGTCAGGAACGCGCGCGCTTGCGCCGCTTGATCCGCCCGCCCCACGCCAACGACGCCGTGGTGGTGCTGGGCGCCGGCTTTGTGCAGTTGCGCAAGGGCGTGGAACTGTTTCTCGAATGCGCGGCGCGGGTCGCGCGTTCGCCGGGCGGCGAGCGCTGCCGTTTTGTCTGGATCGGAAAAGGCTATGAGCCCGACGAGGATGTGCTGTATTCGGTGTACCTGGCCGATCAAGTGCGCCGCGCGGGTTTGCAGAAACAAGTCATTTTCATCGACGAGACCAGCGCGATCGATACCGCGTACGAGGAGTCCGACTTGTTATTGTTGTCGTCGCGCCTGGATCCGCTGCCCAACGTCGCCATCGACGCCATCGCCAGCGGCGTGCCGGTGCTGTGCTTCGACAAGACCACCGGCATCGCCGACTTTTTGATCGAGAGCGGCTTGCGCGCCTATTGTGTTGCCGAGTACCTCGACACTGGCGAACTGGCAGCCAAGGTGCTGGCGCTGGCCGGCGACACCGCATTGCGCGTCGAGGTCGCCGCGCGCGGCCGTGACGCCGCGGACGCGTATTTCAATATGGCGCACTACGTGGCGAGCCTGGAAAGGTTGGCCATCGGCGTGGCCGCGCGCAGCGAACAGGAGCGCGAGGATGTGCGCACTATCGTCGAGTCCGGATTGTTCCAACCGGCCCTCGCGTGTGCCGCACGGCGCGAGCCTGAAACGACGCTGTCGCAGGTGCGCCGATATGTGCGGGCCTGGGCCAGCGGCATCGACCGGCGACACCCCTATCCCGGTTTTCATCCTGGAATTTATTTGGAGCGGCATGGAGTGGTGGCGGGCGCCGACCCGTTTGCCGACTATGTGCGCGCCGGTCAACCGCCGGGCGCATGGAATTATCCACTGGTGAAATTCGGAACCGGTCCGAGTGTGACGGTGTCCGCCGAGGTGCGCGTGGCGTTGCACCTGCATGTGTATTACCCGGAGTTGCTGCCCGAAATGCTGACCAGGTTGGCGTATAACCGAACCCGGCCGGATCTATTTATCAGTATCAAAGACGAGGCGTCCCGTGCGCAGGTAGAAGCGGCCTTGGCTGGTTACGCGGGGCGGGTGGCGGCGCTGGAAGCGGTGCCCAACCGCGGCCGCGACATCGGCCCTTTCCTGACCGCATTCTCGGGTAGATTGATGGCCGGCTATGATATTGTCGGTCATATGCACACCAAGAAAAGCACGGACGTCAAAGACGCCAGCATGGGCACCACCTGGTATCGCTTCCTGCTCGAAAACTTGCTGGGTGGCGTGGACTGCGCCGCGATGGATGACGTGATGGCGGCCATGCAAGCCGATGCCAGTGTCGGCATGGTGTTTCCCGTCGATCCGTATGTGCTTGGCATGGGCGCGAACCGGGAGTTCGCCCTGGTGCTTGCCGAACGGCTGGGGCTGGGACCGACACCGGAACACTTTTTATTCCCAGTTGGAAGTATGTTTTGGGCGCGCCCCGCCGCCTTGGCGCCGGTTGTCGCGCTTGGGCTCGACTGGGACGACTATCCCGACGAGCCCTTGCCCTACGATGGCAGCATATTGCACGCGCTCGAGCGATTTTTTGCCCTGAGCTTGCCGCTTAGCGGCTTGCACATGGCGGCCACGCATATTTGCGGAGTGACGCGATGAAGATTGTTATTTTTGGCGGCGGCGGCTTTATCGGGTCGACTATCGCCGACCGCTTGCTGCGCGATGGCCACGCGTTGCGTATTTTCGAACGCCCGCGGGTGGCGCCTTATCGTCAGTTCGAAGCCGGTGAGGAAGTCGAGTGGATGGCCGGCGACTTGGGCAGCGCATATGATATCAACGCCGCGCTCGATGGCGTAGACGCGGTATTGCATCTGGTATCGACCACTTTGCCGAAGAGTTCCAATGACGATCCCATTTACGACGTCCAGAGCAATCTGGTGGCGACCTTGCAGCTATTGAACGCCATGGTGGCCCACCAAGTGCGCCGCATCGTGTTCATTTCTTCGGGTGGCACCGTCTACGGCCGGCCCCAGTATCTGCCGATCGACGAGAAGCATCCGACCGAGCCGCAGGTGTCGTATGGCATCACCAAGTTGGCGATCGAAAAATATTTGCTCATGTATCAGCAGATGCACGGTATCAAGGCCACAATATTGCGTGTCGCCAATCCGTTTGGCGAGCGCCAGCGAATCGAAACGGCGCAGGGTGCCGTCGGCGTATTTGCCAGCCGGGCATTGCAGGGGCAGCCGATCGAGATCTGGGGCGACGGCGGCGTGACGCGCGATTATTTGCATGTCAGCGATGTCGCCGAAGCATTCGCCGCGGCGCTGCGTTACAGCGGCCCGGCGTCGGTGTTTAACATCGGCTCCGGCACCGGCACCACGCTCAATGCCCTGCTGGACGTGCTCGAGCAGGTGTTGGGTCGCGCGCTGGCACGCGAGTATCGGCCCGGTCGGCCGTTCGACGTGCCGGTCAGCGTGCTCGACAATGGCTTGGCCCAGCGCGAACTGGGTTGGCGGCCGAGCGTGGCTTTGCTGCCCGGCGTGGTGCGTACCGTGGAGTGGATGCGTTATCATGCTGGCAAATAATTCCAGCGAGCCTACCGCTCAAGCTCCTTTAAATCAGGCAACGTTAACATTTTTTATGACATCAAAAAACGTGATGGAGCGGCGGGTATATTGGGCATTGATCGCCATTGCCGCTGTTTGGCGCCTATTCCTCACCGGTGATCGCGACATTCTCGCCACCGATGCGCCGCATGACGAATTTTGGTACATCAACACGGCTTTTCATCACATCTGGAACATGCCGTACGACCAAATGGCATTCATGCACCTGCAGACCTATGCTGGATGGTTGGCCGGGTTGCATCTGCTGGGCATTCCAGCACGGTTCGCCCTCGACCTCGCTTGGTTGGCCGCGAGCGCGTATCTCGCTTTTTCCATGGAGAAGTTGACGCGCAAACATTGGACGGCATTGCCCATATTTTTGTTTTTGGCGTTCCACCCCTACACGCTGCTTATTTTCGACCGGGCCTTGGCTGAAACCTTGCTTACCGTGCTGTCGGCAGCGACCCTGGCCGCCGCGATCGAAGTGTGGAATCGCAGGGATGAGGCACCGAGTTGGCGTAGCCGTTCAGCCTGCGCGATGTATACCGTCGGTTTTGCGTTGGCATATCAAACGCGCAAAGAAGGAATCGTGATTGCGGTACCGTTGGTCTTGCTGTTCATATGGTCGTTGATCCGGTGGCGACGGTGGTGGCAGGGCGGTGAGCGGCGTCATTTGGCGCTGTCATTGATGCTGGCTCCGGCGTTGGCGACGCTGTCGCTGGGGGTTGCGCTTTGTGCCGGCAACTACCTGGTATGGGGTATGTGGGTGCGCTATGAACTTGCCGCTCCAGGTTACGCGCGCGCCATGGCCGCGTTGAATAGCATAGAGGCCGGCCCCACACCGCGGCAAATTTCCGTTACAAAGGCCATGCTGGAGCTTGCGTACAAGGAAAGTACGACTTTTCGCCAACTACAACCAGCCATGGAGCACGGTGTCGGTCAGGGCTGGGTGGCGATTTCCCGTCCCTACACCATGGTCCCAGGGGAAATAGGTAATGGCTGGTTTTATTGGGCTCTGCGGGATGTGGCCGCCGCCGCGACTTGGCACACCAGCGCGCGGAAGGCCGACGCGCATTACGCCGCCGTGGCCGATGAGTTGGAGGACGCCTTCGCGCATGGCCGTCTCAAGCGGCGTTTCATGCTGACCTCGTTCTTGGATCCGGATTTCGCCAAGTGGCTGCCCTTGTTGCCCAACTCGACGGCGAACGTGTTTCAGCTCCTAACTCGGCCACAATTGGAAGATTCCGGTACGCCGATCGAAAACGCCAGCGTCCCGCAGTTCGGTGAATATGCCACTGTGGTGGGCCGCCGCAGCGCTTCGCCGCAGACCTCCGTGGCGGGTTGGGTGATTGCCCCTGTCGGTAGCCTGATCGGTATCGGTAATCCGGGCGCGGTGTCGACTTGGGTGCGTGTGGGCGAGCGCGCGAGACCGGACGTACCAGGGGCATACGCTTTTGAGATTGCAAGCGCTACTTCAGTTACGCAGGATCATTTGTATTTGGAATTGTCGGATGGACGGCGGGGTGAGGTCGGACTGGCGGCATTGAAAGCTGGAATGACCGCGAGTTTTAAAGGGCCTGCTGCGGCCATCCTCGGAGTCGATGTGCTTCAGATGCCCACCACCTATCGTCGCGTGAATTCTCTCGCGCCATATTTGCCCAAGGTTTATGGTTGGTTTAGTAGCATGTTGTGTGGGCTGGTATTTGTTTCACTGCTACTCGCTTTATTCAAGCGCCATTTTTCCGCCCCAATCGTCATTATTTTTCTATCGGCCGCCGCCGTGATGGCGCGGATACTTTTGTTCGGCATTCTGGACGCCAGTTCTTGGAGCGGAATACAGGCTCGATATATTATGCCTGTCTTGCCTTTCCTCGCTTGCGGTGGAATGTCGGGGCTAGCGTTTGTCTGGGATATGGTTTCGAAGCGATGGTTGGGGAGAATGTCTGGGTAATCTAATAAATTCTTTATCGAAGAAGATGGCCGCCTCGGAGGATGTTGCAGAAGGACCTCCTAGCAAATTTATTCTCTCGATAAATGCGTAATTTTGTGATTGCAGTACATTGCCATCCCGGGGCGGGATATGCCGTGTGTAAGCTTTATGCAGTAAATATTTTATTGCGACGATATTATCGCTTTGCATGTTTGGCTTGAGTGTTGAGAGGAATATATGACGTTTTTCCCCGTGTTTTTGTCGGTCGTATTTGTGGTGCGTAACCAAGCGGAACAAATCGAAAGCATTATCTCAGGCGCTGCTGTCGGGATTGCCTCGTTGGTGAGCGACTACGAGCTGATCATCGTCGATAACGCTTCCGACGATGGCAGCGTTTTGGCGCTGAAGCAATTGGCTGGCGAACATGGTCAGCCCAATTTGCAAGTGTACGCCCTGACCAAACAGGTTGATTCCGATACGGCATCTTGGGTGGGTTTGGAAAACGCGTTGGGCGACTTCGTGGTGGTGATCGATCCATTGGTTGATGATATTAATTTCCTCCCCAGCATGCTCGATAAGGCGGTCAGCGGATCAGACGTAGTGTTCGCTGAAAATCGCCAAAAAAACAGACAAGGGTTTTTTTACCGAATTGCGTATGCGATATTTAATCGTCTTTATAAACGATTTAATGGAATTCACTTGGCCAAAGAAGCACCTCAGTACCGTGTTCTAAGTAAGCGCGTGGTTAATTTTATTCTTCAGCACTCGCAACCGGCGATGACCTATCGCCATTTGCCTGCTTCCGGCGGTTTTGCTCGTGCCAATCTGAGTTATAGCGCATTGCCTAAAATGACGCAGAATAAACGCCTAGGCGACAGCATAGATCATGGGATGCGTTTGCTCGCATCGACCACCCGCGCGCCCATGCGACTGGTGACCAGTCTTTCGCTGTTCGGTGCCGCAGCAAATGTTGTGTATTCAATTTATGTGGTCGCGATCGGTATTCTAAAACCCGATGTGGCTCCTGGCTGGGTGAGCATATCATTACAACAATCCGGCATGTTCTTCTTAATTTCCCTGGTCTTGCTGGTGCTTGGTGAATACATTTTGCAAATGGTTAGCTTGTCCAATGAGGGCCCGCTTTACCATGTCGCCCAAGAATTCACCAGCGCGCGGATGACCCGACGTGAAAAACTGAATATCGAAGATGTTTCTGGCGAAATGGTTGCTACAAAACCCGAGCGGATTGTTTGATGGATCGAGCGAAAACCGATTACGATGCGGTCATCATTGGTGGCGGATTTTATGGCGCGGCGATAGCGATTTACCTCGCGCGTCAAAGGCGATGCAAGCGCGTCCTGCTGGTCGAGTGTGAATCCGCCCTGATGACGCGTGCTTCTTATAACAACCAAGCACGTGTTCATAATGGTTATCACTATCCGCGTAGTTTTACGACGGCTTATCGTAGTCGAATTAATTTACCTCGATTCGTATCGGATTGGCCGCAGGCTGTCAAACGCGATTTTATCAAGCTGTATGCGATTGCGCGGCGAAATTCCAAGGTGACCGGGAAGCAGTTCGAGCGTTTCTGCCGCGAGATCGGGGCGCGGATTGTTCAGGCTGAACCCGCTCTGCGTGGATTGTTCGAGCCCAGGCTGATTGAAAGTGTTTTTCAGGTGGAAGAATACGCGTTCGATACAACCGTGCTGGCGAACTGGGCCGCGAAAGAACTACGCGAATGTGGCGTCGACACGCGCATGTCGACCCGTGTTCGGCAGATATGGCGCGACTCCGAAGCATCTTTAAGATTGGTGGGCCATACAGCCGACGGTGACGATTGGAGCGGTTCCAGCCGATATGTTTTCAATTGTACTTACAGCGGGCTGAATCAGTTTAGCGGCGATTTTCGCGGTATTGGTACGGGTTTGAAGCAAGAGATTGCCGAGATGGCATTGATGCGAATGCCGCCGGTATTGGAAAAAATCGGCGTTACGGTCATGGATGGACCGTTTTTCTCGATAATGCCGTTTCCAGCCCGTTCCCTTCATACATTGTCGCACGTGCGTTACACGCCGCATATCTACTGGAGCGATACGGCTGACATCGATCCATCTGTAAGATTACGACAGTACGCGCGAGAGCCCCGGGTCGACCGCATGCTAAGGGATGTCGGACGGTATTTGCCGGCGGTATTGGGGGCTAAATATATCGAATCCTTATTCGAGGTGAAAACCGTGCTAATAAAAAATGAAAGCGACGATGGTCGGCCGATTTTATTTGAAAAACATGTAGACTTGCCTGGTTGCTATTCGGTACTGGGAGGAAAAATCGATAATATTTACGATGTTCTTGAAAAACTTGACGCTGAAACATTTGTTTGATATGAATCTCGCGGTGGACTGTTAATCGGAACTACTATTTTTGGGCAAACCACGTCCGGAAATGTATCGCAACCTCACTTAGGTTGAGTGTTGACCGCCCTTCGGATTGGGTATTTTTTTCGGACTTAACAATCCGAATTGGCGAAGATGTTTCAGTCATTCATGTCGTTCTAAATTATGTATAAGTGGAATATCGATTTTTTCCGGCAACTGGAAATTTATTGTTGATGTTGCGGTTTGCTAGCGTGATTTTTATTATTGGAACGCATTAAAGGATTTTTATGGGAAATGCACTGATCGGTTGCTCTGGGTTTGTCGGCACGACACTGCTCAAGCAAGCCACATTCGAGGCTCTGTATCGCTCGACTAATATAGATGAAATCGATGGAAAATCGTTCGACATCGCCGTGTGCGCGGCTGCCCCGGCGCAAAAGTGGATCGCCAATCGCGCCCCGCAGAACGACCGGGCCAAGATCGAAGGCTTGATTGCGCATTTGGAAACCATACGGTGCGATAATTTTGTCTTGATTAGCACGGTCGATGTTTTCAAGACGCCGCTCGCCGTTGACGAAGACAGTCCGGTCGATGAGATCGACTTGCACGCGTACGGCTTGCATAGGCGTATGCTGGAAAAGTTTGTCGAACAACATTTCACCAAGTATTTGATCGTCCGTTTACCTGGTCTGGTGGGTCCTGGATTGCGCAAGAATGTGATTTTCGATTTTTTGAATCACAATAATTTGTCCGCCATCGAGAGTCGCGGGGTATTTCAATTTTATCCGATGATCAATCTCTGGTATGACATTCAGACCGCGCTCGCGGCCGACCTGCGTTTGCTGCACCTGACCGCCGAGCCTATGAGTGTCGCGGACATTGCTCGACTCGGTTTCGGCATGCCCTTCGATCATCAACTCGCCAATCCACCCGCCAAATATGATTTGCGCACGCGCCATGCAGCCTTGTTCGGCGCCGATGGGGATTATCAATATCGGGCACGCGACACGGTGCTAGCGGTGCGCGCCTATGCCCAGTCCGAGACGCCAGTTTTGCCTTCCGCCGGGGGTGTCGCATGAGGCTTGCCTTGTCGAATATCGCCTGGGATGCCAGCGAAGACGAGGCCGTGGCGGCCTTGTTGAACCGTTACGGGATTGATGCGATCGATGCAGTGCCTGGAAAGTATTTTCCGGATTTGGCGAACGCCGGCGAGGCGGACATGCTGGATGTCAAATCGTGGTGGGCGCAACGTGGTATCGAAATCACAGGCATGCAAGCATTGTTGTTCGGCACTACCGGGCTGAACTTGTTTGGTGGCGAGGCACCCCGCTCTGCCATGTTCCGGCAGCTCAGTGCCGTATGTCGCATCGGGGGCGGTCTGGGCGCCACGCGTTTAGTATTCGGTTCTCCCAAAAACCGCGATCGAAACGGCCTGAGCGACGAACAAGTGCGCGAGCAAGCCTTGCCTTTTTTTCGGCAATTGGGCGACGTGGCCCAACAACATGGCGTGACGATTTGCTTGGAACCCAACCCGACCCACTACGGGGCCAACTATATGACCACCAGCGCCGAAACGGCGGAGGTGGTGCGCCAAGTGGGGCATCCGGCGATTCGCATGCAACTCGATACGGGCGCGTTGACATTGAACCGCGAACATGCCGCTGCGGTATTGGAAGATTGCGCCGAGCTGATCGGCCATATCCACGCCAGCGAACCGGACTTGGTGCCCTTGGGCGATGGCGGCACCGACCATGCCGAAGTGTACGCCGCGCTGGCGCGTCATTTGCCTAGCCATGTGGTGTCGATCGAGATGGTCGCCACCAAGTCTGAGCCTCACTTGATGTCGATAGAGCGCGCGTTGCAAGCCGCGTTGCGGGCCTACCGACCCGACCTTCCGGAGCGCGGCTTATGAAATGGTTGATTTTATTTCTCGGTATTCTCAGCAACGCCTCAGCCAGCGTGTTGGTCAAAATGGCGATGATGGCACCGCGTCGATTTCCATCGCTGGCCGATCCCGTCGCGGCGTTAAACAATTGGCCGTTCTGGCTCGGTCTCGGCCTGTACGGCGGCGCTTTTCTGTTATACGCGGCGGCGCTGGCGCGGTTGCCGCTCAATGTGGCGCATCCCGTACTGACCGCCGGTGCCGTCGCGACCGTGGCGCTGTCGTCGGTGCTGATTTTTCGCGAGCCTTTTCACTGGAATACCGGTGCCGGCATCGCGCTGGTGATCGCCGGCGTCGCCCTTATAACCGCGCGCGTGGCATGACTTACATTCAAATCAGATGACCCTAGATCTTTCCCTGCAAATTACGCCGGGCTTGCGTGCAAGTTGGCAAGTACCCAGCTTCGACACAGTGCTCTGGCTTGGACGCAAGTCGCGCTGGTGCGTGATCATTCCGGTAATTAATGAGGGACAGCGTATTCGTAATCTGCTGTCGCGCATGGCGGTATGGGATATCGCGGCGGTGGCCGATATCATTGTGATAGATGGCGGTAGCACCGACGGCTCCCTTCCCATCGGCGAGTTGGAGAAAAAAAACGTGCGTGGCTTGTTGCTAAAAACCGGTCCTGGAAAATTGAGTGCGCAGTTGCGTTGTGCCTATGCCTTCGCCTTGGAGCAAGGGTATGAGGGGGTGATTACGATAGACGGCAACGACAAGGACGATCCGGAGGCGATTCCACGTTTTATCGCCGCTTTGGAGCAGGGCGTCGATTTTGTGCAAGCTTCGCGTTTTGTGCCGGGCGGCACAGCCGAAAATACGCCTAAATCACGTGATTTCGCCATCCGGTTCATTCATGCTCCTTTGCTGAGCATCTCCTCCGGTTTTCACTGGACCGATACCACGCAGGGTTTCCGCGCTTACAGTCGTGCGATGTTGCTAGATCCACGTGTGAGCCCCTTTCGCGCGGTATTTGCGACGTATGAATTGCTCGCCTATCTATCACATCGCGTGCCGCGGCTTGGCTACCGTTGCATAGAATTGCCTACGGTGCGGCGTTATCCCAAAGGCGAGGTGCCAACCAAAATCAGTAGCGTTAAAGGCAATTTGTCGGTCCTGGCCGTACTGGTGCGCGCTTGCATGGGGCGTTATAATCCGCAGTCTTGAACAGACTGGTGCGAAAAGCCGTCCGCATGAGGCGCACCCGACCATTACCTTACCTTTGTGGAGGGAGCGCCGCGCGCTGCTGACGCGCGGTTTAGAAGAATAGATGCGAGAACAATGATGCAAAAAGAGACAATAGCTGGAATAAGCGCGGAATTAAGTTTCAATGATAAGCAGGCCGCCGACACGCAGGGTGTTTGGCAGAGCACCGAGGCGCCTGGTTCGTCGCCGCCCCGAGCCGTTGTCGAGGAAGATGAATTAAGACGCGAACTCATGGCGCGCGACGTACATGTGCTCCAATTGACCCATATGCTGGAGCAGCGCGATCATCAAATCGCGGCATTATATCGGTCGAGCAGCTGGCGCATCACGGCGCCGCTGCGACTCGCGGTCGATCCGCTTAAATGGTTGTTACGTACATCCGGCCGCGCGACGGCCTTCATCGCGCGCAACGGTGGCCTTGGGAGCACGCTGCGCGCCGCCATGCGACGCTATCGGAATCAGGGGCTGACCGGTGTGCGTTACGGTTTGGAGAGTGCTTTGCTGGATCACGAAGCGGCGTGCGGCCTCGCTCAGATCAAACGCAAGGACTACCTCGAATGGGTGCGCCGATTCGATACGCTCGACGATGTCAAGCGCGACGCGATACGCGAGCGGGTGCGGGAATTCGTCAGCACGCCATTGATTTCGATCGTCATGCCTGTATTTAACGTCTTGCCACACTTGCTGGAAGAGGCGATCGAATCCGTGCGGGGGCAACTGTATCCGCATTGGGAATTGTGTATCGCCGACGATGCCTCGACGAATGGCGCCGTGCGTGCGGTGCTCGAACGCTACTTGGCCATCGACCCTCGTATCAAAGTCGAGTTTCGCCCGCAAAACGGCCACATCTCGCGCTCCAGCAATTCGGCGCTGGCCTTAGCCGAGGGAGAGTTTGTTGCTTTGCTCGATCATGACGATTTGTTGCCGGAGCATGCCTTATATTGGATCGTCGACGCGATCCAGCGTAATCCCGAGGCCGGACTGCTGTATTCGGACGAGGACAAAATCAGTGAACAGGGAGTGCGCTATGATCCTTATTTCAAACCCGATTTGAATTACGAGTTGTTGTTGGCGCAAAATATGGTTTGCCATCTGGGCGTGTATCGTACCGCGTTGATGCGCCGCCTGGGCGGTTTTCGGGTCGGCTTCGAAGGTGCGCAGGATTATGATCTGGTCTTGCGGGTGGTTGAAAACCTGGCTCCCCGGCAGGTGGTTCACGTGCCTCGGATTTTGTATCACTGGCGCGCGGTCGCCGGCAGCACGGCGCTCGCGGCGGGAGAAAAAAATTACGCCGCCGACGCCGGGCGCAAAGCGGTGGCCGAGCATCTGGCGCGCGTCGGTATTATGGCCGAAGTATTGCCCGCCCCCGAAGCGCGGGATTTGAACCGGGTGCGTTTCGCCTGTCCGCAGCCGCATCCTCTCGTGAGTATCATTATTCCGACGCGCGACAGGGCCGACTTGCTGGGGATGTGCCTCGATACGCTGATGGCGCGCACCAGTTATCAAAACTATGAAGTGATCATTGTCGATAACGGCAGCACCGAGCCGGCCACGCGACAGTTGTTTGACCGGTTGCCGAAAGAACGCTTTCGCATCGTGCGTGACGATTCGCCTTTCAACTTTTCGGCCTTGAATAACCATGCGGCGCGTGTAGCCCGTGGCGGTCTGCTGTGCCTGATGAACAATGACATCGAAATCCTCACTCCGGATTGGCTTGAGGAAATGGTATCGTTGGCGACTCGGCCCGACGTCGGCTGTGTGGGAGCACGCCTTTGGTATCCCGACGGCCGCCTACAGCATGGCGGCGTCATCATCGGCGTGGGCGGCGTCGCCGGTCATGCGCATAAATATATTCGCCGCGGCGATGCCGGATATTTCGGACGCGCGGTTCTGCATCAAGAGCTGAGTGCCGTGACGGCCGCCTGTTTGTTGGTGCGGCGGACGATTTTCGACGCCATGGGAGGTCTCGACGAGCAATTAGTGATCGCCTTTAACGATGTCGATTTTTGCCTACGCGTGCGCGCCGAGGGTTATCGCAATGTATGGACGCCTTATGCCGAGATGATTCATCATGAGTCGGCGTCGCGTGGCGACGAGAACACTCCCGAAAAACAAGCGCGTTTCAATGCGGAGTCGCAGTTCGTTCAAGCGCGCTGGGGCAAGGCTTTGCAGCGTGATCCGGCCTACAACCCCAATCTCACGATGGATCACGAGGATTATTCCTACGCTTGGCCGCCGCGCTCGGCGTAAAGATGACGTCGGGCGCGCCGGACTTGGCCCGCAGATCAAACCGGTGGGAAGATGCGCTCGGCGATTAGGTCCGGCGTCCCGCATGAAAGGCAATTTTGTTACATCCAATAGTGGTTGACTTAGATGGCACCTTGATCCATACGGACATGTTGCATGAATCGGCCATGCGTGGCGTGCGGGACCGGCCGCTGGACGCGTTCCGCATCCCTTTCTGGCTCATAGGCGGCAAGGCGGCGCTCAAGCGGCGACTGGCGCTGCGCGGCGGTTTCGACGCCGCGTCGCTGCCCTACAACCTGGCATTGCTCGATTGGCTGGGCCGGCAGAAAGCGGCCGGCCGCCGGCTGATTTTGTGCACGGCCTCGGATTTGTCGATCGCCATGCCGATCGCGGCGCACGTGGGTTTGTTCGACGAAGTCATGGCCAGCGACGGGGTGGTCAACCTGGCCGGCGCGCAAAAAAGCGCCGCGTTGGTCGCGCGTTTCGGCCGGGCCGGCTTCGACTACGCCGGCAATTCCCGGGCCGACCTGGCCGTGTGGCGGGACGCGCGGCGCGCCATCGTGGTCAATGGCACGCCGGCGCTGGCCGCCGCCGCGGCCACCCATTGCAGCGTCGAGCAAGTGTTTCCGCCGCCCGCGCGCGGCCCGCGCGTCTGGGGCCGGGTGCTGCGCGTGCACCAGTGGCTCAAAAACATGTTGTTGTTCGTGCCCTTGCTGGCGGGCCACTTGCTGGGCGACATGGATGCCTGGCGCGCGCTGTTGTTGGCGTTTGTCGCCTTCAGCCTGTGCGCCTCCTCGGTCTATATCGCCAACGATCTGCTGGATCTGGAAAGCGACCGCCAGCATCCACGCAAATGCAAACGCCCGTTCGCCTCAGGCAGCGTGCCGTCCTGGATGGGGGTGGGTTTGGCGCCGCTCTTGTTGCTGGCCAGCCTGGCCCTGGCCAGCCGGGTTGGGGGCGGTTTTCTGCCATGGCTGAGTTGCTATTTCCTTCTGACCTGCATGTATTCCTGGGGCTTGAAGCGCTTGATCCTGGTCGATTGCATGACGCTGGCCGTGTTGTACACGCTGCGGATTATCGCCGGCGCGGCGGCGGCGGGCAACACCTTGTCGTTTTGGCTGCTGGCCTTTTCGGTGTTCCTGTTCCTGTCCCTGGCGTTCGTCAAACGCTACGCCGAGTTGCAGGTGCAAATGGGCAGCGGCAAGGAAAAAGTGCATGGTCGCGGTTATTTCACCTCGGACGCGCCCTTGGTCCAGATGCTCGGCATCACCTCGGGTTATGCCTCGGCGGTGGTGCTGGCGCTCTATCTGAACAGCGATGCCGTGCGCATGCTGTACCGGACACCCGAGGTGGTGTGGGGCGCGGTGCCGGTGATGCTGTTCTGGGTCAGCTGGATTTGGATGAAAGCGCACCGCGGCGAGATGCATGACGACCCGCTGGTGTTCGCGGTCAAGGACAAAGCAAGTTTGATGGCTGGAGTCGCCTTTGCCGCGGTGCTGGCCATCGGCGCGGTCGGCTGGCCATGGTAGCGGTGACGTCCTGGGGGCGGCTGTCGCGCGCCGATCACCGCGTGCTGGCGCTGACCGATCCGGACCGGGTGGCGGGTCAACTGGCCGCCGGCGGCCCGGGACTGGCGCGCGGCATGGGACGTAGCTACGGCGATGTCGGCCTAAACCCGGGTGGATTGTTGTGGCTGACGACGGGGCTCGACCACTTCATTCATTTCGACCAACGCAGCGGCAGAGTGGTGTGCGAAGCCGGCGCCTTGCTGCGCGATATACAGCACATGAGCGTGCCGATGGGCTGGATGCTGCCGGTCACCCCGGGCACGCAACTGGTGACGGTCGGCGGCGCCATCGCCAATGATGTGCATGGGAAAAACCATCATGTGCTGGGCTCTTTCGGCGATCATGTCTTGGAGTTGGAGCTGGCGCGCACCGACGGCAGCACCTTGCGTTGCGGACCGGCGCGGGAGCCGGCCTGGTTCGCCGCCACGGTCGGCGGCTTGGGGCTGAGCGGCGTCATCGTGCGCGCCGAGTTGCAATTGCGCCCCGTCGCCGGCCCTTGGTTGGTGAGTGAAACGGTACCGTATGCCAATATCGACGAATTTTTCGTGTTGGCCGACGCGTCCGAATCCGGCTGGGAACATACGGTGTCGTGGATCGATTGTTTAGCCGGCGGCGGCGGGCGCGGCTTGTTCATGCGCGCCAACCCGAGCGCAGCGATCGATAGGCCGCTGCCGACACCGCGCGGGCGCCGGATGCCGTTCGTACCGCCGGTGTCGCTGGTGAACAAATTGTCGCTGCCGCCATTTAACGCGGCCTACTTCAATCTGAACAAATGGAAGACGGGCAAGAGCCTGGTGCATTATGAAAGTTTTAACTATCCACTTGACCATTTGCTGGATTGGAACCGCATGTACGGCCCGCGCGGTTTTTACCAATACCAGAGCGTGGTCCCGCGCGCCGTGGGGAACGACGCCGTGCGCGCGATGCTCAAAGCCATCGCCGCCTCCGGTGATGGCTCTTTTCTGGCCGTGTTGAAGACCTTCGGCCAGCGCGCGGCGCCCGGCATGCTGAGTTTTCCGCAGCCTGGCGTGACGCTGGCGCTGGATTTCCCCAACCGTGGCGCGCGTACCCTCAAATTGTTCGAGCGACTCGACGCGATCGTCGCCGAGGCCGGCGGCCGCCTGTACATGGCCAAGGATGCGCGCATGCCGCGTCAACTGTTCGAGGCCGGTTATCCGCGTCTCGCCGAATTTTTACATTACCGCGACCCGGGCATCAGCTCGGCCATGTCGCGGCGTTTGATGGGAGCATGAACCGTGTCGGACCAAATCACCAAAATCGTCGTCATCGGCGCTACCTCGGCCATCGCCGAACACTGTGTTCGCCTTTGGCTGAAGCAAGATCGCGCGGAGGTCGTTCTACTGGGCCGCGATCTGGCGCGTACCGAGCGCGTCGCCGCCGACCTGCGCGTGCGCGCGCCGCGCTCGTCGGTACAGGCAGTGTTGGCCGACTTCGCCGATCCGGCGGCGATCCAGCGCCAGGTCGACGCCATCTGCGCCGGCGGAGCGGTCGACATCGTCCTGATTGCCCATGGATCGCTGCCGGATCAGGCGCTGTGCCAAGCCGACTTGGGGGCCGGCCAAGAGGCGCTGGTCGTCAACGGCGTCTCGCCGGCCCTATTCGCCGAAGCGTTCATTGGCCACATGGTCAAGGCCGATCGCGGCACCTTGGGTTTGATCGGATCGGTCGCGGGCGACCGCGGTCGCAAGTCCAACTATGTGTATGGGGCGGCCAAGGGATTGGTCACACGCTATGCGCAGGGCTTGCAGCACCGTCTGGCCGCGAGCGGCGCCGTCAAGGTAGTGCTGATCAAGCCGGGACCGACCGACACGCCGATGACCGCCCACCTTAAACAGCAGGGCGAAAAGCTGGCCAGCGTGGAGCGGGTGGCGCGCGACATTGTCGATGGCATGCGTAGCGGGAAAGCGGTGGTCTATGCGCCCGGCAAGTGGGCCGTGATCATGATGGTGATCCGCCATCTGCCGCGTTTCGTTTTCAACAAAATGGATATTTGAACCACCCGTCGCGCGGACGATCGCCGTCCCTGCGCGAGGCAGTTCCTGAGCTTATCCGCCGGCCAGGTTGCGCGACGCCGACTTGGTATGCAAACTGGCAACGCGGGCTGTGTCATGCCGGCATCTGCGAGGCTTTCAGGGCAGAGATGCCGGGTCCCACTCTGCGGTGCGTCCGGTTTTCAAGCGCGCTCGGTTCGATATGAATCGACGAGCCCGCAAGATGGGCGAGATTGTCTTTTTTTATTTACCGTGATGGCAAAGGGCTGGTAACGAATGATTTTAGTTGAACCTACGAGGCGGGGCGGACCATCGGCGACTGGCGTTTTGTTATGGTGTTTGATACTGCTGGTGTGTATCGCCAGGATCGTCCCGTTCTCCCCCGACATGCCGCTCGCCGGATTGGATGGATCTTGGCGCATCGGTCTGGAGCAGGCCATGGCCCAAGGGCTGGCGGTCGGCCGCGACATGGTGTTTACCTTCGGACCCTATGCCGCGGTGTACACGCGCAATTATCATCCCGCCACGAATATGCTGGCGCTGTGTGCCAGCCTGTATCTAGCCTTGTCGTATGCCCTCGTGTTGAGCTTATTCACGGCCGGGCGCGGCAAGGGCTGGCTGCTGGGCTTGCTAGTGATGTTGGCCGGACTAGTTTATTTCAACGATACTCTGCTGTTTTTCCTGCCTTTGCTGGTGGGCTTGCAAGTCTTCATGCGCTGGGGCGCTCCGGTCGGCTCGCAAAGTCGGGGCCAGCGTGGCGCACCTTGGTTGCTGATTCTGTTGTTTGCGCCATTCGGCATGCTGCCCTTGATTAAAGGCACCATGTTGGTCCTGTGTCTGATGGTGGCGATACTGTGTTGCGGGTATTTGCTGGCCCTGCGACGGCGCGTGCTCGCCGTGTTATGTGTGCTGGTACCGCTGCTCACCTTGATTCTATTATGGTACGCCTCGGCGCAGCCCATGTCGGCCTTGCCGTTCTATTTTGGTCGTATGCTCGCCGTCATGTCCGGATACAACGAAGCCATGTCCTACTACGGGGTGGTGAGGGAGCCCCTGCTGTTTGTTCTCGCGGCGATCGGCTTGGTGTTCGCCATTTTCCGCATGTCGGCACTGAAGGTGGCGGCTAAGATTTTCTTGATCCTCTTATTTTCTGGTTATTTGTTTATTTCATTCAAGGCCGGTTTTGTGCGCCAGGACGGTCATGTGGTGATTGCCAGCACCGCGCTATTGTTGGCCGCGGTAGCGCTGGTCATGATATTTCCCACGCGAGGTGTGCTGCTGGCGTGTGGATTCACCTTGCTGCCTTGGGCGATCAGCGATCACCACTACATGCACACCTCGCCGGCGGGTTTGGTTGGCAACGTTAGAAATACCTTGGTGTCGGCTTGGATCGGCGCGTCCCAACGGCTGCTGCTGCCGGATTGGCCGCGCAGCCAATATGACGCCGCCATGCTGGCGCTGAAGCGGCAAGCCGCCTTGCCGGTGCTGCCGGGGAGAAGCGATATTTATGCCTATGATCAAACTTTTTTGATTGCATCCGGAAATAATTGGGCACCGCGGCCGGTGATGCAAAGCTACTCCGCCTATACACCGGTATTGGCCGAATTGAATCGTGCTTACTTACTCGGCACCGCCGCACCCGACAATATCTTTTTTAATGTGCAAACGATCGACGAGCGCTTCCCTTCACTGGACGACGGCCCCAGCTGGCCTGCGCTGTTGGGGCATTACCGTTTATCCGGCATGCACAATGGGATCGCGATCCTGAAACGTCATGCCGGCCCGGATAATTTGACGGCCACCGGTGTGGGTGAGCGCCGCGCCCGGCTTGGGGAAACGGTGCGTTTGCCGAGCGGCGGCCCGGCACTGTTCGCGCAAATTGGCATCCAATCAAGTTGGCCGGGCAAAATCGCGGCCCTGTTATTCCGCCCAAGCAAACTGGAGATCACCGTGACCTTGGAGGGGGGCGCACAAAAAAAATTCCGGATGGTTTCCTCCATGGCCGAGGCGGGTTTTTTGCTGTCTCCACTGGTCGAGAATGGCACCGAGTTCGCAAAACTATACGGCATGGAAAATTTCTTAAGCGATAAGCGGGTGACCTCCTTCAGCGTGGATACCACCCGCGCCTATCGCTGGTTTTGGAAGCCGGACTATCGGGTCGTTTTCACCCAGTTAAAGCCAAAGCGGATCGATACGAATCCAGCGTTGTTTTCGCTGGATCGATTCGCTCAGCGGGAGGTCCAGGCTTCCGGCCCCAGCGCTCTGCGCTGCGAGGGCGTGATAGACGCGCTCAACAACAGCGCCGCCGCCGCGCCGTTTCACGCGCGCGGCCAGCTGAAGATGAATGGTTGGCTGACCCTGCATGGTGATCGTCAACGCATCGCCGAGCAAGTGTACGTGGTGCTGACCGATTCCGTCGGTCAGCACCACGTCGTCGCGACACACCGCGCGGATCGTCCCGACGTCGCCGTGTTTTTTCACCATGCCGAGCTTGAAGCCGCCGGTTACAGTCTGAACGCGGATATCGCCGCATTCCAAGGCGAATACAAGCTAGGCCTGGGTTATGCCGACGGCAAGCAGATTCGGCTTTGCCCCGATATTGTTTTGAGCGGCACGATTTCCAAGTGATTTCCGTCTCCATAGATTAATTTTCCTGGATAAATTATGACTTCAACGACTCTGAAAATCGTCTTACCGGGCGCCGCTGGCTTGGTAGGCCAAAACTTGGTGGCGCGCCTGAAAGATCGCGGCTACACCAATATCGTGGTGCTCGACAAGCATCGCGCCAATTTGGCCATTTTGCAGAAAATGCAGCCGGATGTGACCTGTGTCTACGCCGATCTGGCCGAGCCGGGGGAGTGGCGGCGCCATTTCGACGGCGCCGACGTCGTGGTGATGCTGCAGGCCCAAATCGGCGGCATCGACTACATCGACTTTCAGCGCAATAATATCGATGCCACCAAGCTGATTCTCGAGTTGATCAAAGCCAGCCCCAAGCCGCCTTATTTGGTGCACATCAGTTCCTCGGTGGTGGTGTCGGTCGCCGACGATTTTTATACCCGCAGCAAGATCGAGCAAGAGCAGATGGTACTGGCCAGCGGCATCGCCTGTCCGATACTGCG
>JAYVUV010000017.1:0-3387 GCA_043787615.1 Janthinobacterium sp. | reverse complement strand
CCCGAGGCCGCGTCGCCGGGCAGCGACACCCTGGCGCCGTCCTTCAGGCGGTCGCCGCCTTCGGTGATCACGCGCTCGCCCACCGTGAGGCCCTTGGTGATCTGCACCGTGTCGGCCGTGGCGACGCCTTGCACCACCGTCACCTGCGAGACCGTGTGGTCGTCGTTGAGCAGGTAGACGAAGTCGCCGTTGGGCCCGTGGCGCAGCGCCGTGACGGGCACCACCAGGGCGTCCTTCAGCGTGTCGAGCAGGATGCGCACGTTGACGAACTGGCTCGGGAATAGCGCGTTCTTCGCGTTGGAGAAGCGGGCCTTGGCGCGCACGGTGCCGGTCTGCACATCGACTTGATTATCCAGCGCGGCGAAACGGCCCGTGTCCAGGGTGGCGGTGCGGGTGCGGTCGAGCGCGATGGCCGGCAGCGCCGCGCCCTCGTTCACGCGCGCCTGCACGTCCGGCACCTGGTCTTGCGGCACGGCGAATTCCACATCGATGGGAGACAGTTGCGTGATCACGGCCAGGCCGTTGGCGTCGCCGGCGTTGACCAGGTTGCCGACATCGACCACCCGCAGGCCGACCCGCCCGCCGATCGGCGACACCACCTTGCTGTAACCGAGATTGAGCTTGGCCGTGCCTTCGGACGCGCGGTCGGTCATCACCGTGCCTTCGAGCTGCTTGACCAGCGCGGCCTGGGTATCGACATCCTGGCGCGCGATCGAGTCCTGGCTCAGCAAGGTGCGATAGCGCTCCAGCGTCAGGCGCGCGTTCTCCAGTTGCGCCTCGTCGCGCTGGCGCTGGCCGGACGCTTGCAACAGCGCCATCTCGAACTGGCGCGGATCGATCACCGCCAGCAGTTGGCCGGCCTTGACCATTTCGCCTTCCTTGAACAAGATCTTTTGCAAAATGCCCGACACCTGCGGGCGCACCGTGACGGTGGCGGCGGCCGTGACGGTGCCGAGCGCGTCCAGCACCACCGGGATGTCGGCGCTGACGGCGGTGGCCACGCCCACCGTGCTTGGCGGGCCGCCACGGCCTCCGCCTCCGCCCGGGCCGCCGGGACCACCGGGGCCGCCGGGTCCTCCAGCGCCGCCGCCGGCGCGCGCGCCCTGCCCGCCGGCACCGGCGGCGCCGGCGGCCGGGTGGGTCAGATACCAGGCCAAGCCGCCCAACGCGCCCATGGCTGCCAGCGCGATCACGCCGCCGATCACTTTGGAACGGCGGCTGCGCCGTGGAGGTGGGCTATCGTGCGGGGCTGTCAATTGCGAATCCATCGCTTATCCTTGTCGTTGCCGCGCAGTCGCGGCCGGTGGGCGCCGGCTGGTTAAGCCGGCGATGCTTCATGTGTTCAGGCGAATTTTCCGTGGCCGAAACGCGCCCGGGAATGATGGCTTGACTCTAGCATAGTCATGTAAATATCAAGTTTAAACCTGTAACAAAGTAGGGCCGCCGGCGCCGGTTTTTCGGCGCTCCGACGCCGGCATCAAGCCTGCCCGCGCGCCGCCCGTTTCCGGGGCGAGCGAGGCGCCATCAGGCTTGCGGCGGATCGGCGCGGCGCTTTCCCGCGCCTCCGCGTCAAGTTTCGAGTAGGAAAAAGTCGTTACAAACTCGCTACAAATCTCCGCGCCGGACATGGCAAAAGACCGCCGCCGGAACGGACCGACGTGGCGGGCGGCGCGCATCGCCGGTATGATGCCGATATTGCCGACCAGGAGAGACGCATGCCGCAAGCGCTGGCCTATTGCGAGGAATACGGGCGCAACATCACGCTCGACGAAGCCCATGCCCTGTTTTTCGGGCTCGATCCGGCCAAGCGGCGGCGCTTCGGCTTCCGCTGCGGCGATCCGCGCTGCCGCGCCATGCTGCAACCGAGGGTGGTGGCGGCGCTGTACGATCGGGAAGATGAGCCGGGCAAGAAATTCACCTCGCCTTATTTCCGCGAACATCCGGCCCACCCGCACATCATCGGCTGCACCTGGATCGGCGCGGGCGGCGCCCCGCGCGGCGACGGCGACCCGGTCAAGGAACGCGCCGCCAGCGTGATCGACGAGCTGGGATTGGTGTTCCGGCTCAAACGGCGCGGCGGCGCGGGAGGCGGCGCGGCCGATCCGTCACGGAAATCGGAACCGGAAGACGAGGCGGAAGACGACGAGCGGGAAGCGGAGAGCGGCGCGCCATCCGCGTCGGCGCGCGCGCCACGCGCACCGAGTTCGAAGTTCATGGCGCGGGTGGCGCTGCGCTACCTGGCTTACACCGAGGAGCAGCGCAAGCGCATCGAACTCGAAATCGAAGGCGTGCAAAAAGCGCCGTTCTATAACGTGTGCATGCCGATCTTCGCCTTTCACCCGCATTTCCAGGCCAAGCAGATTTATCACGGCAAGGTCAGGGTGAGCGAATTGACCAACGTGTTCATGATCCGCTTCCTGTTCAAGTTCAGCCCGGACGGCGACCGCGAGCGCCGCCAAACCTACGCCGAGATTAAGCTACTGAAGAAGTGGCTGGAGCAGCACGACCGCGCGCTGGCGGCGCTGCTCGGCGAACTGGCGGCCGGCAGGACCGTCGCCTGGTGCTTCTTTTATGCCGACCAGGCGCCGGTCAAGAAAAACGACAGCGCCGTGTTTTCAATCGACGACAGCGCCCACTTGGCGCTGATCGCGGAGGCGGCGGTTGAGGTGGTCAACCCGCCGGTCAACGCGCCGGTCAACCCGGCGGCCGAGGCCTGACCGGCCCGCGACCCAGCCAATGCGGCGAGCCGATACGGCGAGCCGTTACGGCGAGCCGCACATGCAATGGGTCAGCGCCATGAAAGGCTTGTGCGCCTCGGTCATCTCCGACAACCAGCTCAACTCGCCCGCGATGCCCAACGCCGCGCCGGCCGGCATGCCGCTCGGGACCAGCGCCAGCTTGAGCTGCTTGTCGATGCCCATCGCCCGCACCGCGCTGGTGCCGAACAAGCCGAGCAGCCGGTCGAAGCGGCTGGTCTCGCCCTCGATGTACGCGACCCGGTAATCGCCCGTCAATTTGGCGCGCTTGGCGGCCGAGGCCAGCGCGTCGCCATAACTGCCCAAGGTATCGACCAGGCCGCGCTCCTTGGCTTGCGCCCCGGTCCAGACCCGGCCCTGTGCCACCGCGTTGATTTTTCCCGGGGTGCTCTTGCGCGCCTGCGCCGCCTTGCTGGTGAAGTCGGCGTAGATGTGGTTGATGCTGCTCTGGATCACTTGCGCGAAACGCGGGTCCAGCGGGCGCAGCGGATTGGTGGCGTCGCCCATCCAGGTGGTGGTCACGCCGGCCGTGTGGATGCCGAGCTTGTCGATCACCTTGTCGGCGGTGGGCAGGATGGCGAACACGCCGATCGAGCCGGTGATGGTGGTCGGATCGGCGATCACCTCGTCG
>JAYVUV010000016.1:0-21403 GCA_043787615.1 Janthinobacterium sp. | reverse complement strand
CCAAGGCGGTGTTGCTCACCGAGCAGGCGCAGCGGCTGGCCGAACGGACCCAGGCCATGGAACGCAGCGCGCGCCAATTCCTGGTGCTGGAAGAACCGGTGTTTCGGGAACGCTATTTCGCGGCGTGGCAGGAAGCCAATATCGCGCTCAAGGCCTTGCGGCTGGCCTTGCCCAATTTGTCGCCGGCCCTGCCCAAGGAATGGGAAATCCAGAGCCAGGCGGCGTGGAATGTGTTGATGGCGGAAGACCGCAGCAGCCCGGACAGCTCGCCCGCCGTGTACCGCACCTTCGCCCGCCTGCCGCGCATCAACGACAGCCTGGCGCGCCAAAGCAAGCTTGAAATCGAGCGCCGCAACGACGCCCTGCTCGACGATCTGGAGCATCAGCGCTCGACTTTGACCTTGCTGGTGGCGGCGGCGGTGGGCTTGGCGGCGGTGCTGGCGCTGGGCTTCGGGGTCTGGCTGTCGCGCCCGCTGCGCCGCCTCGAAATGGCCATCGAGCGGCTCGGCCAAAACCGTTTCGACGCCGGCGTCAAGGTGGGCGGCCCGGCCGACACCCTGCGCCTGGGGCGCCAGCTCGATTGGCTGCGCCAGCGCCTGGCCGACCTGGACGCCGACAAGGACCGTTTCGTGCGTCATATTTCGCATGAGTTGAAGACCCCGCTGGCCGCCCTGCGCGAGGGGGTGGCCTTGCTGGAGGACGAGGTGGCCGGCAATTTGACGGCCGGCCAGCGCGAGATCGCCGGCATCCTGCGGCAAAACACGGCCTCGCTGCAAACCCAGATCGAGGATTTGCTCAGATACAACACCGCCTCCTTCGACGCCCAGCATCTGCAACGCGCGCCGGTCGAGATGATCGGCTTCCTGCAAAGGGTGGTGGACGACCAGCGCTTGCAATGGCAGGCGCGGCGGCTGCAAGTGACGGTGCGCGGCGCGCCGCTCACTTTGCTGATCGACCGCGACAAGATGTCGGCCGTGTTCGGCAACGTGTTGTCGAACGCGGTGCGTTTCAGTCCCTATGGCGGTAAGATCGCTTTCCTGGTCGGGGCGCGCCGCGGTGGCGGGCGCATCGATTGCGTGGACCAGGGGCCGGGGGTGGCGCAGGAAGACGCCGAGCGCATCTTCGAACCGTTTTTCCAGGGTGTGCGGCAGGCGGCCGGCGCCCGCAAGGGCAATGGCATCGGCTTGTCGATCGTGCGCGAATACGTGGTCGCGCACCGCGGCACCGTCAGTCTCTTACCGCCCCCCAAGGGCGCCCACTTTCGGATCGAATTACCTTATGATGCCTAGAATCTGCGGTCTCCTGTCTGTCAGTTGCTGTATGGTATGGCTATCGGGCTGCGTCGCCAAGCCGGTTCCGATGCGCGAACCGCCTATGGCTTTTTGCAAGCCGGCGCCGACCCCGACCCGCATCGATCCGTCCGGCGCCGGCCTGGGCGAATTGCTGAGCTATCAGAACGGCTTGCGCCAGCAGGGTTATGCCGAATTGAACCGCGCGATGCAAGGCTTGAGCAACCAGACCGCCTCGCAAGGGGTGATGTTGCGCCGCGCCATGCTGCTGGCCGCCATGCGCGGGCCGGGCGATTTGAGCCGCGCCCAGTTGCTGGCCGACACAGTGGCGCAGTCGGCCGGCGCCGACGAGCATGGCTACCGGCCGCTGGCGCAGCTCTTGAGCGCCAATTACGCCGACGCGCGCCGCCAGGAAGACACGCTCGACAAGCTCGACAAATTGACGATCCAGGTGCGCGAGGCGCAGCGCCGCAACGATTTGCTCAACGAAAAACTGGAAGCGCTGAAAAATATCGAACGCAGCCTGTCGGTGCGGCCCGTCCTGCCGGCCGCTTCCGCCAAATGAGGTGACCATGACTACCCAATCCCACGTCTTGCTGGTCGACGACGATCCCGACCTGTTGCGCCTCTTGACCATCCGTTTAAACGCCGGCAATTACCGGGTCACCGCCGTCGGCAGCGCCGAGGCGGCCCTGGCGCGCCTGGCCATGGAATTGCCGGCCCTGGTCATCACCGACGTGCGCCTGCCCGGGCGCGACGGGCTGGCCCTGTTCGACGAGATCCGCCGCCAGCACGCCTCGCTGCCGGTGATCTTGCTCACGGCGCACGGCAACATCCCGGACGCCGTCGAAGCGACCTCGCGCGGCGCCTTCGCCTATCTGACCAAGCCGTTCGACGGCAAGCTGCTGCTCGACAAGGTGGCGCACGCGGTCAGCCTGACCACCACCCCGGGCGCGCCCGCCTCCAGCGATGAAACCTGGCGCGCCGAGATGATCAGCCGCAGCGGCCAGATGGCCGAATTGCTGGCCGAGGCCAAGCTGGTGGCGGCCTCCGACGCCAGCATCCTGATCCGTGGCGCGAGCGGCACCGGCAAGGAATTGCTGGCGCGCGCGATCCACAACGCCAGCCACCGCGCCAAGGCGCCCTTCATCGCCGTCAACTGCGGCGCGATTCCGGAACAGTTGCTCGAATCCGAGTTGTTCGGCCATGTGAAGGGCGCCTTCACCGGCGCCGTGGCCAGCCGCGACGGCTTGTTCCAGGCCGCCGACGGCGGCACCCTGTTCCTCGACGAAATCGGCGACATGCCCTTGCCGCTGCAAGTGAAGCTGTTGCGCGTGTTGCAGGAACGGGCCGTGCGCCAGGTCGGCGCGACCCAGGTCAAGCCGGTCGACGTGCGCATCCTGTCGGCCACCCACCGCGACCTGGAAGTGACCATGCGCGAGGGCCAGTTACGGGAAGATTTGTATTACCGCTTGAACGTGGTGACCCTGGTGTTGCCGCCGCTGGCCGAGCGGCGCGAGGACATCGCCTTGCTGGCCAACCATTTCCTGAAAAAAATCGCCGGCAAATATCAGCGGCCCCTGAACGGCTTCGCGCCGGACGCGCTGGCGGCCATGGTGGGCGCGGCCTGGCCCGGCAATGTGCGACAACTGTATAACGTGGTCGAGCAAGTGTGCGCGCTGGCCACCGCCTCGCTGGTGCCGCTGTCGCTGGTGCAACGCGCCTTGCGGGTGCCGTCGCTGGAAGCGCTCAGCTATAACGAGGCCAAGCAGCGCTTCGAGCGCGACTACCTGATCCAGCTGCTGCGCCTGACCGACGGCAACGTGGCCGACGCGGCCCGGCTGGCCGACCGCAACCGGACCGAGTTTTACCGCCTGCTTACGAAATACGAGCTCACCCCGAGCCTGTTTCGCGCCGATGGCGACCCTGTCGCCGACGAGCGACAGAAATAAGCGCTTGTAAATCAAGCACTTATCCATTTGACTCCGATAGCTGTCGCCACCCGGCGACAGATTCCCCCCGAAACCCGCGTCAAATCCGCCTTCTCCCACCCTCGTTTTTCCCAAGTCCTTGATTTCAAAGCGTTTTAAAAAGCTGGCACGCGCTTTGCTATATGGGTAGGTGTGACGCAGTATTAGCGTCACTCTTAACCAAAGAGAGGATCTACTTATGCAGAAATCGAAGCTAATTACCTCCGTCGCCGCCGCCGTGCTGATGTCCGGTTTGTCGATGGGTGTAGCTTACGCAGATGATGCCGCAAAAGCCAAGCCGGCCGACGCCACCGTCGCCAGCAACGCAGTAGTGTCGGACGAAACCATTACTTCTTCGGCCAAGGCCGCGTTGAGTGGCGATGCACAAGTTGCAGCGTTGCCCATCAATGTCAGCACCAAAAAAGGCGTAGTACTGCTGTCGGGTGAAGTCCCGAGCGCGGAAGCCGGCGACCGTGTCGTGCAATTAATTGCCACCGTCGATGGTGTGAAGGAAGTGAAAAACGATTTGAAAGTGAAGGCGGCAGGTTAATTCCTACCGGCTGTGTTTTTGAAGTGAAGGTGGAAGTTCAGCTCCGCCGGTTGTAGTTTTGTAGTAAAGGCAGAAAAGCATCTCTGCTGGTTGTAAGTTTTGAGGTGGAAGCGGTAGGTAGGTAACTATGTGCTGTTTCCACGGTATGGCCCCTGTTTTCCCCGCCCGCGTGGCGGGGTTTTTTTTTGTGCGGCCGCTTCGCGTCGCCGAACCGCGATGGCACCCTGGTCGCCCCCGCCGCCGCTCGCCCCCGCCGCTCGCCCCCCGCCGGTCGCCCGCGCCGGTTTATAATGCCGCCGGATCGATGCGCGCCGATGTCCGTCGCGCGACCTCGCTTTCAAGCCGATGCCCGTCGATTCACACCGATTACTTTTTCCGCCACCCGCCACCCTTCATGCCAGCCGAACCGTTCCCGCCGCCCGACATCGCGGCCGTTTATCGCGCCATCCGCGAACGGCGCGACATGCGCCACTTCAGCGGCGGCCAACTGGCCCCGGGACAATTGATGCGCCTGCTGGAAGCGGCCCACATGGGGCCGAGCGTGGGCTTCATGCAGCCTTGGCGTTTCTTGCGCATCGGCCAACGCGCGCTGCGCGAACGCATCCACGCCCATGTCGAGCAGGAACGCCTGCGCACCGCCGAAGCGCTGGAGCAACGCGGCGACGCGTTCATGCAGATCAAGGTCGAGGGCATCCTGGCGTGCGCCGAGTTGATCGTGGTCGGGCTGAGCGACCTGCGCGAACCGTATATTTTCGGGCGCCGCACCATGCCGCAGATGGACCTGGCCTCGGCCGCTTGCGCGATCCAGAACCTGTGGCTGGCCGCGCGCGCCGAGGGCATCGGCATGGGCTGGGTCTCGCTGTTCGATCCGGTGGTGCTGCGCGAGCTGTGCGGCATGCCCCCCGGCAGCGACCCGATCGCCATCTTGTGCCTGGGACCGGTGGACGCGTTTTACCCGGCGCCGATGCTGGAAACCGAAGGCTGGGATAGCCGCAGGAAGTTGCAAGACCTGGTTTATCAAGACCGCTGGGGCGACGCGCCGCGGTGAGCGGCCGGGTCGGCCCGGCCCTTCGATAGCTTCGCCCTGCGTTTCCGCACGCATCGTCCAGTGTATAGTCTGCCTATCGTTCAACATCGTCGGTATCCCATGCGCCCCAGCCATTCCGTCCGCCCCGTTTCCCCCGTCGTGTCGGCCCGCCCTGCCCGGCCACGCTGACATGGCCGGCATGGAATTGGTGTGGCCGGCCCTGCTGCTGTCGCTCAAGGTGGCGGCGTGGGCCACCGCGCTCAATCTGGTGTTCGGCGTGGGCACCGGTTTTTTGCTGGCGCGCGCGCGCTTTCCCGGCCGCGACTTGCTCGACACCGTGCTGACGCTGCCGATGGTGATGCCGCCCACCGTGCTGGGCTATTATTTGCTGGTGCTGCTGGGGCGGCGCGGCTGGCTGGGCGCCTGGCTGCAAAGCCATCTCGGCGTCAACTTGATCTTCACCTGGCAGGGCGCCGTGATCGCCGCCGCCATCGTCGCCTTTCCCCTGGTGTTCAAGCCCGCCCGGGTCGCTTTCGAGGCGGTCGAGCGCCAATTCGAGCAAGCCGCCCAAGTGCTGGGCTTGTCGCCGGCGGCCGTGTTTTTCCGCGTCACCCTGCCGCTGGCCTGGCGCGGCATCCTGTCTGGCGTGCTGCTCGGCTTCGTGCGCGCGCTGGGCGAGTTCGGCGCCACCCTGATGGTGGCCGGCAGCATCCCGGGCAAGACCCGGAACTTGTCGATCGCCGTCTATGAAGCGGTCCAGGCCGGTCAAGACGAGGCCGCCAACCTGATGGTGCTGATCGTCTCCGTGGTCTGCATCGCGATCCTGCTGGCGGCCGGCCGCCTGGCGCCGGAGCGTGCATGAGCGCGCCCGTGTTACAGCTCGACCTGGACATCCATGTCGCCCTGCGCGCCGGCACCCGCCATTTCGATTTGCGCGTGCAGTGCAGCTCGGCCAGCCGGCGCATCGTCATTTACGGCCCGTCCGGGGCGGGCAAGAGCGTCACCCTGAAAGCCATCGCCGGCCTGTTGACGCCGGCCAGCGGCCATATCCGCCTGGCCGGGCGCACCCTGTTCGACCGGGCCGGCGGCGTCGATCTGGCGCCGCGCGCGCGCAAGGTGGCGTATCTGTTTCAGGATTACGCGCTGTTTCCGCATTTGACGGTACGCCAGAATGTGGCCTTCGGCCTGGCGCGCGGCTGGCTCAATCCGGGCCGCGAGGCGGCCGATCAGGCGGTCGAACAATGGTTGCGGGCGTTCGGGCTGGTCGAGCTGGCCCGGCACATGCCGGCCCAGTTGTCGGGCGGCCAGCGCCAGCGCACCGCCCTGGCCAGGGCGCTGGTGAGCGAGCCGGACGCCTTGCTGCTCGACGAGCCTTTCGCCGCGCTCGACCCGGCCTTGCGCACCACTATGCGCGCCGAGCTGGACGCCTTGCAGCGCCGCCTGAACGTGCCGATGATACTGATCACCCACGATCCCGGCGACGCCGAGGCGCTGGGCGAACACGTGCTGCATCTGCGCGAGGGCCGCATCGACCCCGCGCGGGCGCCGTGAGCCGGGGCTAAGGCAGGGCCGGGGCGTCGGCCGCCTGATGCAGCCACACCCGCGCATGGTCGAGCGCCAGCGCCAGTTCGGCGCGCACGCTCGCCATCAACCCCGTCAGCTCGGCGTGGCGGCCCTCCTCGATGGCGCGCTCGGCTTGCAGCACGGCGTCGATCAAGCGCTTGGTACCCATCACGCCCACCGAGCCGCGCAAGCCGTGCAGGATGCGGGCCGCGTCTTGCGGGCGCGCCTCGCGCAGCGCCGTTTCGGCCAGCTCCACCGGCGCGTCGCCACCGGCCAGCGCCTCGCGCACGATACGCACCAGCACGCCCATGCCTTTCGGGTCGCCGCCCATCACGCGCATCAGTTTTTCCATCGAAAACACGGCGGGGTCGGCGCCGTCCGCCTCCCCGCCCTGCTGGCGCTGGCTTTCGCGCTGCTTGGCCGGCACCGCCGGCAAGTGCTTGCGCAATACTTGCATCATTTCCTCGACCACCACCGGCTTGGCGATGAAGTCGCTGATGCCGGCCGTTACGCAGCGCTCGCGTTCGGAGGCCAGCACCCCGGCCGTCATGGCGATCACGGGCAGGGTCAGGCGCAGTTCGGTGCGGATCAGGTGGGTCGCGGAAAAGCCGTCCAGCACCGGCATTTGCATGTCCATCAAGACGATGTCGTAACGCCTGGCCTCGTTGCGCAGGCGCTCCACCGCTTGCTGACCGTCGCCGGCCACGTCGAGCGTGGCGCCGGCGTGTTCCAGGATGCCGCGCGCCACCGCCTGGTTCAATAGATTGTCTTCCACCAGCAGGAAGTGCAAGCCGCTCAGGGTGCCGGCGATGCTGTGGTTGGCCATCAAGGTTTCCTTGCCGCTGTCCTTCAAGGTCAGGGCTTGATGCAGGGCGTCGAACAGGCTGGAGCCGGTGATCGGTTTCATCAGCACCACGTCGGCCTCGGCCGCGCTGGAAATTTCCTCCAGCCGCTCGCGCGCGAAGGCGTTGATCATGACCACGATCGCTTGCTTTTCGTCCGCGCTGGCCAGGCGGATCGCCTTGGCGGTGGCCAAGCCGTCCATGGCCGGCATATGCCAGTCGGCCAGCACCACGTCGTAGGGTTGGCGCGCGGCCTGGCGCTGGTTGAACAGGGCCAGCGCGGCCGGGCCGGAGTCGGCCTGGTCGACGTCCCAACCCCAGGCATGGATCAACTCGGCGATCAATTCGCGGCTGGTTTGGTGATCGTCCACCACCAGCAGGCGCAGCGGCCCCATGCCCGGCTCGCGCCGCTTTTCGGCTGGACCCGGCAAGACCTTGAACGGCAGCGCGAACCAGAAGCGGCTGCCCTTGCCCTCGACGCTGTGCACCGCGATCTCGCCGCCCATCATGTGGATCAAGTGCTTGGTGATGGCCAGCCCCAGGCCGGTGCCGCCGAAGCGACGCGTGATGCTCTGGTCGCCCTGGGAAAAGGCTTGAAACAGTTGGCCTTGCTGAGCCTGGTTCATGCCGATCCCGGTGTCGCTGACCTCGAAACGCAGCCGGGCCTGATCGGACGCCGGTTCCGGTCCCTGCCCCGATTCCGCCCGCGGCCCGTCCAGCGCGACCCGCACCACCACTTCGCCGGCCCCGGTGAACTTGATGGCGTTGCCGGCCAGGTTGACCAGGATCTGTTGCAGGCGCAAGGCGTCGCCCCACAGCCGGCGCGGCACCTCGGTGTCGACCGCGATGGCCAGTTCGAGTTCCTTCTCGCCGGCGTTCATGGTCATGGTGGTGGCCAGGTTGTTGATCAATTCATCGAGATCGAATTCGACCGGCGCCAGCTCCATGCGGCGCGCCTCGATTTTGGAAAAATCGAGCACGTCGTTCAAGATGCCCAGCAGCGACTGGCCCGACACGCGCACCATGGTCAGATACTTGCGCTGCTCGGCGGTGAGCGAGGTGGTGCCGAGCAAATACACCATGCCCAGCACCGCGTTGAGCGGGGTGCGGATTTCATGGCTCATATTGGCCACGAAATCGCTCTTGGCGTGATTGGCGTCGTCGGCCCGGTCGCGCTGCTCCTCCAGCTCGGCGGCGCGCGCCTCCAGCTCCAGTTGCAGATGGTAGCGCTCGGTGATGTCGGAAATCACCGCCAGCACCTTGGTACCCTGGTCGGTGCGGATCGTGCTCAGGCTCACTTCGAGCGGAAATTCGCTGCCGTCCCGGCGCAGCCCCCACAGCACCTGGCCGCCGCCCATGGTGCGCGGTTCGGCGCTCAGGCGGGTGGTGAAAAAATTGCGCCGCTGGCCCTGATGGGCGTGGCGATGGCGGGACGGCATCAGCATTTCCACCGGCTGGCCGGCCACTTGGTCGTGCTCATGGCCGAAGGTGCGTTCGGCCTGGCGGTTGAAGGTTTCGACGCGCCCGTCCGCGTCGATCACCAGCATGGCGTTGGGCGCGAATGCGATCAAGCTTTGCAGGCGCGCGTCGGCCGCCAGGCGCTCGTGCATCAAGCCGTTGAAGGCCATGGTCAGCTCGCCGATTTCATCGCGGTGGGCGACCGGGATCGGGGTGAAGCGGGTGGCGTCGCCGCGCAGCTGGAAAATCGCGTCGCGCAGCCGTACCAGCGGCGACAGCAGGCGCACCGTGAGCCAGCCGATCAGCGCGGCGGCCACCAGCGAGGCCATGAAACCCCAGGCGGCCAGGCGGTACACCAAGCCGTTGAAGGGCTCGAAGGCTTCCTCCACCGGCAAGGAGGCGCCCAGCAGCCAGGCGACCGATTTGAGTTTCTTGAAGCTGTTCAAGGCATGCAGGCCGCTGCTGTTGGTGCTGATGGCGCTGCCCTCGAAGTCGCCTTGCAGGGCGCGCGTGGTGGCCGGATTGGCGTTGGACGGGCGCGGCTTGAGCAAGCGGTTCTGATCGGGATGCAGCACATACAGCGGGATGGCGCCGCGCGTGACGGCGAAATAATAACCGGTGCGGCCCACCTTGGCGGTGCGCAGATGGCCCAGCACATTGTCTTTGTACAGTTGCAGCACGCCCACCACCACCCCCTCCAGCTCGCCCTGCGCGTTCAGGATGGGGGCGGCCACCTGCACCACCGGCTTTTTGCTGACCTTGCCGAGCACGGGTTCGGCGATCACCGGCTGGTGCGTGCGCACCACGGTTTGGAAGAATTGGCGGTCCGAGCTGTCGATTCCGACCCGACCCGGCACCGCCGGCAGGTCGGCCACCACCTTGCCGCGCGCGTCGAGCACCAGCACGTCGTCGAACAGGGTCAGCACGGCGTGGCTGTCGTAATAGCGGCGCAGCTGGTCGGGCTGGGACAGCAGCGCGACCGGGGTTTTTTTGGCGGTCAAGTCGACGATGGCGATCAGGGTGCTCAACTTGTCGTCGAGTTCCTCCGCCGTCCGATCGATGAGCGCGGTTTGCTGGGCGAACAAGACTCTGGTGAAGTCGTCGCGCAACCTTTGCAGTTGCACCGCCGTCACCAAGCCGATCATCACGATCGAGGTGGCGCTGGTGGCCAGCGCGACTTTCACTTTGATGCCGAGAGGCTTCATGTTTTCCCTTGCGTTGACCTGACGGCAATACCGGGCATGCAATAGGGAATTTTGCTATCAATGGGCCTGATTAGCAAGAAGTCATGGCGTGGCGTGCGACCAACACATCGGTTCCCCGCCCCGCCGCGCCGGGGCGGGGCGCCCGCGATCAGCGTTGGGCGACGGCGGCCAGGATCACGTCGGCCACGGCGCGTGGTTTCGACAACATCGGCACATGGCTGGTTTGCAACACGGTGGTGCTGGCCTTGATCTTGGCGGCGAAAGCGCGCTCCAGTTCGGGCGCGATCATGCGGTCCTGGGCGGCCACGATGTAGAAGTTGGGCTTGGTTTTCCAGGCCGCCAGCGTGACCGCTTCGCCGAAGGCCTTGCCCAGGATAGCACCCTGGGTCGCGGCGATCAGGCGGGTCGCGGCGACCGGCAAATCCTGGGCGAAATTGCGTGCCACCGATTCGTCCGGCAGCGTCAGGAATCCCGCCGCGTCCGCTTGCAGGGTAGCGATGCCGGGCGGCGTCGGGTAATCCTTGCCCAGTTCGCCGACCGCTTGCCCCTCGCTGGGCGCGAACGCCGCCACATACACCAGGGCCTTGACCTTGTCGCTGGTGCCGGCCTGGGTGATCACGGCGCCGCCCCAGGAATGGCCGACCAGCACCACGCGTCCAGTTTGGGCATCGATCACGCGTTGTGTGGCCGCGACGTCGTCGGCCAGCGAGCTCAAAGGATTTTGCACCGCCACCACTTTCACGCCCCGGGCTTGCAGCAGGGGGATCACCTTGTTCCAGCTGGAACCGTCGGCGAAGGCGCCATGCACCAGCACCACGGTGGTGTCGGCGTTGAGGTCGGCAGCGCCAAGCGTGACACACTACCCTGGGCCTGGGCCGGCGCGGTGGCGGCGAGCATGGCGGAAGCGAACAGGGCGGGTTTGATCGAAGCGAATGGCATGGTAAAACTCCTTGGTATGATGAAAGGGGTATTGGATAGGTGGTTATATATTTGCGCGCTAAGTAATTGTGGGCATACCGTGCGCACCGCTTCAGCGTCCGGCGGTGGTCAAGACCGTATCGGCCATGGTCCGCGATGCCGACGGCGTGTAAGTGCCCATGATTTGGCTTGGCGCGGCGGCGTGCGTCGCGCCGCTGCGGAAATGGCTCGCCGAATGGCTCGCCGTCAATGTGTAACTGCCCATGGTCTGGCGCGGCGCGACGCCGCCGCGTACCACGACCACCGAGCTGTCGGTGTAGGAATGGGCGGTGGGCGTGGCGTAGCTGCCCATGCTGTCGGCGTGGGCCGGCGCGGCGGTGGCGGCGGCGAGGATGGCGGAAACGAGCAAGGCTGATTTGAGCGAGGCGAGTGACATGGTAAAACTCCTTAAAAATGGTTGATCTATTTAGTAGATGGCTATTGTTTAGTGCGCTAACTAATTGCTGAAAAAGATGGTGTGCGTGCTTCGCTGGTGTCGCCGGCTTTGCTTTGTCGCTCACCATGGGAGTAATATAGCGCACAATTTATTAGCGCGCAATATATTTTTAAAAAGGTGATCTGGCCCGATAAGAGCTTAGCGGTCGAGTTGCGCGCCGAGTTTGGCCAAGCCCGTCATCAGGCTCTCGACGTCGGCGTGGCTGATGGCGCACCCGGCGACGATGCCCTCGTGAATGCGCAACCCGGCGGCGCGCAGCTCGCGGCCGGCCTCGGTCAGCAGCAGCACCCGGTTGCGTTCGTCCTTGGGATCGCGGTGGCGGGTCAGGTAACCTTCCGCCTCCAGGCGCTTGACCAGCGGCGTGATGGACCCGGAGTCTTGTTGCAGGCGCTCGGCCAGATCCTTGATGCCCAGTCCTTCCTGTTGCCACAGCACCACCATGACCAGATATTGCGGATAGGTGAGCTTGTAGGCGGTCAGCAGCGGCTTGTAGAGCTGGGTCATTTTGAGCGAGGTCGAGTACAGCCGGAAGCACATGTGCTGGTCCAGCGTGGGAGGTTGCGCCTGCTCGGGTGCGGGGGTGTCGGCCATGGTCGCTGCGATCGTTGCGGAGATGGCGTCAGCCTAGCGGTAATCGCCGGGTTTGGCAAACGGCGCGCGACGCGGACCCGTTCGCCGCGCGCCGGTGTCGGCCCCGGCCCGACGACGCCGCGCCTCAATCCTGGCCGGCCGACAGCGGCCGCAAGCTTCCCACCGCGTAGCCCTGGGCGTAGTCGATGCCGAGCTCGCGCACCACCGCCAGGGCGTCCTCGTTTTCCACATATTCGGCCACGGTTTGGATGCCCATCACATGGCCGACCTCGTTGATGGCCTTGACCATGGCGCGGTTGATGGCGTTGCTGGCGATGTCGCGCACGAAGATGCCGTCGATTTTCAGGTAATCGACCGGCAAGGCTTTCAGATAGCCGAAGGACGACACGCCGCTGCCGAAGTCGTCCAGCGAAAAGCGGCAACCGAGCGCCTTCAGACGCGCCATGAACACCTGGGCCTGGGGCAGGTTGGCGATCACCACCGTCTCGGTGATTTCAAAGCAAATCTGTTCGGGCGCGATGGCGTGCTCGATGAAGGTCTGGGTGATGTAATTGTGCAAGCCGGGATCGGCCAGCGACATGCCCGACAGATTGATCGCGTACTGGGCCGGCGCGCGCCGATGCGCGGCGTCATAGGCGTGCAGCGGCGCCAGGCTGGCGCGCACGCTGGCGATGTGGCGGCATACGGCGCCGATCACCCAGCGGTCGATCGACAGCATCATGTCGTAGCGCTCGGCGGCCGGAATGAAGGCGCCCGGCAAAATCAGGTCGCCCTTGCCGTTGCGGATGCGGATCAACACCTCGTCGTGCTTCTCCGTGCCGCGGCCCAGCGGCACGATGGGCATCGCGTACAGCCGGAAATACTGGCGCTCGAAGGCTTCGTTCAAACGCGACACCCACATCATTTCACCGTGGCGCTGGGCCAGCATCACATCCGATTCCTGGTACACGTGGACCCGGTTGCGGCCCTGCTCTTTGGCCAGGTAGCACGCCTGGTCGGCCGCGATCAGCAATTCCGTCATCGACTTGCTGTCCTCGTTGATCTCGACTAAGCCGATGCTCACCCCCAGCTCGAAGGCGCGGGAATCCCACACGAAGCGGAAATCCTTGACGGCTTGGCGGATCTGGTCGGCGATCAGGCGGGCCTGGTCGGGCGGGCAGTGCGGCAGCAGCACGCCCAGCTCGTCGCCGCCCAGGCGGGCCAGGATGTCGCTGTCGCGCATCTGGGTTTGCAGCATTTTCGACAGCAATTGCAACAGCACGTCGCCGGCGCTGTGGCCGCAGGTGTCGTTGATGATTTTGAACTGGTCCAGGTCCAGGTACAGCAAGGCGTGCACATGGCCCTCGTGTTTGGCCGTGTGCAGGGCGGCGCCGATCTGGTCCTCGAACTCGCGCCGGTTGATCAAGCCGGTCAAGGTGTCGTGGGTGGCTTGCCAGGATAATTGCTGGACCAACTTGCGCTCGTGGCTGACGTCGCGAAACACCAACACCGCGCCCAGGATGGCGCCGTCGCGCGACCAGATTGGCGCCGCCGAATCCTCCACCGCCAGCCGGCGTCCCTCGCGCGTGACCAGCTGAGCGTGCCCGGACATGTTGATCGCCTGGCGCAGTTGCAAACACTTGGTGGCGGCGTGCTCGATCGGCTCGCCGCTTTTTTCGTCGACCAGGCGGAAGGTGCTGCGGATGTCGATCCCGCGCGCCAGCTTGCCGCTCCAGCCGGTCAACTGCTCGGCGACCCGGTTCAGGTACTGGGTGCGGCCGAGGGCGTCGGTGGTGATGACGCCGTCGCCGATCGAGTTGAGCGTCACTTCCGCCAATTCCTTGCGCTCGGCCACCACGATCTCGTTGAGTTTGCGCTCGGTGATGTCCCACACGATGCCCAGGGTGCGTTCGGCGCGGCCGGCGGCGTCGGTGGTGACGCGGGCTTTGGCGGCCAGCCAGCGCAGGCTGCCGTCCGGCCACAGCACACGGTATTCGATCTCGTAGTGGCCGCAGCGGTCCACCCCTTCCTGCATGAGGGCGACGGTGGCCTCGCGGTCGTCCGGGTGCATGAATTCGAGAAATTCGCGGAATGGCTGTTGCAGCCGGCGCGGCTTGAGCCCGATCAAGGCCGCGCCCCGGGCCGACCAGTCCACCACGCCGTCGACGATTTTGCCGTCCACCACCTTGGAATCCCAGATCGCCATGCCCGCCGCGTCCAGCGCCATGTGCAAACGCTTGTGAAGATCGCTCATGGCGCCTCCGCTCGAAGAGGCGGGGTCGAGACGACCCGCCCACATCGGTTCGACGTATCGGGCCGGATTTTGGTTCCGCGTTTTATGCCGACCGGGCGCGGCCCGGCGGCCTCAGTTCGGGCCGGCCGACTGGTCGAACTTGTCGCCGCCGGTGGTCAGGGCGATGTCGCGCACATTCTTTTGCACCGCCACGGCGGCGAACAGGCTGAGCACGAACGACATGATGAAGAAGCCTTTTTCGCTCAAGGCCAGGCTGGCGTTCCACAACCCCACCCCCAGCAGCACGATCGACATCAGCACCGAGACCCAGCACAGGGCGAAATAGATGGCGGTCACCGCGATGCCTTCCATCCGGTCGCGCACCGATTTTTGCAGCGACACGGCGGCGAACAAGCCGTACAGCAAGATGGTGAAGTAATAGCCTTTTTCATTAAGCGCCATGGTGGCGTTCCACAGGCCGGCCATATAGGTGCAGGCGCCGATCAGCAGCGCGGCCCAGGACGCGCCGACGAAGGCGGCGGTGGGACGTTGGTAATTTTGTTGTGCCATCATTTCTCCAGGGACGGTCGGGGTGGTTGCACGCATGCGCGCGCGTTATTTTTGTATGTGCCGGCATCGCGGGGCGACCCCGCGCGCTCCATCAGAACAGAAGGGGGGTGCCGCGTCAAGCCGGCTTGAGCCGGCGCCACAGCGCCCCGCCCAGCGCGACCGCCGCCAGCGTCAGGGCGCCGGCCGCCACGCCGACCAGCGCGTCGAGCACGCCGGGCGTGACCCCGGCCAGCAGCGCGCCGATCCCGGGCACGCCGCGCGCCGCGTGGGCGGCGGCCTCGATCGGCGCGGCCAGCATCGGCAAGCCGTGCGCCAGAATGCCGCCGCCGACCATGAACATGGCGGCCGTGCCGACCACCGATAGCAGCTTCATCAGCTTGGGCGCGGCCGCCAGCAGCAATTGGCCGAAGGCGCGCGTCAGATTGCGCGCCACGCTGTCGCCGACCCGGCGGCTCAGGTACAGGCCGGCGTCGTCGAGCTTGACGATACCGGCCACCAAGCCATACACCCCGACCGTCATCACCACCGCGATCGCGCTCACCACCGTCACCTGCTGCAAGAAAGGAGCGCCGGCCACGGTGCCGAGCGCGATCACGATGATCTCGGCCGACAGGATGAAGTCGGTGCGGACGGCGCCCTTGATCTTGTCTTTTTCCAGCGCCGCCAGATCGGCCGACGGGTCGGCCAAGGCTAGGCTCGACCCGGCGCGCGCACCCTCCTGTTCCGGCTTGGGATGGAGCAGCGGGTGGGCGATCTTTTCAAAGCCCTCGAAGCACAGATAGGCGCCGCCCGCCATCAGCAGCGGCGTGATGCCCCAGGGCGCGAAGGCGCTGATGGCCAGCGCGGCCGGCACCAGGATGGCCTTGTTCTTGAACGAGCCCAGCGCGACCGCCCACACCACCGGCAATTCGCGCTCGGCGCGCACGCCGGACACTTGCTGGGCGTTCAAGGCCAGATCGTCGCCCAGCACCCCGGCCGTCTTCTTGGCCGCCACCTTGCTCATCAAGGCCACATCGTCGAGGATGGAGGCGATGTCGTCGAGCAGCGCCAACAGGCTGCCGGCGGCCATCAGCGACCCTCCCACGGACGGAGGCGGGATCGGACGGGCGGCGCTTGCCATGATTTTTTCATCTGTAAATTGCTTAGTTGGAAACACGACGCCGATCTTACCTCAGTCGGCGCGGGAGGGTAAGCGGCGCGTCGTTGTTTCTGCGTGTAAAATCTTCGCTCGTCTCGTCAACCTGGATATCCGCATGCACTTCACCACCTGGATCACGTTTGTCATCGCCGCCAGCATCATCGCGGTTTCGCCCGGCTCGGGCGCCGTCTTGTCGATGTCGCACGGCTTGTCTTACGGCCTGAAAAAGACCAGCGCCACCATCCTCGGCTTGCAGGCCGGCTTGCTGCTGATCTTGTTCATCGCCGGGGCCGGGGTCGGCTCGCTACTGCTGGCCTCCGAAGTGGCCTTCAATGTGGTCAAGACGGTGGGCGCGCTGTACCTGATTTATCTGGGCGTGAGCCAGTGGCGCGCCAAGGTCGGGCAAGCCGACACCGCCGCCGTCGCGGCCGCGCCCGCGTCGGCGCCCTCCTTCGGCAAGCGCCTGCTGACCGGTTTCCTGACCAACGCCACCAATCCGAAGGGCATCATCTTCATGGTGGCCGTGTTGCCCCAATTTATCACCAGCGCCGCGCCGCTGTTGCCGCAATTGCTGATCCTGGCCCTGACCATGTGCACCATCGACTTGGCCGTGATGCACAGCTACGCCTTGCTGGCGGCCTCGATGCAGCGTTTTTTCCGCGATCCGCGCGCCATCAAAAAACAAAACCGCGTGTTCGGCGGCTTGCTGGTGGGCGTGGGCACGGCCCTGTTTTTCGTCAAGCGCGGCGCGCAAGCCTGAGCCGACGTTCCCGATTTTTATGAATGGAGAAGTATGACTACCTTGTTTTTACGTGTCGCCCTGGCGTTGGCCGGTAGTGTCTTGACGGCGACGGCGGTCCAGGCCGCCGATCCCTTGTCCCTGGTCGCCACCGGCGGCGTCAGCTACGGCGGCGACGATTGGCAAGTGGCCCGCTCGCGCGACGGCGACCCGTTGTACATCCATGGCGGCGGCCGCTTCGAAGCCGGGCTCGGCGCGCTGTGGCAGGCGCCGAATTATCCGCTGGCGATCTCCGGTTTGGTCAACTACCACGTCGACAGCCGGGCCGGCGCCAACGGCCACGCCAAATTCACCCGCGTGCCGCTCGAAGCCATGCTGTACTACACCGGCATGGAAAAACTGCGCTTCGGCGTCGGCCTCAGTTATGTGCTCTCGCCCACGGTCAAGGCCACGGTCGACGGCCAGGAGCACAGCATCAAGTTCGACAACGCCACCGGCAAGGCGTTTGAAATCGGTTACGAACTGGCGCCGCGCTGGTGGGGCAATCTGCGCCTGACCTCGGAAAAATTCACGCCGAAGGACGCCGGCGCGGCCCAGGACGCCAGCGTGTCGAATCTGTCGATCAATCTCTCGCACCTGTTCTAAGCCAAGGCGGGCCGCATGTATAAAGTGAAAACATTTGTAAGTGCGGTTGAAGCGCGCCCACGTGTGGGGTGTAATCGCTAGATATCCACAAAGGAGCGCGATCATGCGTCTCGCCTCGCTTCAGATTGTCGCCCTGTTCGCCTTGAGCGCGCTGGCCGGCGCCGCCCGCGCCGATCCACCGTCCCGGGTCGGCCGCGTGGCCGCCACCGAAGGCCAGGTCACGCTGTACGCCGGCGCCGACCCGCAAGCCAATCCCGCCCTCTTGAACTGGCCCGTGACGGGCGCCAACCGCATCGTCACCGCGCCCGGCGCCAGCGCCGAAATCCGGATCGGCGCCAGCGCGATCCGGCTCGATGGCGATTCCGAGCTGGAGGTGGTGGACCTGGACGACAACCAACTGCATCTTTTCCTCAACTACGGCACGGTCGCCGCGCGCATCGGCGCCGACACCCTGGCCGGCTTCGAATTGAGCACCACGCGGGCGCGCGCGACCTTGCGCCAGCCGGGCCAGTTGCGGGTCGACACCGAGCGCGCGCCCGGCCTGACCGTGGTTGGCGTGCTGGCCGGCGTGGCCCAGGTGGACGGCGGCGGCGCCAGCCTGACGGTGGAGGCGGGCAACCGGGCCGACATCGGCGACGCCGGCGTGCGCACCGGCCAGCTGGCGCGCGACGCCTTCGACAATTGGCCGGCCCCGCAAAACGCGGCCGCGCCGGCGCTGCGCTACCTGAGCGCCGACACCACCGGCTACGAGGAACTGGACCGCTACGGCAGTTGGAGCGAGGATGGCGACTACGGGCCGGTGTGGCAACCGCGCGCGCTGCCGAGCGGCTGGGCGCCCTACAGCGACGGCCGCTGGACCTGGGTCGAACCATGGGGCTGGACCTGGGTCGACAACGCGCCCTGGGGTTACGCGCCATCCCATTACGGCCGCTGGGTGCTGCTGGGCCAGCGCTGGAGCTGGTCGCCCGGCGTGGTTCGCACGCGCCAGGCCTGGGCGCCTGCCCTGGTGGGCTGGGTCGGCGGCGGCCAGTGGCAAGCCCGCTTCGCCGACCGCGGCGCGGCGCCGGCGGTGGGCTGGTATCCGCTGCCGCCGCGCGCGCGCTACGTGCCCGGCTACCGCGTCTCGCCCGAATACCAGCGGCGCCTGAACGCCGACCACGACGGCCGCTGGGGCGAGCGCCCCGGCCGTCCGCGCCGTCCCGAACGCGAGGACGGCCGGCCGGACGGCTTGACCCTGGTGCCGCACGATCAATTCGGCTCGGGCCGCACGGTGGCCGTGTTCGCGGCGCCGCGCGCCATCATGGGCGTGAGCGAAATCCATAATTTGCCGCCGGCCGGTGCGCCCCCGTTCGGGCCGACGCGCCGTGGCACCGAAGCGGGCGGCCAGGACGCGAACGCGGGCCGCTGGCGGCAACGCGACGACGTGCGCGGCCAGCATGCCGACAGCGGCCCGCGCGGCGGTGCCTCCGTTTCGACCGCGCCGCCCGTTTTCGGGCAGCCGGTTCGGGCGGACGTGGCGCCCGCGCCGCGCCCGCCCGCGACGCCGCCGGCGCCTCCCGCGCCCTCCGCGCCTTCCACTTCGGCCGCGCCGGCCACGGTCGTGCTGGGCGCGCCCGGATCGAGCGGACGCACGGTGTGGGGCGACCATGCGCCGCAGCGCCCGCCCGTCAATAGCGCGCCGGAGGGCGGCCCGCCGCCACATCCCCGGCCGAACGACGTGCCGGACCGCGCGCGCATGCGCTTGAATACCGACGGCGGCAACCACGCCTCGCCCGTTCAGCATGCGCCGCAGACGCCAGCGAATATGCCGGCCCCGCCGCCGCCGCCTCCTCCGCAGCAGCAGCAGCAGCCCGCGCCCCAGCACGCGGCGCCTCCCGTGCATCAAGCGCCGCCGCCGCAGCCCGCGCCCCAGCACCCGGCGCCTCCCGCGCATCAAGCACCGCCGCCGCAGCCCGCACCCCAACACGCGGCGCCTCCCGCGCATCAAGCGCCGCCGCCGCAGCCCGCGCCACAGCACGCGGTGCCTCCCGCGCATCAAGCGGTGCCGGAGACCGCGTCCCAGCGCGCGGGGGAGGCGGACCAGGGCCAGCGTCCGGAGCGTAACGACGCCGGCCGCGAACGCGGCGAGCCACGCAAGGGCGGACCGGACGGCCGGCGCGAGATGACGCGTTAAGGCCGCAAGGCCGCCCGAGCCGGCGGTCACCTCGTCCTTGTATTGGTTCGGGCCGGCACCAGATAAGGGACATGCGCTGGACGCATCGGCGTGGCGCCGATTTCGGCTACGTTACAATGGCGGCTAGCGCGCCGCGTCCCCGGGCGCGGCCCGACCCATTTGCCCTAGACTGGAACCCCTATGGAAGCGATTCCCCACAGCGAATCCCTGATCGAATACCCGAGCGACTTCCCGATCAAGGTGATGGGACCGACCCACATCGACTTCGCGCCCACCATCACGGAAGTGGTGCTGGGCTTCGATCCCACTTTCCACGTCGGCAAACTGGAAGCGCGGCCCTCCGGCAAGGGCAATTACACCGGCTTGACCGTGACCGTGCGCGCCGTCAGCCGCGAGCAGCTCGATGCCTTGTACACCGCGCTGTCCTCGCATCCGATGGTGAAGATGGTCATCTAGCGCGCCCCAGCATCGTCATGTCCACCCACTTTGCCGTTGCGGCGCTGATCCGCGACCTTGGCCGGGCCGATTACGCGGCCACTTTCGAGGCCATGCGCGCCTTCACCGACGCGCGCGGCGCCGACACGCCCGACCAGTTATGGATCGTCGAGCACGCGCCCGTGTTCACCCTGGGCCTTGGCGCCGACCGCGCCCACCTGCTGGACGGCGGCGCTGGCGCGGCGCGCGCCATCCCCGTGATCCAGACCGACCGGGGCGGCGAGGTGACTTACCACGGCCCCGGCCAGGTGGTGATCTACCTGCTGATGGACCTGCGCCGCAACAAGCCGGGCGGCAAGCTCTACGCGCGCCAATTCGTGACGAAAATCGAGCAGGCGATCATCAATGTGCTGGCGGCGTATAATCTGGCTGGCGAGCGTATCGATGGCGCGCCCGGCATCTACATCGCCGACGGCCCGAAGCGGGGCGCCAAAATCGCCGCGCTCGGCTTGAAAGTGCGCGGCAACGGCTGCACCTACCATGGCGTGTCGCTTAATGTGGCGATGGACCTGGCGCCGTTCTCGTGGATTAACCCGTGCGGCTACGCCGGCCTGGAAACGGTCGACATGCGCGGCATGGGGGTGGAAGTGCCGCTGGCCGAGGTGCGGCGCGCGCTGGCGCGGGAATTGACCGTGCAGCTGGGCGTGGACGGCGGCGCGGCGGCCGCATGAAGACCCGACAAGAACCGAACAACGTAAACTACGCCCGCCTGGGCCTGCAGCCAAATGACTTCTGAGACCACCTCCAGCATCGCCCCCGCCTACAATCCCAGCGAGAAGCAAAAAGGCGCCAGCAAGACCGCCCGCATCCCGATCAAGATCGTCCCGATCGAACAGGTCGAGCGCTTGAAAAAGCCGGACTGGATACGCGTGAAGGCGGCGTCGGCCTCGACCCGCTTCTACGAGATCAAGGACATCCTGCGCGAGAACAAGCTGGTCACCGTGTGCGAGGAGGCGAGCTGCCCGAACATCGGCGAATGCTTCGGCAAGGGCACCGCCACCTTCATGATCATGGGCGACAAGTGCACCCGGCGCTGCCCGTTCTGCGACGTCGGCCACGGCCGCCCGGACCCGCTCGACGCCAGCGAGCCGGCCAACCTGTCGAAAACCATCGCCGCGCTGCGCCTCAATTACGTGGTCATCACCTCGGTCGACCGCGACGATCTGCGCGACGGCGGCGCGGCCCACTTCGTCGATTGCATCGTCCAGACCCGCGCCCTGTCGCCCAACACCAGCATCGAGGTGCTGGTGCCGGACTTCCGCGGCCGCCTGGCCAAGGCGCTGGCCATCTTCAAGGACGGCTTGCCGGACGTGATGAACCACAATCTGGAAACCGTGCCGCGCCTGTACAAAGAGGCGCGCCCCGGCTCGGACTACCAGCATTCGCTCGACCTGCTGCGCGACTTCAAGGCGCTTTACCCGCACGTCAAAACCAAGTCTGGCATCATGGTCGGCCTGGGCGAGACCGACGAGGAGATCCTACAAGTGATGCGCGACATGCGCGCCCACGATATCGACATGCT
>JAYVUV010000015.1:0-5258 GCA_043787615.1 Janthinobacterium sp. | reverse complement strand
GCCGATGCGGTTGGCCGGCAACTGCAGCAGGAATTCGAACAGGGCGATGCTCCAGCTGATCAGGGCGGCGATCCACCAAGCCTTGTTGGACAGGCTTTTCAGGTGGCCGTACCAGGCGATGGTCATGAAGACGTTCGACAGCGTCAGCAAGCCGACGGTCTGGACAATGACGGGAAGCTGCATTTTTATGAGTCGATTCTGGTGATGCCCTGGCCCGCCACCGCCGCCAGATGGCGCTCGGCCGGGCCGAGGCCGGGGATGACGATCCGCGGCGCCAATTCCAGCAGCGGCAGCAGGACGAAGGCGCGTTCGCTCATGCGCGGGTGCGGCACGTGCAGGGTCGGGCTGGCGATCCGCTCGTCGCCATATAAAAGCAGGTCCAGATCGAGCGTGCGCGGCGCGTTGCGGTAGGGCCGCTCGCGGCCGTGCGCCAGCTCGATCGCCAGTAGCGCTTGCAGCAATGCCTGCGCCGGCAAGCGCGTCTCGACGCGGGCCACGGCGTTGATGTAGTCGTCGCCGCTGGAATCGATGGGGGCGCTCAAGTACAAACTCGACACCGCCGTCAGCGCGCCGTCCGGCAGGCGGCGCAGGTGGGCGATGGCATCGGCCACGTTGGCGCGCGCGTCGCCCAGGTTGGCGCCGATGCCGATGTAGGCGACGACCGTCGCCGCTTCGCTGCCGCTCACGCCCGCTTACTCCACGCTGGCGCCGCCGCCGCCCGTGTCGGTGCCGGGCTTGGCGCGCGGACCGCGCCGTGGCGGGCGCTTTTTCTTTTGGCCGCCCGCCGGCGCCGCGCTGGCGCTGACCAGCAGTTCTTCGCGGGTTTCCTCGTCGCCCTCGTAGAAGGCGGTCCACCATTCGCCGATCTCGGTTTCGATCTCGCCCGAGGCGCAGCGCAGCAGCAGGAAGTCGTAGCCGGCGCGGAAGCGCACATGTTCGAGCAGCTTGTGCGGCGCCTTGCCGACGCGGCGCTCGAAGCGCGGCTGCATCGACCAGATGTCGCGCATGTCGGAGCCGATCTTGCGTTGCAGCGCCAGTTTTTCGGTTTGCGAGTCGAGCACGTCGTCGGCCGCCAGATGCAGTGCCGGGATCGGGAATTCGCCGGCGGCGCGGTAGGCGGTCCATTTTTCCAGCACCTGGTGCCACAGCAGGGAGGCGAACAGGAAGCCGGGCGAGACGGTTTTGCCGTCGCGGATGCGGGCGTCGGTGGCGTCCAGCGCCAGGGTGACGAACTTGATGCCGAGCGGCTGTTCCAGCACCACGTCGAGCAGCGGCAGCAGGCCGTGATGCAAGCCTTCCTTGCGCAGCTGCTGGAGGCAGGCCAGGGCGTGGCCGCTCATGAGCAGCTTGAGCATCTCATCGAACACGCGTGCGGCCGGCACGTTGTTGATCAAGGGCGCCATGACGGCGATCGGCGCGGCGGTGCCCGGCTCGATGGTGAAACTGAGCTTGGCGGCGAAGCGCACCACGCGCAGCATGCGCACCGGGTCTTCGCGGAAGCGCGCCTCGGGCTGGCCGATGATGCGCAGCGTCCTGGCGCGGATGTCGGCGATGCCGCCGTGGTAGTCCAGCACCTGCTGCGTGGCCGGGTTGTAATACATGGCGTTGATGGTGAAGTCGCGTCGCAGGGCGTCTTCGTGCTGGAGGCCGAAGGTGTTGTCGCGCAGGACCCGGCCATGTTCATCCTTGGGCGAGGAGTCCGAGCCGGCGCCGCGGAAGGTGGTCACCTCCAGCAGATCCTGACCGAACATCACGTGCACGATCTGGAAGCGCTTGCCGATGATGAAGGCGCGCCGGAACAGGCGCTTGACCTGTTCCGGGGTGGCGTTGGTGGCCACGTCGAAGTCCTTCGGCTTGATCCCCAGCAGCAGGTCGCGCACGGCGCCGCCCACCACGAAGGCTTCGAAGCCGGCTTCCTGCAGGCTGCTGGTGACGCGGATCGCGTTGGAGGTGACCAGTTTGGGGTCGATCCCATGCTCCTGCGGCCCGAGCACTTCGGGTATGGTTGTGTCGCGCACCGGGGGGCTTTTGACGCCGAGGATCTTGCGGAAGAATTTTTTAATCATTGAATAAGTGAAGTGATGGCCAGCCATGCTTGGATGCGTGGATACTCAGAGCGGCGTTGGGATTGGTCGCGACCGGGTGGGTCACGACGGAGAGCAGCGGAATGTCGTTGTGCGAATCGCTGTAAAAATAGCTGTACTCGAAGCCGTCCAGGGTATGGCCCAGTTTTTCCAGCCACGCCTTGGTGTGCACCACTTTGCCGTGGCCCTGGGTCGGGCTGCCCAGCAGTTTGCCGGTGATATTGCCCTCGGCGTCGAGCTGCGGCATCGCGGCGATCAAATGCTCCACCCCCAGCGCGGCGGCGATCGGCGCCGTCACGAAATGGTTGGTGGCGGTGACGATGGCGACCAGGTCGCCGGCGTCCAGGTGGCGCTGGAGCAGCGCGCGCGCTTGCGGGCGGATGGCCGGCGCGATCACCTCGGCCATGAATTTTGCGTGCATGTGGTCCAGCCGCGCGCGCGGGAAGGCGGCCAGGGTGCCGAGCGCGAATTCGAGATACGCGACCGGATCCAGCGTGCCGGCCTGGTATTGGGCGAAAAAGGCGTCGTTGCGGCGGCCGAAGGCGGCCGCGTCGACCGCGCCGGTGCGGACCAGGAACTGGCCCCATTCATAATCGGAATCGATCGGCAGCAGGGTGTGGTCTAGGTCGAACAGGGCCAGATTCATCATTCTTTCGCTTCGGCCTGGATCAACTCGCGCAGCAGCGGCAAGGTGATCGGGCGTTGAGTTTCGAGGGAGTATTGATCGAGAGAGTCCAGCATGGTCGACAGCGAACGCATGTCGCGCCGAAAATGGGACAGCAGGTAGGGTAACACGCCGGGCGACAGCGTCAAGCCGCGGGTGGTGGCCGCCTGGGTCAGGGCGGCGATCTTTTCGTCGTCGGTCAAGCCGTGGATTTGGTAGATCAAGCCCCAGCCCATGCGCGTGCGCAGGTCTTCGCGCACCGGCAGCACGGCCGGTGGCACCGCGCCGCTACAGACCATGAAGGCGTCGTTGGCGCGGATTTCATTGAACAGGGCGAAGGCGTCGATCTGGGCCAGCGGCGAGAGCTTTTCGCAATCGTCGAGCAGGTACAGGTCGACCTCGGGCGAGTAGACGAATTCGGACTCGATCGAAAACGGCGAGATATAGCGCGCGCGCTCGGTGCTGGCCAGGGCCTTGAGCAGATGGGTTTTGCCGGCCGCGCTCTCGCCCCACAGGTAGGCGAAGTGCTCGCGCGCGCTGCGCGTGGCGAAGTGCTGCATCAGCTGCGCCACCTCGGCGTTCTGTCCCACCTCGAAAGTATCGAGGCTGTGCGCCTGTTCCGCGCCCAAATCGAGCACCAGCTGCTTCATGCCGTACGCCCTGTTCTCATAGTGTGCATCGCTTCAAGCATTATAGAAGGTGCTGAGCAGGTAGTGGCGCCGCAGATGGCGAAAGGCGACCATCAGGATGGCCGACGCCGGCAGCGCCAGCAGCACGCCGACGAAGCCGAACAACTGGCCGAAGGCGAGTAGGGCGAAAATCACGGCCAAGGGATTGAGGCCGATGCGCTCGCCCACCAGGCGCGGCGTGAGCACGAAGCCCTCCAGCGTCTGGCCGATGCCGTAGATGACGGCCACCGCGACCACGCCGCTCAAGTCGGTAAATTGCAGCACGGCGGCGATCAGGGCCAGGATCAAGCCCAGTCCGAATCCGAGGTAGGGGATGAACACCAGCAGCCCGGTCAGGATGCCGACCGGGACGGCGACGTCGAAGCCGGCCACCATCAGCGCCAGCGAGTAGTAGGCCGCCAGCACCAGCATCACCAGCAACTGGCCGCGCAGATACTGGGCCAGCAGGGTGTCGACCTCGCTGGCCATGGCGACCGTGCGGCCGACGTAGCGGCGCGGCACGGCGCCGGCGATGCGCAGCAGCATGGGGTGCCAGTCGAGCAACAGGTAGAACAGCACCACCGGAATCAGGGTCAAAGTGGCCAGCCAGCCCAGCACGGCGGTGCCGCCGACCTTGGCCGAGGCCAGCACGGCGGCCCAGATTTCATCGCCGCTGGTGGCCATTTGCTGGCTCAGGATGCCGCGCAAGCCGCTGCTGTCGAGCTTTACCTTGATGCCCATGTCGCGCAGCTTGGGGCCGAGGAAGTCGTTGGCCTTGCTGAGGAATTGGGGAATCTGAGCCTTGAGCAGGGGGATTTCGGTTTGTAGCACCGGCACCACGATCAGCACCAGGGCCAGGATGGCCATGAAAAACCACAGCACCACGATCACCACGGCCAGCGCGCGCGGCACGCCGAAGCGGCCGAGGCGCAGGCGGTTGAGCCGTTCGACCCCGGGATTGAGCGCGTAAGCCAGGATGGCGGCGGCGATGAAGGGCGTCAGCACGGGGCCGAGCGTGATCAGGAGGAACAGGAATGCCAGCCACACCGCCACCCAAAATGCCGTTTGTTTTTGTTCTAGCGTGAAGGGAAAGGGCATGAATTTATTTTTATATGCGTTAAAAAGGCAGGTGGACGGGGCATTTTGATAAAATAGCGGACTTGGCCGAGTTTACACGCGCGCGTGCAGATTTGGTCTCCGCCCTCTATTTTACCGCCTCCGCTGCCACACACCATGACCCAAACAACGAATGTTTCCCTGTCCTACCGAGACGCCGGCGTCGATATCGACGCGGGCGACGCTTTAGTCGAAGCGATCAAGCCCTTCGCCAAGCGCACCATGCGCGAAGGCGTGATGGGCGGCATCGGCGGCTTCGGCGCGCTGTTCGAGATCAGCAAGAAATACAAGGAGCCGGTGCTGGTGTCGGGCACCGACGGCGTGGGCACCAAGCTCAAGCTGGCGTTCGAGCTGAACCGGCATGACACGGTCGGCATCGACCTGGTGGCCATGAGCGTGAACGACATCCTGGTGCAGGGCGCCGAGCCGCTGTTTTTCCTCGACTATTTCGCCTGCGGCAAGCTGGACGTGCCGACCGCGACCGACGTGATCAAGGGCGTGGCCAAGGGCTGCGAGCTGGCTGGCTGCGCGCTGATCGGCGGCGAGACGGCGGAAATGCCGAGCATGTATCCGGCCGGGGAGTACGACCTGGCGGGGTTCGCGGTCGGGGCGGTGGAGAAGGCTAATATTATCGACGGCAGCAAGATCGCGCCGGGCGATGTGGTGCTGGGATTGGCGTCGTCGGGCGCGCATTCGAATGGCTATTCGCTGGTGCGTAAGATTATC
>JAYVUV010000014.1:0-11695 GCA_043787615.1 Janthinobacterium sp. | reverse complement strand
GCCATGGCCGGCGACCGTGATTTCAATACCGCTGCCGGCGCCGTGGTTGGCGCGGCCATCGGGCATCACAGCGGCGGCCGCGACGGCGCCATCGTGGGTGGCGTGGTCGGCGCCGTGATCGGCAACAGCCTGAGCACCAACGACCGCTCGTACAACCGCGGCTACGTCGAAACCCGCGTCTACGAGCGCCCGGCGCCCGTGTACTACGAACCGGCACCAGTGTACTACGCGCCGCCGCCACGCTACTACGCGCCGCCGCAAGTGGTGTATGTGGAACCGGCCCGGCCCTACTATCGCGAAGACTACCGGCACGACTATTATTATGATCACCGCGGATATTACGACCACGGCTATCACCACGGCCACGGCTACCGTTAATCGCATCGCGCCGCATCGCATGTAGCGCTTCAAGGCCCGACACAGGCAACTGTGCCGGGCCTTGCGCATATCGGCGCCGCGTTTTGCCGCGCCCCCCGCTAGCCTCCCGTGACGGCGACCGCCGCCGATCCACCATGGAGGCATCATGCTCGCAGCGGGCGACGTCGTCACACTGGAATTGGGCCAGTACCGCCTGCGCGAGTGCCTCGCCAGTTCCTCCTACGGCGTGATCTGGCGCGCCGGCGGCCCGCGCGCCACGCGCGACGTGGCCCTCAAGCTGGTCAATGCGGACCAGATGGCGCAAGCGGCGCCATCCCAGCGCGCCCACTGGATCGACGCCGCCGGCAACGAGATCGCCTTCCTGCGCTCGCTGGAGGCGTGGGACGAGCGCCACATCGTGCGCCTGCTCGACAGCGGCACGCACCAGGGCTTGCCGGTGCTGGCGCTGGAACTGCTGGAGCGCGACCTGGGCCGCCACATGGCGACGCTCCAGGCGCGCGGCGCGACCCCGCCCCTGACGCGGGTGCTGGACTGGATCGGGCAATTGAACCAGGCGCTGGCCAAGGTGCACCAGTACGGCTGGCGCCACCTCGACCTCAAGCCGGCCAACATCCTGCTCGACCCCCACCTGAATAGCGTCAAGCTGGCCGACTTCGGCACCAGCCGGCCCCTGACCGACCGGGCCGCGCATGGCTACGCCGGCAGCGCCAACTGGCAGGCGCCGGAGCAGTTCTTCCCGCTGCCGCAGGGCGGTTACGCGAGCGACGCACGCAGCGATTATTTCGCGCTGGGCGCGCTGTTTTACTTCCTGGTGTGCGGGCGGCCGCTGCGTTTTTGCAGCGCCTGCGGCCACGCGTATCGGCAGCACGGCGCGCCCGAAGCGGCGCAAGCGCTGCTGCGGCGGCATGGCGGGACGGCGCCGCCGACCCTGGATCAAGAGGAAGAGGCACGCTTCGTTCGATGCGTACGCGACGGCTGCGCGCCGCCCACGAGCGATGAAGAGCGCGAACGGCGCGCCAACGCGGCGCGCGATCTGCTGCGCGCCCTGCTCGCGCCCGCGCCGGCCGGCCGGCCCGGCCACGCGGTGCATATCAGCCGCATGCTGGCGGCCATCGACGACCGCCACGGCGCGCCGGCTTGCGTGCCGGGGATGGCCGTGCCGCACAGCCTTGCGCGTCCCGCCGCCCACAACGGCTGGCCGCTGCTGGCGGGGATGGCGCGATGCTAGGCCAACGCGCCGGGCGCGCCGTCCCGAGCGGCCGCCGGTCGGCATCCATCGGCGCTCGCCTGTGGCATGGCGTCTTGAACGACGCGCGTTTGCGTGGCGCGCTGTTCGACTGCACGGCGGTGGCGCTGGCGCTACTGTGCATGTTGCAAGCCTGGAGCTTGTGGCAGGCGGCGCCGGCCTGGTTCCCGGCCGCCATCGCAATCGAGCTGGCGCCGGGCGCCGGCGTCACGCTGGGCCGGCATGAATTGGCCGCGCCACAAGCGGACCGCGACCACATCGCCGTGCGCCGCGACGCCGACGGAAGTTGGTGGTTGCGCAATCTGAGCGAGGCCAAACAGGTGCTGCTGCAAGACGGCGCGGGCGAACGCCGGATGGGCGGCGTGGCGCTGCAAGCCGGCCAGCGATTTCAAGTCGGCGCGACGCGCTTCACGGTCGATCGCGCGGACGGCGGCGACATCAACTTCGCGGGCGCCGGCCACCATTGGCGCTATGACGGCGCGCTGCTCTACCGTGACGGCGAGCCGCAAGCGCCCTGCCCCGACACCACCCTGGCCGCGCGCGCGGCGGCGCGATGGAACCGCGCCATGCCGGCGCCGCTGACGGCGCGCCGTTCCTTGACCGTGGGCGGCAACCTCGATTGCGGCAACCGGCTCGGCGTGGCCGGCGTCGGCCCGGGCAGCGCCTTGCTGAACCGCGCCGACGGCGCGTTTCAACTCAACGCGGGCGCGCCCGACGGCGAGCGGGCCGCGTTGCTGCTGTATCGCGCCGGCGTCGCGCTCGACCTGCGCCGTCAGGAACAAGCGCTGACACAGGTGCGGGCCATGGTGGTCGGCCACACCCGCTTTCAACTCGCGCTAGAAGGCGCACGCTTGGTGCTGACGCCAAGCCGGCGCGTCGCCCTGTATGCCGCGCCCGAGCTGCGTCTGCCGCCGGGACTGAGCTGGCAATGGCGGCAGCGCGCGCTGTGGTCGGCGGACACGCATCCGGCACTGTGGCTGGGTCTGGGACTGGCGTTGGCGGCCATGACGGCCGGCCCGTTCATTCCACACGGCGCGGCTTGGGGGACCGGCGGCGCGACGCTGGCCGCCGGCGCGCTGCTGGCCTGCGGCGTGGCGGCGCTGATCCTGCAACGGGCGGGCCACCCGCCGCCAGCCGCCTGGTCGGCCGGCGCCGGCTGCCTGGCGCTCTGGATGTTGTTGAGCGGCCCGGGTCGGACCGCGCCGGGCCGGGCCGCGTCCGGTCCGGCCGCGCCGAGAGGGTCCGCGCCGGAACGGAATGGCGCCGACGGCTCCAATCTAAACGGAGGCGGAGCGCGTTTTACCGGCGGCGACGCGCGCGCACCGGAAGCGGCCCGCCGAACCGCCGCCGGACCGGCCATCGTCTTCAGGCACAAGCGCGAATCGCGCCCGGCCCGGCCCGACCCTTTGCCGCTGGCGACCGCCGCGGCCGTCCTGCTGCTGGCGGTGGGACTGCTGGCGCAACTGGAGCTCGGCCTGGGCGGGATGGAATCATCCTGGCTGCGTTACTACCAAAAAAGCACGGCCTTGCTGGCGATCGGCGCCGGCCTGGCCGGTTTGTGGCAACCATGGCGCGCCCGCGCGCGGGCCGTCCCGCGCCAGCGCGAGATCGAATGGGCCATGGCGGCGCTGGCGGCGGTCGCGCTGACGGCGCTGGCCATGCAGGTGCTGTGGGGCGACGAAACCGGCGTGTTCGATCTCCAGCCGGTGGAAGTGGCCAAGCTGGCGCTCACGGTGCTCAGCGCGCACTGCCTGGCATTGCGCCTAGGGTGGCACGCCGACTGCCGCCAGCTCGGACCCGCCCAACACGGCCGGCGCTGGCTGCGTCTGATCGCGCCGGCGCTGTTATTTCTCGCTCTGCTGGGCGTGGCGTTGGTTCAGGTCGACGACTATTCGCCCCTGATCCTGCTGCTGGTCTGGAGCACGGCGATGGCCTTCGCCTACGCGCTGGCCATCGGCAACCGCGCCCTGGCGGCCGGCGTGGCCGGCGTGGCGCTGGCCGGCGCCGGCGCCATCGCCTGGCTGCACGCGGGCGGCGCGGGCGACGCGCCGGGCTGGCCGTTGAACGGCGGCTTTTACGCCGACCGTTTTCTGGTCTGGCTGGACCCGGTCCGCCATCCGCACACCGGCCAGCAATGGCTGCTGGGCGCGCGCGCCATCGCCGACGGCGGCTGGTGGGGCGCCGACCAGACGCTGGGCCTGGGCCGGCTGGGCCGGGCCGCCGGCGGCGCGCTGGCCATCCCGGCGGTGCAAGACGATTTCGCGCCGGCCTTCTTCATCAACCGGCACGGTTTGGTGGGCGCCTTGCTGCTATGGGCCTGCCAGGCCGCTTTCATCTCGGGCTTGCTGGCCACCGCCCTGCGCGCGCATGGCGCCGCCGCCCGCGCGCGCGACTTCCGCCATGCCTGGCTGTGCCGCTTCCGCTACTTCGTGCTGTGCGGCGGCGCCGCCTTCGTGCTCGGGCATCTGCTGCTGTCCTGGGGGACCAATCTGGGCATCTTTCCGATCATGGGCCAGCCCATGAGCTTTTTGTCCGCCGGCGGCAGCCACCTGCTGTTTTTCCTCTGCCCCCTGCTAGGGTTTGCCGGGGCCAGCGCCCCATCATTCGAGGAGAAGTGAGATGCCGATCTATGTTCAGCACGAAGTCCTAGGCAAACTGCCCGACGTGTTCAACGCCGAGGCGATCTGGCAGGCGCCGGGGCTGGCGCTGTTTTCGCGCCGGCCGCTGCTGCGCGACCTGCTCGAACGCAATCCGCGCGAGCAGCGTGGCCGCGCCGCCACGCGCTGCTTCGCGCACGTCAAAGTGATGCTGCCGCAGCAGGAAGTGGACGACGATTACCACCTCACGCGCGGCGCCCGCGCGCGCGACCTGGCGCACACCCTGAGCGCGCTGCACCAAAAGGATTTCGGCGACTTGCTGGGCAAGGAGCAGGTGCGCTACGACGTGACCGGCACCGACGCGCTCGACCCGGGCCAGATCGAAGTGCGCTTCGGTCACGCCGTCTATCTGCCCGAGGCGGATGAAAAGGTGCTGTACCAGGTGAGCGTGTCGCACGACAGCGCGGTATGGCACAGCGTTTGCCCGATCTATCCCGATCAACGCCTGGCCCTGATCGGCGCCGACGCAGCCCTGGCCGGCTTCGGCGTGCCGGCCTGGCCCTTCGGCGCCGACAGCGCCGCGCTGCTTATCAACGACGGCGACGAGGCGCCGCCCGAGCTGCAAATGCGGCCCAAACAAGACTTCGATTGCCGCTTCGACGCCAGGCTGGGCTACCACATCATCAGCGCCAAGGTGCGGGACGCGCACAGCGGCGCGACGGCGGAGCGGCCGGCCCGCCTGCTGCTGAAAATCGAACGCGCCGCGCCCATCAGGGCGGCCGTGCAGGCGCCGCCACCCAAAACGGCGGTGTGGCAACCGCGCCCCGACGCGCGGGCGGGCGACGCGGACGCCGAACGCACCGCCTTGCCGACGCCCGCGCGCCAGCCCGCGCCGGCGCGCGGCGGCGAAAACGACGCCACCTACGCGCCGGTGCCGCAGCAACGCGTGAGCCTGGTGGCGCTGGCCTTGCCGCGTTTGAGCCGCTACCGCGACACGGGCGCCGACGCGCTCGACATCGGGTTCGACCGCGAACTCAATCTAGCGCCCGGCCCGGACGGCGTGATCCACTTCGAGGTGGACGCCACCGATCAACTATACGTGCGCACGGCGGCGGGCCGGCAGGCGGTGGCCGCGCCGGCCAGCTTCGCTCCGGTCGACCAGCGCGCCATGCGGCTGCTGGCGCCGGCGCCGGAAATGCTGGAACGCTATTGCGCCCTACTGTGCCTGGCCCAAGCCGTCGGCATGCCGGTGGCGGCCGGCGCGCGCTTCATCTTCGGGCGCGGCAGCCCGGTGCTGGCCGCGCTGCGCGTGCTTGACTCGCCCCGTTTCGTGCGGCGCGGCGGCGGCGACGATGGCGCCAGCGCGGACCGCATCGGCCTGTCGCGCGCCGCGTTCAGCTTCGAGGCGGCGCCCGGCGGCGCCGAGGCCGGCTTTCGCATCGGCCGGCTGGCGCCAGCCCAGGCCCTGTTCCACCTCGACCCGCAACTGCGGCTGGTGGCCCAGATCGGCGAGTGCGGCGCAGACCGGCCCTACCTGCTGCCGGCCGGGCATCATCTGGTGGCCGGTCACTATGTGCTGCGCTTCGAGCCATGAACGGGCCGCACGCGCTGGCGGCCAGTTTGGCGACTTCGGCGCTAACCCGGCACGGGCTAGCCTACGCGCTGGGCCTGGGGTTGACGCTAATCCTGGCCGCTTACCTGACGCCGCGCCGCTGGTGGCGGCGGCCGACCGCGCGCGGCTTGCTCATTCTGGCCGGCGGCACCTGGGGCACGGGCGGCTTGCTACTGGCGGCCATGAACGCGCCGGCGGCCGGGATGGCGGTGGCGGCCGACACGCCGGCGGCGGCCTACTCGGTGCCCGCACCCGCGCCTGCGCCCGACGCCGGCGCCGCGCCGCGAGCCGGCCAGCGCTACCGGGTGCACCGCGATGTCAACCTGCGCGCGCAGGCCGGCGTGGCGGCGCCCCTGATCGGCGTGGTGCCGGCCGGCGCAGACGTCACGCCAACCGGGCAGCGCCAGGGCGACTGGTGGCAAATCGAGGCCGGCCTGGGCGGTCGCGCGCGGCTCGGCTGGGCCAGCAGTCTATGGCTGCGCCAGTCCGCAAGCGGGGCAGGAACCGGGCCGGCCGCACCCCGGCCCGCACCCCAGCCCGCACCCCAGCCATAACTATCCAGCATGCTGGCGCCGGTTTTCGGCTAAGCTGTCGCCCTTGACCATGCGACATAAGCGCCCGATGACTTCTCTGATGAACAGCCTCGATTTTGGTTCGCGCCTGGACGTGAGCGCGCGCAGCCGCGCCAGCGCCAGCAAGGTGCAAGTGCCGGAAAATCAGGATAATTTTGTGGCGATCGACGGCAACGGGCGCGGCCTGTTCCTGTACGACCAGCGCGAGGAAGTGTGCCAGTTGTCGGGCTGGCCGGCCGGCCATGTGCGCCTGGCGGTGCTGGACGGGATGGGCGGCCATGGCCATGGCCGGCAAGCGGCGGAAGCGGCGGCGGCCGGGCTGCTCACCATGCCCGCTTGCCAGACGCTGGAAGAGTTGAGCGAGCGGATGGACGCGCTGCACGACAGCTTGCAAGCCCATTTCTCGCTGGGCGACGACAGCGACGGACGCCGTCCCGGCACCATGCTGACGCTGCTCGAACTGCGGCCCGGCCTGGCGCCCCTGCTGTACCACGTGGGCGACACGCGCCTGTACGAGATCACGCCCGAGCGGCTGCAAGCGCTGACGGTGGACCATGTGCCGGCCACCGCCTTCGCCATGCAGGGCATGGTGGGCGAGCAAGAGTGGTGGCAGCAAGTGCACGGCGAACACCGGGCGCAAATTTCCCAGGCTTTTATCCTGGGCAACGCCATCAGCGACCCGCAATATTTGACCGGCCCCCTGCACCCGCTCAGCGACGCCAATCTGCCGTACTTCCTGCAAGGCATGGGCGACCGGCGCGCCCTGGCCGTGCGCGAGGACGCGCTCTACCTGCTCGCCAGCGACGGTTTCTGGGCCTGCGCCCGGCCGATCGACTGGGTCCAGCAATGGCCGGCGCTGCTGGGCGGAAAAACGGCGGCCGAGGCCATCGCCAATCTGTTCGACACCTTCGTCGACAACCCGCCGCCACAATTACATTTTGACAATCTCACGGCCGTCGCCGTGCGTTTTAAGTTAGCTGGAAACAAGCATAACGTTGACGAGACGGCACTGCCGGAACGGTCGCAAGCGCCTGTTTTATCAGGCAATTTGTTGCACGAATAACGCAAAAGCCATGCCGGCCGAAAAATATCGGGTTCGGCGCCCGACTCAGTTGCCAAGCACCATGAAAAGCGCGTAAGCTTTCCACATCGCTTCGGTAGCCATGTCATGAAAAAATGCAGTAACGCGCATCACCCGCACTGCACCTCCTGGGTCGCCCCGGGCGATGGCGTGTGCGCCGGTGGCCACCGGCAAGACGGCGCCCAGGCGCAAGCCGAGGCCGTGGCCGCCTCCAGCTACGCTTTGCTCAAGAGCGCGCGCACCCAACGCGGCGACCCCGTCCCCGCGCCGGCCGGCGAACCGGCCGCCCCGAGCGAAACAAAAACCGACCCGGCCCGCCCCCCGGCCACGTACGCGGCGCCCGCGCGCGGCTACGGCGCGCCTGCCGCCGCGCCCGGACCCCAATTGCACATCAGCGGCTTCGACCCGCGCGCCGCCGGCGGGCGCCAGACCGTGAAAATGCGCTTGCGCGGCATGCCGGCCCACTGCCCGCCGCAGTTGACGCTGTTGCTGGAATCGGACTTGATCGGCCACGGCGCCGCGCGCCAGCAAGTCACGCGCACCACCCGCGGCGACTGGTGCCCCCTGATCGTGGAATTTTCCTCGCGCGACAAGGAACACGGCCAATATCAAATCGCCGTCGAGCTGCACAGCCACAAAGATGGCGTGCTGATCCAAAAATGGCTGTGCACCTTCGTCATTCTGGTGCCGCGGCGCGACGCCAGCCTGACCGAAATCCATCAGATTTTCCTGAGCACCCACAAAAACGTGCGGGTGGTGGCCGACGACGCCTCCATCGCGCGCGTTGCCGCCCCGGGCGGCGGCGCCTTCGACCTCGACGTGAGCGCCCGCAACGCCGGTATCGCCCATGTCGACTTGAGCGCGCCGCAAGGCCACATCGACATGGGCTTCACCACCATCGCGTGGGACGAAGACTTGATCGAGATCGACGTGCCGGGCGCCAGCCACAGCCATCCCCACCCCAGCCGGGCCGCCTGCCTGGTCAATGCCGCGCCCGAGGCCGGCGCGCAACGCCAGATTCGCCTGTTCGCGCTGGACGAATGCGTGTTCGGCCGCTTCGAGGTGGTGGACCCGGAAGCGGACGTGCTGCTATGCCATGTCGGCGACGATGGCCAAGATACCGGTGGCTTGACGCGACGCCTGTCCGGCCGCCATGCCGTGATACGGCGCAACGGTAACGGTTTCGAAATCGAAGACGTGTCGCGTTACGGCATCCTGCTCGACGGGGTATGGCCCGGCAAACACAAACCCTCGCCCTTGCGGCTGGGCATGCGCATCGAATTGAGTGCCAGCATACGCGGCATCGCGGTGCTGACGGTGAGCGCCATCTTGCCGCACGGCGTGATCCTGCACCGCGTCGACCAGGGCGCCCACGCCGAATGCTACTATGTGTTGGCGCCCGACCGCCATCCCGGCTACCCGCTGCCCTTGTACGCCGCCGCGCCGAACGCGGCCGCCATGCCGCTGCTGTTTCACCATCAAGGCGGCTTTTGGCACCTGGACCAGTTGACCGGCAAGGAAACGGCCCTGAGCCCGAACGCCGCCCTCGATAAACTCAGCCGCATACCCAAGCACAACCGCTTCGCCAGCGAACCCTATCCCGAGTGCTGGATCATCCGCACCGGCGCCGACCTGCACGACAACACCGTCACGCCGCACGCCCTGTCCGCCGCCTGAGCCTGCCGTGTCGCGCTAGCCCGGCAGCAACACCAGGAAGACCAGCGACAATCCCCCCAGCAGGGCCGCCAGCAAGGCGAACACCATGACAGGAATCCTGATATCCTCGGGAACACGCATGCCATGCCTCCAATCCGAACGCCACATCGGTTGGACAGCGGCGCCCGCGCCGAGTTCCCGTACCGTTCTCAGGGATGCAAGGGCCGCGGCAAGGGGATCCACTCGGTTTCGCCCGGCACCTTGGCGAAACGCTGGGCGCTCCAGTCGTCGGCGGCGCGGGCGATGCGCTCCTTGCTGGACGAAACGAAATTCCAGAAAATGAAACGGTGACCGATCGGTTCGCCGCCGATGACCATGAAGCGCGCGTCGCTGTCGGCCCGCACCAGCGCCGCCGCGCCCGTGTCCAGCAGGGCCATGGTGTGCTCGACCAGCGCCACGCCGTCGAGCCGCAACACGCCGCCGACCGGGTAAATCGCCGCTTCCGGCGGCAGGTCGGTCAGGCTGAGCTGCTCCCCGGCGGGCAGGCTCACGTCCAGGTACAGGGTAGGGCTGAAGGTGCGCACCGGCGAGACCATGCCGAACGCGGCGCCGATCAGCACCTTCACTTGCGCGCCGCCCACCTCGCCCCGGGGCAGCGCCGTGGCCGGCGTATGGGAAAAGCTTGGCGCCTCTTCCTCGTGGGCCAGCGGCAGCGCCGCCCACAGTTGCAAGCCATGGATGCGATGCGGCCGGCCGACCACATCCTTGGGGGTGCGCTCGGAATGGACGATGCCGCTGCCGGAAGTCATCCAGTTGATGGCGCCCGGCTCGATGCGCTGGACCGAACCGATGCTGTCGCGGTGTTCCATGACGCCCTCGAACAGATAGGTGACGGTGGCCAAGCCGATGTGCGGATGCGGGCGCACGTCGTGATCGGCGTCCGGCGCCACCTCGAGCGGGCCGAAATGATCGAAAAAAATGAAGGGGCCGACCGCTTGTTTGCTGGCCGCCGGCAACAGGCGGCGCACCACGAAGCCGCCGCCCAAGTCTTTTTGATGGCTTGTCAAGATTTCGGCGATGGTCATGCCTCCCCCAGCGCGGTGTGGACTTCGGTGCTCACGTCGGTCATCAATTTATGGATCGGGCACTTGGCGGCGACGGCCAGCAATTCCTCGCGCTGGTCCTGGCTCAAGGGGCCGCCCAGGTGCAAGGTGGCGCTCAGGCGGTAGACGCCCTTGCGCTCGTCGCCGGCGTCGCGCTCGGTGCGCACTTCCACATGCTCGACGGGAATCGCCTTGCGCTTGGCGTACCACAGCACCGTCAAGGCCTTACATGAAGCGAGCGCGGCGTCGTATAGATCGTGGGGCGACGGGCCGGCGTCGGAGCCGCCCCCGTCCACGGCGGTGTCGGCCGAAATGAGGTGGTGGCGCACGTGCACGATGTGGCGCATCGGCAGCGATGGGTCGCGGATGACAGAGATGGTCATGGCTTTCCTATTTGTCAATGAAATCAATAAAGCACCAATTTACACGGTTTGCGCCAGGCGTGCCGGTCATCGGTGGCGCGCCGCCGCGCACTGCTCTACAATGCACTTTAGCAATAATGAAACATGGCCCGGTCAGCCGGCTCCGCAGCGACCCAATGTGATCCACTATGCGTATATATCTGTTAGCGACGCTGTTTATCGGCTTGGCGTGCCTCGATGCGCGCGGCGCCGAGGCGCCGTTGCCGAAAAAATTCCACGGCGATTGGGCCTTCTCGCCCGGCGATTGCCAGGGCAAGATCCTGGAGAACGACACCGGCGTGCGCATCGACGGCGCCAGCGTGCTGGCCTTCGACGACGCTTGCTATGTCGTGAAAGTGCTCGAGGACAAGGGCTACGCGCTCAAGGCCACCTTCCGCTGCGATCAAGGCAAGCTGTCCGCCCAGCGCACCATGACGCTCAAGCTGGGGGCCGACACCTCGCGCCTGCTCTTGGGCGAGCGACAATTGTTCCGCTGCGACGCGCCGGGAAAATAAACACTAGGCCAGCCGGCGCGCCACCCGGAATCCGACGATGTCGTTGCTGAGCACGGCCGAAAAGCCGTTGCGCAGCGCCGAGCGCAGATAACGCGGCGCGTACAACCAGGAACCGCCGCGCAGGATGCGCCGGCCCGCCTCGCCGCCGTCTTGCCACACGCTGCCGTCGGCGGGCGCGCCGTGGTAGTTTTCATGCACCGGATCTTGCACCCATTCCCAGACGTTGCCATGCATATCGTGCAAGCCCCACGGATTGGCCGGAAACGCGCCGCAGACACTGGTGCCGCCCCGGTATTCGCCGCGCGCGCTACCGGCGTAGGTGTAGTTGCCGTCGTAGTTGGCCAGCTCGGTGCCGATGCTGTCGCCAAAGCTGAAGGCGGTCTTGCTGCCGGCGCGGCAGGCGTATTCCCATTCCGCCTCGCTGGGCAGGCGGTATAACTGGCCGGTCTGCGCGGTCAGCCAGCGCAGATACAACTGGGCGTCGTGCCAGCTCACCCCCACCACCGGATGCTGATCGGTTTGCGTGAAGCCGGG
>JAYVUV010000013.1:0-3831 GCA_043787615.1 Janthinobacterium sp. | reverse complement strand
GGTCGCCGCAGGCGCGCGCCGGGAGGCCGGCTTCGCTGCGGCGACGGCGAAGACGGAGCCGACTCCGGGCCAACGTTTTTTTGCGCCAAGTCGGGCGCGACCCGGTCGGCACCAGCAAGCGGCAGTTGGGTCGGCAGCGTTTCGTTGTCGTAATAATATTGAAACAGATTGCTACGGGTGTCATAGGTGCTGCGGCGCGGCAGGCTCGGCGCGCTGGAATAGCCGAGGTTGCCATTCCAGTAGGCGTCCAGTCTGGGTGGCATCTGGCGGCCATGGCCGGCCGCCACCCAGGCCGACCAGAGCCGGTCGATATTGGCGTGGTGTAGCCAGAAGATCGGGTCCAGCGGCGATTGCATGTCGGCCATCAAGCCGCCGATGATGTCGTGCACCGGGTTGTGCGGCGCGTCTTCAAGTGTCGCTTCGTAAGCGTTGGCATGGCCGCGCGGAAGCGCCGTCACGCTGTCGGCGAACGGCGCCAAGGTCAGTGCCGGTGCGACGTCGCTGTTGGTGCGTGGCACGTACAAGGGGTTGTTGCTGGCCGGATCGAGAAAGTCGCTCGGGATGCCGGGCGTGCTGTAGTAGTCCCAGTATGGCAGGGCCAGGCCGGGGTGGCCGGAGACGATGCGCAATTGCTGCTCGAAAAAGCCGAGATAACCACGGTGCCAGGCGAGAAAATAGGCTATGCCGTGCGGGCAACTGTTGACGTGAATATTGCTCCAATAATTCCAACTGGCCGGACTGGTGATATTGGTGTTGGCGCGCATGGCCGCGATGGCGTCGCGGAAGGCGGCGTAGTCGGGGCCCAGTATGAAGGCACTAAAAGGCAGGCGTTTTCTCGGCGCGGGCGTTTGCGCGGCGGGGCAACGCAGGGCCAGCAGCAGCAAGCCGCCGAGCGAATTTCTGAGCGCGGCGCGGCGCGACAATGTCGTATGCATGGGACCATCCTTCAGGTATTGGTTGAATGGAGCGGGGCGGGCGCGGCGCCGTCGTTGACGCGCCATGTTGCGCGCCGGCGTCGCGCGCGCGACCGGAAAAGCTCAGCGCGAAACCGTGTTTTTTGCGCCGCGCCGTCGGCGCGCGGCCAGTTCGCGCGCGACGGCCCCCAGCGCGAACCCGGCGCGCACCAGCCAAGGGGGCCAGCGCGGCCAGGGCGGCCGGCCACGAGCCGCGCGCAGCGCCAGCAGGGCCAAGGCCAGGCGCCGATGGTGGTGGCGGGCGGCGGCGTAGGTTTGGCGCATGTCGAGGCAGCGCCGCAGCCGCGAGCGGTACACCAGGATGCGGTGGAAGTCGCGCGGCGTGCCCAGGAAGCGGGCTTTGTGGGCATTGCCGCCGCCCATCAAGCTGCATTCGCGGGCGCCGCGGGCGATGCATTCCGTGAAGGTGTAGAGCAGGATCAGCGCACCCAGCCGGTAGCTGTCGTAGCGCGGATCGTGGGCGACGATGTGCATGAAATAATTGTTCCCGACCCGGTAGCAAATCTGTCCGCCGCAGATCCGGCCGTCGATGCGGGCCACGCCCACCATGCCGTAGGCGGCCACCAGCGCGACGATGCGCTGCGTATCGGCGTCGTTCAGATAGGCCGGTCGGCCCTTGGACGCCATTCTCGCCGCCGCCAGCGCGATGATGGCGCGCACGACGGGCTCGCCAGCGGCCGCCGTGTCCAGATTGACGAAACTGAAGGAAGGGAAGTCGCGCAGGATCTTGCGCTCGCAGCTGCGCAAGTTGTAGCGCATTTTTTGCCCCAACGCGTCCATGTATTGCGGCAGCGTGGGCGGCAAGCGGAGAACGATATCCTCCAGGCACCAGTAGCGTCGGTGCGGCAGGGCCAGCGCGCGCGGCTGGCATTCCAGCGCGAAAAACGCGATCGTGCGCGCGGCGGGATAATGCGCGAAAAGCGCTTCGCACAGTTCGCCGAGCTCGCTCTCGCTGACGGCGATCTGCTGATTAAGCACACGCAGGGTGTGTCGTTCGCGGCGAAACAGGAACACGGCACGGATTTGGCCGCCGCTGCGTTTGACATACGTGCTGGCGCCGGCGATTTCGTTATAAATGGTATGGCGGCGCTGGGTGGTGTAGATGTTTTCGTACAGTCGCTCCAGTTCGGCTGCCACGAAGCCGGGCACCGCGCCATCGTAGATATCGATGACGGCATCGCCGGTGGACGGGCGGGGCGCCGCGCCGGCCGTGTCGCGGGCGTCGCGGTGGAGCGTGGTGGAAGCGCAAGGTGGCGGAAGGCGTGTCACGTCAGACTCCAAGTAGCATGCCAAGCAAGAAACCCGAGGCCAATTCTAGCCTTCGATCTCGCTGCGGCGGGAATCCAAATTCTGAGGTTTCGACGGCCCGGGCTGTCAATCTAGATCAACAGAGGTGCGCGATCGCTTGGATTGATGCGCAGGGAGCCGACAGGAAACCGTACGCCGCCCGCGATGGCGCGCGGTATTGCGCCGCGCGCGATGGAGGTTGCGGCAACCGGTTCCGGTTCCGCTCCGCCGCGTTTTTTGGCGATGGCCAACCGTGTCCGTCCGGCCTTCGCCCGCCAGTCGCGCCGAGGAGGCGTTGGCCCATCCCGCCCGGACCGGTGATGCGCTACTGCGTCATCGCCTTCGACAAGGCATCGACACGTTGCTGGATGCGCGCAACGCCGGCCTGGGCGCATGCTTCGTCCAAGGCGCCGCCGGGGGCGCCGCCGACGCCGAGCGCGCCGATGGTTTCGCCTCCCGAGCGAATGGCCACACCGCCGGCCAGCAAGATGACGTTACTCACACTTGCCAAGGCCGGTCCGGTGGGTGTTTTGGCGATTTTTTCGGTCAGATCGCCGGTCGTTCCGATGCCGAATATCGGCCCCAGGGTGACGATGGTATAGGCTTTTTTGAAGGCGGTTTCACGCGTGTGGACGGTGCTGTGATCGCCGCGCAATAACACCCGCTCGCCACCGGCCGTGTCGACCACCGACGCCGAGACGCGGTAGTTTTTTGCCTCGCATGCCTTGATCGCCTCGGCGGCGGCTTCCTGGGCCAGCGATGACGGCAAAATGGCGCCGCTCAGTTGTACTTGCGCTTGGGCGGCATGCCCGAGCAAGGCGAGCACGAAGGTGCCCACGGTGGCGAGCATTCGACTTTGGATGTGCATGGATGTCTTCTTCGGAGAGATAAGGGATGGAAAACGATTTGGTGGCCCACCTGGTTGGTCCACGCATTGTAAGAGGAGACTTGTAACCTGTCAAAGCTATTTAATTGGGTTACGGATGATCGTGGTCCAGACGAAGGCCGTCTCGGTCCCGGCCGGCGTCAAGACGGCGCGCTGTCGCATTGCACGACATGCTTACGAGATAGTTTGTTGTGCCGGTTCACGACGCGCCGCCTGTTTCGCGCCGGTATTTTGCTGCGCGGACGTACAGCGGCATGCCGATTGATCAGTATGGGGCCTGGCGGGTCCGACGCCAGCCGGCCCCAGGTTGTTGCGGGACGAGCGTTATACAGGCGTGTCCGGTCAAGGCAAGGTCAGTATCACTTTGACGGTGTCATCGACCGCCGCTTTTTCGATATAACCGATCGCCTTCGGGTCGGCCGCCACCGCTTTTTTCACTTCGGCGCTGCTCGCATACTCCTTGGGCGGGGTGGCTTTACCGGTGAAAATCAGCTTCGACCACAAGGCCTTGACCTGGGCCGGGTCTTTGTCGGCCACCTTGCGATAAAAATCGGCGCGGATCGGTGAGCCGTCGGCCTGGTCGATGGGGGTGAATTGGTTCGATTTGCCGAGGAAGAATTGGGAGGCTTGCTCCGAGAACATGCGGCTGGCGGCGTTTTGCTGGCTGACGATCACCACCGTTTC
>JAYVUV010000012.1:0-12259 GCA_043787615.1 Janthinobacterium sp. | reverse complement strand
GGGCGGCGGCATCAATGGCGCCGGCATCGCGCGCGACGCCGCCGGCCGGGGATTGTCCGTGGTGCTGTGCGAAAAGGACGATCTGGCCGCCCACACCTCGTCGGCCTCGACCAAGCTGATCCATGGCGGCTTGCGCTATCTGGAATATTACGAGTTCAATTTGGTGCGCAAGGCCTTGATCGAGCGCGAAGTGCTGCTGCGATCGGCGCCCCACATCATGTGGCCGCTGCGCTTCGTGATGCCGCACGCCAAGGGGCAACGTCCGGCGCTGATGATACGGGCCGGCCTGTTTTTATACGACATGCTGGCCAAGCGCGAGCTGTTGCCCGGTTCGCGCGGCATCACGCTGGCCCGGCACCCGGCCGGCAAGCCGCTCAAGCCGGCTTTTACGCGCGGGTTCGCCTATTCGGACGGCTGGGTGGACGACGCCCGCCTGGTGGTGCTCAACGCGATCGACGCGGCCGAGAAGGGCGCCGTCATCCTGACCCGAACCGCCTGCGCCGCGCTCACGCGCGCCGGGCAATACTGGAACGCCGCGCTGCTGGACCAGGACGGCGCGCGCACCGAGGTCAAGGCGCGCTGCGTGGTGAACGCGGCAGGACCCTGGACCGCCGACTTCTTGCGCGGCGCGCTGCCCGAGGCCAGTGGCAAGAGCTTGCGCTTGATTAAAGGCAGCCATATCGTGGTCCAGCGTCTGTTCGAGCATGATCACGCCTACATTTTTCAGCATCCGGACGGGCGCATCGTATTCGCCATTCCCTACGAGCACGATTTCACCTTGATCGGCACCACCGACCTCGATTACACCGGCCAGTGCGACCGGGTCGCCATCGATGACGATGAAATCCGTTATCTGTGCGAGCTGTCGAGCTATTACTTCAGCGTGCCCGTCACGCCCGAGCAAGTGGTGTGGAGTTACGCCGGGGTGCGGCCCCTGGTCGAGGACGAGGCCACGGACGCCAAGGCGGTGACCCGCGATTACCGTCTGGAACTGGACCGCGCGGGCGGGGACGCGCCGCTGCTCAGCGTTTTCGGCGGAAAAATCACCACTTTCCGCAAATTGGCCGAGGAAGCGGTCGATTTGATCGCGCCGGTGCTGGGCAATCGCGCCCGCGCCTGGACCGGCTCCGCCTGTTTGCCGGGCGGCGACCTGTTTGGCGCCCAACCGCAAAACCGCGCGGTGTTGGAGTTCGGCCAGTACGTGCGCGGTTTGCAGCAACAATACGGCTGGTTGGCGCCGGCCCTGGTGGCGCGTTACGCGCGCGCCTATGGCACCCGCATCCATCTGTTGCTGGCGCGCCGCGCATGTCTGGAAGACATGGGCGAGCAGATCGCGGCCGGTCTGTACGCGGCCGAGGTGTTGTATTTGCGGCAACACGAATGGGCGCGCAGCGCCAGGGATATCTTGTGGCGGCGTTCCAAGCTGGGCCTGCATCTGCCGGCCGAGGCCGAAGCGCGGCTCGACGCCTGGCTGCTCCGTCATCCGGCCGATGCCGACCAGTATCACGTCGCGGCGGCGCGCGGCACGGTGCAACCCTAGCGATTCAGCAAGATCGAGCAAGACCGAGCAAGACCGAGCATGATCCAGCCAGCGCGACAGACGCGGCGGAACGACACGGCATCATCATGGAGGAGAGACGCGTGCAACTTGTACTGGATAAGGTCAGCAAGAAATACGGCGCTGACGAGCATTTATACCCGATGTCGCTGCAACTGGCGCCAGGCACCATCAATGTGCTGCTGGGAACCACCAAGGCGGGTAAAACCAGCCTGATGCGGTTGATGGCGGGCTTGGACAAACCCAGCGCCGGCAAGGTGCTGGTCGACGGCCGCGACGTGACCGGGGTGCCGGTGAGCAAACGCAATCTGGCCATGGTGTACCAGCAATTCATCAATTACCCGGCCTTCACGGTGTTCGACAACATCGCCTCGCCGCTGCGCATCCGCAAGGTGCCGGAGGCGCAAATCCGCGCCCGCGTGCTGGACTTGGCAGAGCGCTTGCACATCACTCCGTATTTGCAGCGCACCCCGGCCGAATTGTCGGGCGGCCAGCAACAGCGCACGGCGCTGGCGCGCGCGCTGATCAAGGACGCCGAATTGCTGCTGCTGGACGAACCTTTGGTCAACCTCGACTACAAGTTGCGCGAGGAGTTGCGGCGCGAATTGAGCGAGTTGTTCTCCGACGGCAAAACCACCGTGGTGTACGCCACCACCGAACCGCTGGAAGCCTTGCAACTGGGCGGCCATTGCGTGGTGTTGCACGAGGGCCGCTTGTTGCAGCAGGGACCGACTCTGGAGGTGTTCAACGCGCCGGCCTCGATCGCCGTGGCGCGCACCTTCAGCGATCCACCCATCAATCTGATGCCGGCCCGGCTGGACGCCGACGGGGTGGCCCAGCTGGGCGGCGGCTTGCGCATTCCCATGAATCCGCTGCAACGCCTGCATGCCGCCGAGCAAACCGAGCTGACCCTGGGCTTGCGCGCCCACAGCCTGCATCTGGCGCCGCTGTCGGCCGCCGACCTGGCGATTGACGTCACGGTCGACCTGGCCGAAATCAGCGGCTCCGAAACCTTTATCCACGCCCATCGCGGCGACTTGGCCCTGGTGGCCCAGTTGAACGGGGTGCACGACTTGCCGCTGGGCGCCGCTTGCACCGTGTATTGCCGGCCCGATGCGCTGTTCCTGTTTAGTCCCGCCGGCGCGCTGCTGTTCGCGCCGGCCCTGTCGCCGATTGGAGCGTGAATGGCGCGTATCGACTTAATCGAATTAGCCCACGCTTACCGGCCGAACCCGAGCGCGCCATCCGACTACGCGCTGCGGCCGATGACCATGAGCTGGGACGACGGCGGCGCCTATGCCTTGCTGGGGCCGTCCGGCTGCGGCAAGACCACCTTGCTCAATATCATTTCCGGCCTGGTCAAGCCGTCCCACGGCCGCGTGCTGTTCGACGGCAAGGACGTGACGCATGCGCCGACCGAGGCGCGCAATATCGCCCAAGTGTTTCAATTTCCCGTGATTTACGACACCATGACGGTGTACGACAATCTGGCTTTCCCGCTGCGCAATCGCGGCTGGAAAGAGGCCGCCACGCGCAAGCGGGTCGAGCAGGTGGCGGCCATGCTGGAGTTGTCGTCCGATTTGAAGCACCGCGCTAGCGGCTTGTCGGTCGACGCCAAGCAAAAAATTTCCCTGGGCCGGGGTCTGGTGCGCCCGGACGTGGCCGCCGTGCTGTTCGACGAGCCGCTGACGGTGATCGACCCGCATTTGAAGTGGTTGTTGCGGCGCAAACTCAAGGAAATCCACCACGAATTGAAGTTGTCGCTGATCTACGTCACCCACGATCAGGTCGAGGCGCTCACCTTCGCCGATCAAGTGGTGGTCATGACCCAGGGCGAAGTGGTGCAGATCGGCAGCGCGCAAGCCTTGTTCGAGCAGCCCGAGCACACTTTCGTGGCTTACTTCATCGGCAACCCCGGCATGAATTTGCTCGATTGCACGGTGCAAGACGGCGCCGCCCGGGTCGCCGAGCAAAGCTTGCCGCTGTCGCTGGCGGCCAAGGCGGCCTTGCAGCAAGCACGGCCCGGCAGCAAGCTGACCCTGGGCGTGCGGCCGGAATTCGTGGAATGCCTGGCCGGCCCGCAGGCGGACGCGGTGCAGGCGAGCGTCATTTCGGTGCGCAATATGGGCACCCATTTCCTGGCCGAATTCCGGCTCGGCGCCAGCGTGGTGGCGGCCAAGCTGCGCGCCATCGAGGCCGCGCCCGGCGCCGCCGTCTGGCTGCGTTTCCCGCAAGAGCGCACGGTCTATTATGTCAACGATAAGCGGGTGGCGTGATGAAAACCTATAATAACCGGGCTTGGTTTTTGATCTTGCCGGTGATCCTCTGCGTGGCGTTTTCGGCCATCCTGCCATTGATGACGGTGGTCAATTATTCGGTGCAAGATATTCTCAGCCCGACCCAGAAGGTGTTCGTCGGCACCGAATGGTTCAAGATGGTGATGCGCGACCCCGATCTGCACGGCGCGCTGACCCGGCAACTGATTTTTTCCGTGTCGGTGCTGGCGGTGCAAATTCCGCTCGGTATTTTGATCGCCCTGTGCATGCCGGCCGACGGCTGGCGCGCCTCGCTGGCGCTGGTCTTGATCGCGCTGCCCTTGCTCATTCCGTGGAACGTGGTCGGCACCATCTGGCAGATTTTCGGCCGCGGCGACATCGGTTTGATGGGTTACGGCTTGAATCGGCTGGGCCTCGATTACAACTACAACGGCCATTCCATCGACGCCTGGCTGACGGTGATGCTGATGGATATCTGGCATTGGACGCCGCTGGTGGTGCTGCTTTGTTACGCCGGCCTGCGCGCCATTCCGGACGCGTATTATCAAGCCGCCCGCATCGACGGCGCCTCGCGCATCGCCGTGTTCCGCTATATCCAGCTGCCCAAGATGCGCAATGTGCTGATGATCGCCGTGCTGCTGCGTTTCATGGACAGCTTCATGATCTACACGGAGCCGTTCGTGCTGACCGGCGGCGGGCCGGGCAACGCCACCACCTTCCTGTCGCAATACCTGACGCAAAAGGCGGTCGGCCAATTCGATCTGGGACCGGCGGCCGCGTTTTCGCTGATCTATTTCATGATCATCCTGCTGTTTTGTTTTGTGCTCTATACCTGGATGCAACGGGTCGGCACCGGAGACGCCACATGATGGACAAACGCCTCACCGGGCCGATCCTGGTGATCTTTCTGCTGCTGTCGATGCTGCCGATTTATTGGATGCTCAATATGTCGCTCAAGACCAACGAGGAAATCGTCGGCAGCCTCGGTCTGTGGCCGGCCCACCTGACCTTCGACAATTTCAAGACCATCTTCACCGACCCGTCCTGGTACAGCGGCTATATCAATTCCATGATTTACGTCGCCATGAACATGGTGTTTTCGGTCAGCGTGGCGCTGCCGGCGGCCTACGCCTTTTCGCGCTATGCCTTCCTGGGCGATAAGCACCTGTTCTTTTGGCTGCTGACCAACCGCATGACGCCGCCGGCCGTGTTTTTGCTGCCGTTTTTCCAACTCTATTCGACGGTTGGCTTGATGGATACCCATCTGGCGGTGGCGCTGGCGCACATGGTGTTCAATGTGCCGCTGGCGGTGTGGATATTGGAAGGCTTCATGTCCGGCATTCCGAAAGAGATCGACGAAACGGCGTATATCGACGGATATAGTTTTCCCCGTTTCTTCGTCAAGATCTTCGTGCCGATGATTAAATCGGGGATCGGCGTGACCGCCTTCTTCTGTTTCATGTTCAGCTGGGTCGAGCTGCTGCTGGCGCGCACGCTCACCTCGGTCAACGCCAAGCCGATCGCCGCCACCATGACGCGCACCGTGTCGGCGGCCGGCATGGATTGGGGCGTGCTGGCGGCGGCCGGGGTGTTGACCATCGTGCCGGGCGCGCTGGTGATCTGGTTCGTACGGCATTACATAGCCAAGGGGTTTGCGATGGGAAGGGTGTGACATGGACGGCAGCGAATCTTTATTTGGCTGGATGGCGTGGACGGCGCCGGTGGCGATCTTTTTCACGGCCATCGTGCTGATGTTGGTCGGCATGACGATCTGGCAGCTCAAGTCGCCCAGCGTGGAGCGGCGCGGCTGGCTGCCGATCGCCACCACGCGCGGCGACCGTTTGTTTATCGGCTTGCTGACGGCCGCTTACGCCAACCTGGCTTGGGCCGGCTTAACCGACTTGCAGCAAGCCTTCGGCGCGGCGCTCGGTTTTATATTGTTGTTGGTGATAATGCGTTGGGGCTGACCGGCCGCAGCGACGGCAGTGGCGACATGGGCCGGGATGGACACTTCCGCCATCCCGGCCGCGGCGTTGAGGAAGTTATAACAGGAGATAAGAAAATGAAAGTCAGATTGACGGCCCTGGCGGCCGCGGCGATGCTGGTATCGGGTGCCTCCTGGGCCGACACCAAATCGGCGGAGACCTGGATCAACAAGGAGTTTCAACCTTCCAGCCTGTCCAAACAGCAGCAGATGGACGAGATGAAATGGTTTATCGACGCCGCCGAGAAGCTCAAGAAAAAAGGCATCAAGGAAATCAGCGTGGTGTCGGAAACGGTGGATACCCACGTCTACGAATCGAAAACCCTGGCCCAGGCCTTCGAGGAAATCACCGGCATCAAGGTCAAGCACGACATCATTCAAGAAGGCGACGTGGTGGAAAAGCTCCAGACCTCCATGCAATCCGGTAAGAGCATCTACGACGGCTGGGTGTCCGACTCGGACTTGATCGGCACCCATTACCGTTACGGCGCGATCGAACCGCTGTCGGACTATATGAAAGGGGCCGGCAAGGATTACACCAATCCGGGCCTCGACTTGAAGGACTTCATCGGCACCAGTTTCACTACCGCGCCGGACGGCAAGCTGTATCAGCTGCCGGACCAGCAATTCGCTAATTTATACTGGTTCCGCGCCGACTGGTTCGCGCGCAAGGATTTGCAGGACAAGTTCAAGGCCAAATACGGTTACGAGCTGGGCGTGCCGCAAAACTGGTCGGCCTATGAAGACATCGCCGAATTCTTCACCAACGACGTCAAGCAATTGGATGGCAAGAAGGTGTTCGGCCATATGGATTACGGCAAAAAAGATCCATCGCTGGGCTGGCGCTTCACCGATGCCTGGCTATCGATGGCCGGCGCGGCCGACAAGGGTTTGCCGAACGGTTTGCCGGTCGATGAATGGGGCATCCGCGTGGCGGCCGACAAATGCACCCCGGTCGGCGCCTCGGTGTCGCGCGGCGGCGCCACCAATTCGCCGGCGGCGGTGTTCGCGCTGACCAAATATATCGACTGGATGAAGAAATACGCGCCGCCGCAAGCGAACGGCATGACGTTTTCGGAAGCCGGTCCGGTGCCGGCCCAGGGCGACGTGGCGCAGCAAATCTTTTGGTACACCGCCTTCACGGCCGGCATGACCAAGCCGGGCCTGCCGGTGGTGAACAAGGATGGCACACCCAAGTGGCGCATGGCGCCGTCGCCGCACGGCCCGTATTGGAAAGAGGGCATGCAGAACGGATATCAGGATGTCGGTTCCTGGACCTTCTTCAAATCGACCCCGGACGACCGCAAGGCCGCCGCCTGGTTGTACGCCCAGTTCGTGACCTCGAAAACCGTGTCGCTGAAAAAATCCATCGTCGGCCTGACTTTCATCCGCGATTCCGACATCAAGCACGAGTATTTCACCAAACACGCCAATGAATACGGCGGCTTGATCGAGTTTTACCGCAGCCCGGCGCGGGTGGCGTGGACGCCGACCGGCAACAACGTGCCCGATTATCCGAAACTGGCGCAGCTGTGGTGGAAAAACGTGGCCACCGCCGTCACCGGCGAAAAAACGCCGCAGGTGGCGATGGATACGCTGGCCGATGAAATGGACGCGGTGATGGCGCGCCTGGAGCGGGCCGGCATGAAGGCGTGCGCGCCGAAGATGAACCCGAAGGGCGATCCGAACAAGTATCTGTCCGATACCGGCGCGCCGTGGAAGAAGCTGGCCAACGAAAAACCGAAGGGCGAGACCATCGCCTATGACAAGCTGCTGCAAGCCTGGAAGGAAGGCAAAGTCAGGTAAGCGGCGCGGGCGGGAACGGCGCGCCACCGTGCCGTTCCCGCCGTTTCCGCCATCACCGTCATGCCGTTTCATTCCGCCCCAGTGCGTCCTATTTGGATCGTCCCATCATGAGTCAATATATCCTCGCCCTCGATCAGGGCACCACCAGTTCGCGCGCCATCTTGTTCGATCACGCCGGCCAGCCGCACGCCAGCGCGCAGCGGGAATTCCGTCAAATTTTCCCTCAGCCGGGCTGGGTCGAGCACGACGCCGGCGAGATTTGGGAGTCGCAAATCGGCGTGGCGCGCCAACTGCTGCGCGAACAAAACGTGAGCGCGGCCGACATCGCCGCCATCGGCGTGACCAATCAGCGCGAAACGACGGTGTTGTGGGACCGCCAAACCGGCCAGCCGCTGGCCAACGCCATCGTCTGGCAAGACCGCCGCAACGCCGCCTTGTGCGAACGCTTGACCGCCGAGGGCAAGGCGCCGCTGTTCCAGCAAAAAACCGGGCTGGTGCTGGACGCCTATTTTTCCGCGACCAAGCTGGTCTGGCTGCTCGACAAGATCCCCGGCGCGCGCGCGCGGGCCGAGCGCGGCGAGCTGGCCTTCGGCACAATCGACACGTGGCTGATCTACAAAATGAGCGGCGCCCATATCACCGACACCAGCAACGCGGCCCGCACCATGCTGTTCAATATTCATACATTGCAATGGGATCAGGAGTTGCTGACCTTGTTGAACATTCCGGCGGCGCTGCTGCCGGCGGTGGTGGCCAGCAGCGCCGTGTCGGCCCACACCCATCCCGAGTTGCTGGGCGCGTCCCTGCCGATCGCCGGTATCGCCGGCGACCAGCAAGCGGCCACGTTCGGCCAGGCGTGCTTGAAGCCGGGCATGGCGAAAAACACGTATGGCACCGGTTGCTTCATGTTGATGAACGTGGGCCGCCGGCCGATCGCCTCGGCCAACCGCTTGCTGGTGACGGTGGGCTGGAGCCTGGCCGCGCCCGGCGCCCCGGCCGCCACCACCGCCGCCACCGACTATCTGCTCGAAGGCAGCGCCTTCATCGCCGGCGCGGCCGTGCAGTGGATGCGCGATGGCCTGGGTATCATCGGCGACGCGTCCGAGGTCGAGGCGCTGGCCACCAGCGTGCCCGACACCGGCGGCATGGTGTTCGTGCCGGCCTTCGCCGGTCTGGGCGCGCCATACTGGGACCCGTACGCGCGCGGCACCCTGGTCGGCATCACGCGCGGCACCAACCGCGCCCACATCGCGCGCGCCGCGCTGGAGGGGGTGGCCTATCAAAACGTGGACGTGCTGGCGGCGATGCAAAAAGACGCCGCCATCGCGCTCACCGAGTTGCGGGTTGATGGCGGCGGCGCCCGCAACGACATGATGATGCAATTCCAGGCCGATATCCTGGACGTGCCGGTGGTGCGCCCGGTGGTGACCGAGACCACGGCGCTGGGCGCGGCGTATCTGGCCGGGCTGGCGGTGGGTTTCTGGCGCTCGCTCGACGAGATCGCCGGCCAATGGCGCATGGCGCGCCGCTTCGAGCCGAACATGGCCCCCGACGAGCGCCAGGAACGCTTGGGCAAGTGGCAACGCGCGGTCGAGCGCTCGCGCGACTGGAGCGAGTAGGGCGGCGGCGGGTCCGAGCCCGTCGTCATGCGCGGCGGGGCGGGCCGGGCGAGCAAGGGCGGCGCTACGTGGAGGGAGAGGCGGCGCTGTGCGGCGACGGCGGGACAGGGACGCCGCGTGTCATTCGGGGAGCGCGGCGATATCGTCGGCCGCTGGCGCGCCCGCTTTCCTAAGTTGAAACACGCCGGCCACCTGCGCATGCATGGCGCGTCGGGCGCGGACCGGATTGGTCACCGGCCCGGCGCCGCTGGACCTTCGGATCGTCAGACCGCGCCGACCGGCAGCGCGCCGCGCGTTGGACGGGCGGCGGCCGGACGGGTAGTGGCCGAATGGGTGGTCGCCGCACGGGCCGCGACCTTGCTCGGCGCCGGGCGCGGCGCGGCCAAACGTGGCTCGGCCAGACGTGGCGCGGCCAGACGTGGCTCGGCCAGACGTGGCGCGGCCAAACGTGGCTCGGCCAAACGTGGCGCGGCCGTTTCCTGAAGTTGGAACACGCTGACCACCTGGGCCAGTTTGGCCGATTGCTCTTGCAAGGACTGGGCCGCGGCGGCCGCTTGCTCCACCAGGGCCGCGTTTTGCTGCGTCACGGTATCCATCTGGCCGATGGCGAGGTTGATCTGCTCGATCCCCGAACCCTGCTCGGTGCTGGCGCAGCTGATCTCGCTCATGATATCGGTCACGCGCTGCACGCTGTCGACGATCTCGTTCATGGTGCTGCCGGCTTGGCCGACCAGTTTCGAGCCGAAGTCGACCTTTTCGACCGAGTCGCCGATCAAGACCTTGATTTCCTTGGCCGCCGCCGCCGAGCGCTGGGCCAGGTTGCGCACTTCGCTGGCGACGACGGCGAAACCGCGCCCCTGTTCGCCGGCACGGGCCGCTTCGACGGCGGCGTTCAGCGCCAAAATATTGGTTTGGAAGGCGATGCCGTCGATCACCGAAATGATATCGACGATCTTGCGCGAGGCGGTGTTGATGTCGCCCATGGTATCGACCACCTGGGCCACCACGGCGCCACCCTTTTGCGCCACTTGCGAGGCGGACGCGGCCAGCACGCTGGCTTGGCGCGCGTTGTCGGCGTTTTGTTTGGTGGTCGAGGTCATCTCTTCCATCGAGGACGCGGTTTCCTCCAGCGAGCCGGCCTGCTGCTCGGTGCGCGCGGACAGGTCCAGATTGCCGCTGGCGATCTCGCTCGACGCGGTGGCGATGGCGTCGGTGCCGGTGCGCACCTGGCCCACGATGCGGCGCAGCGCGTCGTTCATATCCTTCAACGCTTGCATCAACTCGCCGGTTTCGTCGCGCGAGACCACTTCGATCCGGCTGGTCAAGTCGCCGCCGGCCACCGCCTGCGCCACCATGACCGCTTGACGCATCGGCCGCACGATCGAGCGCGTGATCGACCAAGCCAGGCCGGCGCCGGCCAGTAGGGCGGCCAGCACGCTGCCGAGCGCGATGGCGATCGAGCGCTGATATTCTTCGTGCATTTGCGCGACCGCCTCGCGGTTCTGGGATTCCAGCAATTCAACCAGTTCGGTGAGCGCCTTTTGCCAGGCGTCTTGCGGCCCCTGCACCGAATCGCGCAGGAAGACTTTGGCTTCTTCCGTCTTGCCGCTTCCGACCAGGGTGATGACGTTGCTCATCAAGGGACGAATCTGGTCGCGCAGCACCAGGATGTCGGCGTACATTTTCTTGGCCTCGTTGCTGCGCACCAGTTTGCCCAGCGTGTCCAGCGACACATTGGTCAACTCGCGCGCGGTCTTGATTTGCTGCGTCTGGCGCTCGCGGTATTGCGCATCTTCAAACAGCAGGGAGTTGCGCACCGATTCGGCCACCGTTCCCAGGGCTTGCCGCATATCGTTGGCCGACTTGATCTTGACGAAGTTTTCCTGGGTGACCACGTCGATGCGCGCCTTGATGCTGCTCAGCGAGTACCAACCGGATGTGGCCAGCAACACGATGAACACGAGCATGGTGCCAAACGCTAGAGCGAGTCGGGGGCCGATCTTGATATGGGAAAGTTTCATGGTGGTTTCCGTGAGAATAAGCGTGCTTGCTGCTTGATTGACATGCCGGGTGACGCACCGGCGCCGTGCGGGTCGTGGCCGTCATCACGCGGAAACGGCATGTGAAAGATGGTACGCGGAAAATTGCTGCACTGCAATTGTAAATTCAAAATAGGCATCGCGCGCAGTGGTATCGAGGCGACAAAAAAAAGCCGCCTGTGAAGGCGGCATGGGACGGCAGCGCGCAGGCTCGCTCACATCAATACGGTTTCACGCCCAGCGCCGAGTTGACGCCGAAGGTGTCGCTGGTGCGCCACAAAGCCCACTTGCGCGCGATTTCCGCGGCCGAATCGGTCGACACGTTGGGCCGCTGCGGCCAACGCACCGGATCGTACCACCCCCAAAAGTTGGGCGCCACGCCGTTGGCCGATTTGTAAGACCACATGGTCCAGTTCAAGCCCGCGTTGTTGAAGGCTTGGATGGTGGTTTTCCAATTGGCGGCGCCGGCTTTGAAGTCGTTGAATTCGCCGATGTAACCAGGCACGTTCCAGCTCGCATGGTTGTTAAAGTCGCGCACCTGCTTGTCGGTGCCGGCCATGATGCGTTCCGGGGTGGCGTTGGTTTGATATTCATGCATTTCGTACACGATATTGCTCCAGCCGTATTTCGACGGCGGCGGCAGCATGTCCCAATTCCAATTGCCGAAGGTGCCCTCGACAAAGATCATGTGATCCGGGTCGGCCGAGCGCACCGAGTCGTACAGCTTGTCGTACAAGCCCCACAGGGTTTCCTTGTTCGGCGCGCCCATCGGCTCGTTGATCAAGTCGTAGCCGGCCACGGCCGGGTTGCCCTTGTAGTGATTGGCGATCTGCCACCACATCCAAGCGGTGTTCGACTGATATTCCGCCGAACCCCAATAGGCGTTGCGGTCGGCGCGGCCGGTGGTCGATTGCACGTTTTGGCCGCCGATCACGCCGTGCATGTCGATGATGACGTAGATGCCGCGCGCGGCCGCT
>JAYVUV010000011.1:0-8152 GCA_043787615.1 Janthinobacterium sp. | reverse complement strand
GGCGCGGCCGTGGCCGATCAAACCGCACGAAACCATCGGCAATTTTTCGGGCTCGATGCACCGATGAGCGTTGTCAAACTATTCGCCGAACGTTAGCGGACGCGCTCTCGTTTGGAATGCGTTGTTCAGTCCTTCGCCACTGAAAATTTTTTCCATTTCATGGCATTTCCACAAAAAACCTTCGACAACATTTGTGTACGGTTAGCAACATAGTCACTAAAAATCACATAAGTGATGCCGCACAAACAACTGTCATGTATAGTCGGAGTGATTATTTAACAATCGACGAGTGATTGCGCCGAGCGCAAGGCATGCGGGCTTCGATGAGAAAACGATCAGTATTTTAATATCAACAACAATAAACCCATTTATCCTTAGACCATGAAAATTACTATTAAGAACCAAATCCTCACGACCGCCGCCGCAATCGCCTTGATCGCTGTGAGCGCGTCGGCCAGCGCCGCACCCGCCACTTATGCCAACATCGGCATCGAAAACGACACCACCTACAGCTTCACCGCGGCCCATACCGGCGACATCGTGGCCTACTTCGCCGGCGCCGATGCGCTTTACAGCAACACCATCAGCCTGCTGGTCAACGGGGTGGATACCAAATTGAGCGGTCTGGAAAACCACACCGCCCATTACGGCGACGCACTCAATTTCGGCATGGCCCACGCCGGCGACAGCCTGACTTTCCGCCTGAATGTCTTGACCACCGGTAGCCAGTGGTTCAGCGACGCGGCGCTCAATCTCGACGGCAGCAATCACGTGTTTTCCAGCGGCTTCGCGGGCGATTCCAAGATCCCGACCGGCACCTATATCGGCTTCGAGGACATCAGCACCCGCAAAGGTTCCGATCTCGATTACAACGACTTGAAATTCGTGTTCGCTAATGTCGCCGTGCAGCCGGTGCCGGAACCGGAAACTTATGGCATGTTGTTGGCGGGCCTGGGTTTGCTCGGTTTCATGGCGGCCCGTCGCAAGCGCGCGGTCAAATAAGAGGAGTTGGATTCTTCCAAAAAAAGGCCCGCTTCGTGTGACGAAGCGGGCTTTTTTTTCGGGATGCTACTGAAGTAGATGGGATACCCTTGTTGCGCCGACAAAACCTCAGTCGGGCGGGATCCAGATTTCTTGATATGCATTTGCTTGCCGATGCGCGGGTTAGCTTGGCTTAGCCGATCACGTGCCGGAACGTGGGTTCGATGTTTTTGGCATGCAGGAAGCGGACGATATCCTCCAGCGTCGCATCCTTGAGCAGCAATCCCTCGGCGGCCGCGACACGCGTCGTCATCGGCGTGCCGGGCGCCGGATCGCCGGCCGCCGACGCCGCGTCATGCGCTTGCTCCAGCTTGTCCAGCGCGCGCTGAAATTGCGCCGCGCCGTTGCTGTGCAATCCTTCCAGCAAGGCGGCCTGTCCGGCGAACGGCGGCGCCATGTCCAGCCATGGTTCGTCCGAAAAGGACGCGCCCAGATCGGGGTGAATAAACGCGGCCCACTTGTCGCCGTTCGCGATCATGCAAGGCGGCAGCGCGGCCGGGGTGGCGGCGGCGCCCGTGTCCGCTTCCATGTCGGGCAGATAAGCCTTGCCCAGCAGCGCGAGGAAGGTTCGCGCCCGGGCGCTCGGGATCGGCTGTTCCAGCGACAACCACAGGCCGTAGCCCGCGCCCGCGATACTCACCGCCGGCGCCGTCAAGCCCAGTTCGGTCTGCAAGGCGTTGGCCACCAGACACAGGCGGCTCCAATGCCGTGCTTGCTCGCCATCGGCCGTTCGCGGGAAGGCGATGACGATGGCGCGTGTCGCGCCGTCATGGCTGGCCAGCCGGACGGCGGGGTCGCCCTGGCCCAGCAAGCGTTGCGCCAACACGTCCCGCGACGGCTGGCCGGCAGCGCAATATAATCTGATTAATTCCGAAATTAATTTTTCCATCTGCATCCTTGAACGCGGACCGGAGCGCCGCAGCGCGTGCCACGACTCGGCCGGTCCGACATTCTGACACATGGGCGGCGCGCGTCCGCGCCCCGCCCTCGTCGCGCACTAGTCTTGATGCGACATATCGACCACCGCGCTGGCGGCCGGGGGTGCTTGCGTGGCGTAGGCGGCCGCCACATCGTCCTTCATTTTCTGCAAATCGGCCGATTGAAATACCTTGCCCTTCATCACAACCGTGGCGATGTTGTCCAGGTTGTTGACGTCGGCGATCGGATTGCCGCGCAGAAGGACCAAGTCCGCGTTCTTGCCTTCGGCGACCGAGCCCATGCTCGACTCGCGGCGCAAGAATTTCGCGCCGTTCAATGTCGTCATTTGCAATACGCGCAGCGGCGACAGGCCGGCCGCCGCGAGTTCGTGAAACTCGTCATGCAGGGAAAAACCGGGGACCAGCCAGCCGCCGCTCAAGTCCGAGCCGGCCAGCATGCTGACCCCCGCCGTATCGAGCATTTTCACCGTCTTGCGCTCCAGTTCATAGAACGATTGCAAGGTGGTGCTCACGCCCGTGCCTTGCGCGGCGAACATGGCGCCGGTTTGTTCCCACAGCGCGCGTCGGGTTTTATCGACGTAGATCAAATTCGGATCGCTATGGTAGCGGGCATCGTCGCCAAAATGCTGAGTACGTAAGCGCACCAGGGTCGGGATTTGCCAAGTGTCGGCGGCGAGGAAACTGTCGGCCAGCGCGCGGCATTTGTTGGCGTCGTAAGTATCGATGATTTTTTGGAACACCGGGGCTTGCCGGGCGCCCGTGAAAGCCAGGGGATTGATGAGAAACTGCGGGGTCAAGGCAACGGAAGCGGCCGACGCTTGCGTCAGCAGGGCGGCGCGCAAGGCGTCGGCCTCGGTGGAGCAGTCGAGCAACAGGCCGAAGGACGCGCCCAGATGCTCCATCGCATGCCAGCCGGCCGCCACCGATTCCGGCGCCGACACCGCCGGCACCAGATGGCCGGCGACATAACTGCCTTTCGCCTTGGCCTCTTTCAAGATGGCCAGCACGGCTTCGCGCGTGCCGCCCACCAGCTTGATAAAGTCCGCGCCCTCGGCCAGTTTCTGGTCGACAAACGCGGTCGCCGCCTCCGCCGTGAGGGCTTGCTGACCGGTGAAGATGTCGCTCGGGATGGCGACGATTTCCGGCGCGTCGACTTTATGGGCGGCGCTGTCGAGATTGAGTTGGCGGGCCTGCTTAATGGTGTCGGCCGAGCCGCTCATTTCGCGGATCCCGGTGATGCCGTTGGCGATCAGCAAGGGCCAATAGGTGGGCGACTGGGCGGCCGCGAACATGGCGTGGGTATGCATGTCGAGATAGCCCGGCACCACGTACTGTCCGGACGCGTCGAGCAATTGCGCCGATCCCGACACGCCGACCGGCTCGCCGGTGATGGTGCGGATTTTGCCATCGACCAGCACGATGGTCTTGCCCGTCGTCAGGGAACCGTCGGCGGTGTTGACGATGGTGGCGTTTTTGATCACCACGCCTTGATCGACCACCAAACCGTCGTCGCCCGAGCCACAACCGATCGCCATGGCGGCGATCGCCGACGCGCTGGCCAGCGCCAGTACCGTTTTTTTGAATTTCATCGTATCACCCTCGGAAAATTTCCACGCGACGAGCTGGAGCGCTCGTCAGACAAATAACCAAGAGCAATTATATCTATCGATAGAATTAAGTCAAACAAGTTTCAATTGAATCCACCAAAGAGTGAATCGCCATCGAGGAGCGGGTAATGTTTTCAAAAAATAACCGAGGTCGGCATGATGCGGGTCGGCCGCGCGCTTACCGCTAGACTAAGGCTAGCCTACGGCGAGCCAAACATCTTGCTTAATTCCTCGTCCAGCACGGCGGCGATGGTATCGATTTGTTGCGGCCCGAGCGCGTCCCAACCCATGAAACGCAAGGTGCCGGCGCGCGCCTGGCGAAAATTAATCACGCGCCCGACCAGCGCGAGCGACTGCAATTTCACCGCGTCGCTATCGGCCGGCCGCCCATGCAAGACGCCCAGCAGCTTACAGACCGGATACAGGATCTTGGTGCCGAATAGGGTTTCCAGCGACGCCAATTCGGCCGACGGTTGTAGCTGCTCGCGCGCGATCAGCGGCCCCCATTCCGGCCGTCCGGCCAGCATCGCGCGGGTGTGACGGCTCAGTATTGCCTTGAGCAGGGTCAAAGCCTCGGCCGGCGTCATCGTCGATAGCACGGCCGGCGTCAAGGGCGCATCCTCCGGCAAGGCCTGCGTCATGTAATCGACGACGCTGGCCAGCACCGCCTTGTACAGGCCTTCCTTGGAGCCGAAATGGTGGGCGATCGAGGGCAGCGTGGTGCCGGCCGCCTTGCTGATGTCGCGGGTCGACACGCCGTCGTACCCTTTGCGGCTAAATAGTTGGGTGGCGTGATCCAGCAATCGGTCCCGTGTTTGTTCGCCCCTGCCACTCATTGGTATCCCCGTTTTCAATATTGATGGCGTTTTGGCACAGCGTGCCCAAGTTCCCGTCAAGCGAACGGATGATACGGCATGCGCGCGGCCGGGTGAAGGGCGCCATGCGCGGTTTAGACGCCGGCTTCGATCATGCCGAATACGGTGCTCAAGCGCAAGCCATCGTCGCGTTCAGACAGATAGCGCCGGCTCAGCGCGCGTGCGTCCCAATGCGCGACCCGGGCGAAGCCGGCCCGGCGCAGCATCGCTTCGAGCGCGGCCGGATCGAAATGGCTTTGCAGCGCTTCGCCCTGCTCCGCCAAACCCGCCGCCATCAGCGCCAGGCCGGCCCGCTCGCTCGGCGCGAGCAGCGCCGGCGCCATCAAAAAATCGAACACGATGGCGCTGCCGGGCGCGCACCTGGCCATATAACGCAGGGTATGCAGCACGCAGTGGGCCGGCAGGTACATGCTCACGCCCAGCCAGGAAAACATGGCCGGCCGCGCCGGGTCGAAGCCGGACGCGGTCAAACCCCGCTCCAGCGTGGCGTCGCTGAAATCGAGCGCCACGTAGCGCAGATTGGGTGGCGCCGCGATGCCCGCCGCGCGCAGACAGTCCCGCTTCCAGCGCTGGGTGGCCGGCAGGTCGACTTCGAACACGTCGACATCGGCGGGCGCGCCATCGCGGTAGGCCGAGGTATCGAGTCCGGCGCCCAGGATCACGTATTGACGCACGCCGTCACGCCGCGCTTGGCGCCAGCTGTCCTCGGCCAGGCGGCTGCGCACCGCCATCGTGGCGCGCAGGGTGCCGCCGATCGGGTTGCGGTGGCGTCGCGCGTCGGCGCGCAGCGCGGCTTCCTGCGCGGGACCGAGGATGGTCAGGGCCAGCGGATCGTCCAGGATCAGCGGCGCGTCCAGCAACTGGTGCACGGCGCGCAGGATGGCGGTGCCGCGCGCGCTCGGTTTGGGGCCGGCCTCGCCGGCCTCGCCATGGGCCAGCGCGGGCCGGTGCAGATGCATCAAGGCTTGCCGCATGAAGTCGATCAAGCCGATGTCGATATGGGCCGTCAGGCCCGGCTCGCGCGCGAACGCGTCGCGCACTTTGCCATCGAGCGCGTCGTCGTCGCCGGCGTAAGCGGCGCGGAACAGGTCCGCCCAGCGGCGCGCCAAAATTTGGGCCTGGTCCGAGCGGGGCGCGGCCCCGCCGGCGATGTGCACACTGGCTTGCGCGAACAGCGCTTCCCAGTCGCCGGCGTGGGCCAGCATGCGGCGCCGCACCTCGGCTAGTTCTGGCGGCGTCAGATAGGGCGTGAACAGGGCGGCGCGTTGTTCGGTGCCGCTCGGGTCGAGCGTGCGCGCTTGGTCCGTCGGCTGGCATGGCGGGTGCGATGGCATGGGTTTTCCTTTTTGGTCAACAGTCATGCCGTGCAGCGTGCGGCCTCACCTTGCGTCAGGCTCAAGCGGTTTCGCCGGGCGGTTCACGTCACCAAGGGCGCGACCCGCGTGTTCGGGATGGCGCGCCGGGCTTGCAGCATGGCCGGATTCGGCGTGTGTCCCGTGCGGGGCAGCGGCACCAAGGATTTTTGCGGCGTCGAGATGGCGCCGAAGTAGCGTTCGGCCAGCGCCGGCGCGCTGGATCGGAATCTCGAAGTTTAGGCCCCGCTTCGGCAGGTCGAGCGTGGCCGGCATGCCCTCGCCCTTCAAGCCGACGAATTGCAGCGACGCGGGCGCCAGCGCATGGCGTCCAGCGCGGCCGCGCCCGTGAATCCCCCGTTCAAGGCGGCGTCGCCTTGTCTTGCTCGATCAGGCGCGCCAACTGGGAGTCGGCGCCGACCGCCTCGATCAGCACGATCTTGTCGGTGGGGATGGCTTGCCAGTCCGGGCCGTGCCAATCGCTTTTTTTGCGGCTCACCAGCCGGTTGCCGCTGCGGCCGTCGGCTTGGGTATACGGTTGAACATAGTAGACATCGCCCAGTTTGAGGTAGGCGGCCCGGGTCTCCAGTAACTCGCCGTAATAGACTTGTCCGTTGCTCAAAAATACGCTGTAACGCGCGCCCAGCGGGCCGGGCGCCAGCGTGCCGCCGCGCCACGCCAGCGCCGCCTGGGTCGCCACGGCCAGCGCGATGAGCAGCCCCAGCGTAAGCGCCGCCACCGTCACCGCACGCCCCGGCCAGGCGCCGCCGCTGGCGCGCGTGCGATGCGCCGCCAATTCGGCGCGGCGTTCCGCGCGCGTCCCCTCCGCTTGCGAAGCCGAATGGGGGCTCATGGCGCCACCGCCGCTTGACGCGCGCGGGGCGGTCGGCGCAGCGCGATCAGCCAGGACGCGCCCAGCAACAGCATCAGCCAGCTCGACGGTTCCGGCACCGCCGCCAGCGGCGCGCCGCCGAGCAGGTAGCGGAAACCGAAGCCGCCCGCGTTGCTCGCGCTCAGGCTGGAAGTGATGGTCAATTCTTGCAAGCCGGCGCCGAAATTGCCCAGCGCCAGGGCGTGATCGCTGAAGAAGGCATAAGCTTCGTTGGCGCTGGAAAAAGCGTGGGAAAATAGCAAGGTGCCATGATGGTCCACGCTGAGTTTCAGCAGGTCGAAGCCGGCGCCGACGGTCACCACGTCGAGCAGACCGAGCACCAGGCTGGTCGACGCGCCCAGGTTGAAGCTGTAGTTGCCCACGTTGGTGTACAAGCCGGCCGCGCCGCCGTAGTTGAAGCCCTGCACGCCGCCGGCCAAGGCTTGGCCCGGCGACAAGGCGGCGCTCAGGCCGGGATGACCCGCCAGCAGGGCGGCGGCGCTCGCGCCGGCCGGCATGCCATTGACGTAGGAAAATGCTTGCATCGCGCCGCCGATGTCGCCCAAATCGTGGCTGGCGCCGCCGTAATTGGCGGCGCTGGCCACGCTAGCGGGCGTGCCGGCCGCGAGCGCCGTGGTGGCGCTGCTGGCGCCGGCATGCAGCGCGCCGCCGCCGTCGGCCTGGCTGTCGGCGCGCGCGCCGCCCGAGCGACCATCGGCCAGCGCCAGCGCGTTGTGGTCGGCCACGCCGGTGCCGCGCGCGCTGGCCGAGGACAGTACCCGGTCGCCATACGCATAGCTTTGAGCCTGGCTGGCGTAGCCCGAGGCGACGGCCTGGGCGGTGGCGTCGCCGCGCCGCGCGCCGTCGCCCGCGTCGGCGCTGGCCAGGGCGGCGGCCGGGCCGGCCGTGTCGACCATTGCGCGCGCGTACGCGTTGGCGCCGATGGCGGGCGGCGCGCCGCCACCGGCGTGGCCGCCGTGGGCGATGCTGGTGCCGCTCAGGCGGCCAGCGCCCGCCATCAGCAGATCGGCGCGGGCGTCGCCGCCCTTGCCGGCCACGCCGTTCGGCGCCGCCCCGCCCCGGCCGCCCTCGGCGTGGCTGGTGGCGCGCGCGTCGGCGTTGCCCGCATCGCGCAGGCGCAGCATGGCGACGGCGGCGCCGCCCGCGCGCGCGTGGTCCAAGCCGGCGGCCGCGGACGCGCCGCTGCCGCCACCGTTCCCGCCCAGCGCGTGGATGCCGATATCGAGCGTGGCGAAGCCCGTCACCGGGCCGCCCGCGCCGGTTTTGACGCCGCTGTCGAAGTGCGATAGCGCTCCGCCGGCCACGCCGCCGTAGCCGCTCGCGCTATCGCCGCCGCTGCCGCCGCTGGCGCTTTGGGTCAGGCTCAGGGCAGCGGCGCCGTCGCCGCCGACGGCGTTGCGCATCAATGAGTCGGCGCCGGCGCCGCCATTGCCGCCGCCCGTGGCGG
>JAYVUV010000010.1:0-12069 GCA_043787615.1 Janthinobacterium sp. | reverse complement strand
GCCGTTGACATGGAAACGGCGCCGTTTGACACGCCGCCGGCGCAGCGCGGACCCGGCCGGCGCCGCCCGCCCGGGTAGGCGGCGCCGCATGGCTGCTGGCATGCCGCTTGCAGAGGAATAGCCGACCGCCGCTCGCGGTCGATCGATTTGCTCATTTCGGGATACGCCATGAAACTGTCACTCGCAGCGAAATTCAACCTCGTCTTCCTGCTCATTTTCGGTGTCGGCTTCCTCGCCGCCGGCGCCGCCACCAATTACCTGTTGCAGCAAAACGCCAGGGCCGAAACCCTGGACAACGCGCGCGTGCTGATGCGGGCGGCGATGGCGGCCCGCACCTACACCTCGAACCAGGTGGTGCCGCTGCTGGCCGAGCGCCTGCAAAGCGAATTCCTGCCGCAATCGGTGCCGTCCTACGCCGCCACCGAACATTTGAACCAGCTGCTCAAATCCTATCCCGATTTCAGCTACAAGGAAGCCACGCTCAACCCGACCAATCCGCGCGACCGCGCCGCCGATTGGGAGGCCGACCTGGTCAACGCCTTGCGCGCCAAGCCCGCCTTGACCGAGCTGGTGGGCGAACGCGAAGGCGCCACCGGCCCGGCGCTGTACGTGGCGCGCCCGCTGCAAATCAAGGACCCGGCCTGCCTGCGCTGCCACAGCGTGCCGGACGCGGCGCCGGCCACCATGCTGAGCATCTACGGCCGCTCGAACGGCTTCGGCTGGAAACACATGGAAATCGTGGGCGCCCAGGTGGTCTCGGTGCCGCTGACGGTGCCGCTGCAACGCGCCGCCCTGATGCTGCGCAGTTACCTGTTCTCGATGCTGGGCATCTTCGTGTTCCTGCTGGTGGCGCTGAACTTGATGGTGCATTACTTCGTGACGCGCCGCATCGCCCAGCTCTCGCGCCTGGCCGACCAGATCAGCCTGGGCCAAGACGACGCCACCCCGTTCGACACTTCCGGCGGCGACGAGCTGGCCACCCTGGCGCGCTCCTTCGGCCGCATGCGCACCAGCCTGGCCAGCGCCATGACCATGCTGGAAGAATAAGCGGGCCGCGCCATGATCGATCAACTGGGCAAATACCGGATCGACGGCGTGCTTGGCCAGGGCGCGATGGGCATCGTCTACCGCGCCTACGATCCGCACATCGCGCGCACCGTGGCGCTCAAGACGGTGCGCAAGGACTTGTTCGGCGCCGCCCAGCAGTCCGGCTTGCTCGAGCGCTTCCGCACCGAGGCGCAAGCCGCCGGTCGTCTCAACCACCCCAACATCGTCGCCGTGTACGACTATGGCGAGGACAAGGAGTCGGCCTACATCGCCATGGAATATGTCGACGGCACCCCCTTGCACACGCTGCTGGCGGCGGCGCGGCCGACCGCCCCGGAGCGGGTGGCCGCCTGGATCGGCGACTTGCTGCGCGCGCTGGCCTACGCCCACGCGCGCGGCGTGGTGCATCGCGACATCAAGCCGGCCAATTTGCTGATCACCGCCACGGCCCAGCTCAAGGTGGGCGACTTCGGCGTGGCCCGGCTCGACACCTCGAACATGACCGAAACCGGTTCCATGATCGGCACCCCCAGTTATATGTCGCCCGAACAGTTTCGCGGCGAAGCGGCCGACGGTCGCGCCGACGTGTTTTCGGCCGGCATCGTGCTATACCAATTGCTGACGGGCGCGCGCCCGTTTTCGGGCACGCCGTCGGTGGTGATGCATCAGATTTTCAACCACACCCCGCCGCCGCCGTCGCGCCTGCATCCAGCCATCGGCGGCGCCTACGACCACGTGCTCGAACGCGCCCTGGCCAAACACGCCGACCAGCGCTACCCCAGCGCGCAAGCTTTCCTGGACGCCTACGAGGCGGCGGCCCGCGACAGCGCCGGCGCCGACCCGGAGGCGACGCTGTACTTCCCCGTCGAGCGGGCGCCGCTGGCCGACCGTCCCGCCGCGCCCGGCCCGGCGGCCGGCCCGCCCGGGTTCGGGACCGGGACCGGGACCGGGACCGGCGGCGGCAGCGGCAGCGCGATCTCCACCGTGACACCCTGGAAACAGGAAGCCTTTCCCGCGCTGGAAGCGATCTTGACGCACCAGATCGGGCCGATGGCGAAATTTCTGCTGAAAAAAATCGCGGCCGATAGCGACGGGGTGGACGCGCTGTGCGCGCGGCTGTTGCCGCATATTCCGTCCGAGCTGGGCCGGGTTCAATTCCAGGCCGGGGTCGACGCGATCAAAAAACAACTCCGGGCCAGCGGCACCGGCACCGGTTCCGTTATCGCCTCCGCAAGCGCAAGCCTGAACCGAAGCGCATCCATGTCGTCCCAGCATGGCGCGACGGCCGGCGCGCTGTCCCATGCCCCGCTTGCGTATGACGCCGCCTGCGCCCAGCGCATCGCGCGCCTGCTGACCGGCTACGTGGGACCGATCGCGCAGGTGCTGGTCAAACGCGCCATGCGCCAGACCGATGACAAACCGGCCTTCGTGCGCCTGCTGGCCGAGCACATCGACGATGCGGGACAGCGCCGCCGCTTCGTGTCCGAGGCCGAGGCCGATGCGCCGTGACGGCCGGCGGCGCCGGCCCGGCAGGCCGACGCCGCGCCGGGGATGAATCGATGAGCGCGGAAAATCTATCCCGTCCCGGCATGCGCGCGCTATCCATCGGCGCCGCCTGCGGCCTGACCGATATCGGCCCGGTGCGCGCCGACAACGAGGACAATTTCCTGATCGATGCCGAGCTGGGGCTGGCCGCGGTGGCCGACGGCATGGGCGGGCACGCGGGCGGCGGCGTCGCCAGCGCGGCCGCCCTGATCGCGCTGCGGCATTATCTGCGCCGCCTGCCGCCGTGGCCGGCCGAGCGCGCCCGGCGCCCGGACGGCGACGCCGACGCCACCACCCCGCATCCGCACGGCGCCGCGCCGCCCTGGCCCGACCGCACCGTCGCCGCGCTGACGCGGCTGCGCGGCGCGCTCGCTTATGCCAACCTGAGCGTGCATGCGCAAAACCTGGCCCTGCACTGCCGGGCCGGCGGCATGGGCACCACCTTGACCGGCGTGTGGACCCCGCACCCGGGCGACGCGACGCTGCTGTTCCACGTCGGCGACAGCCGGCTGTACCGCCAGCGCGCAGGCGCCCTCACCCAACTCACGCGCGACCAGACCCTGTACCAGCAAGCGCTCGACGGCGGCGCCCTCGACAACCTGCCGCCACGCAATCTGCTGATGCAAGCGGTTGGCCCGACGGCCACGCTGACGCCGGAGATCGGCGTGCTCGACCTGCTGCCGGACGACCTGTTGATGCTGTGCAGCGACGGGTTGCATGGCAGCGTGCCGCACGGCGAGATCGGCGCCGTGCTGCGCGCGGCGCGCGCAGAAGCACTGGAGCCGGCCTGCGCGGTGCTGCTGGCGCTGGCGCAACAATACGGCGGGCGCGACAACGTCACCGCGCTGCTGGTGCGCTGCGGCGCCGGCGCGCTTTTTCCGGGCTGACGCTAAAAATAAACAAATGTTTTCATAAAGATATGTCACACTGAGAAGGTGGCGGCCGCGCGTTCGGCGGCCGCCGCGCGAGCGTAGCGCGCAAGCGTATCCTGAGTTGCGACAGGCGCGGATATTCCCTGTAGAAAAGAGCAGTCCATGAACCAATCGAAAACCGCGCTCGACGACGTCGCCACGCTCGCCCACTATCAGATCAAAACCCGCATCGGCGAGGGCGGCTATGGCGCCGTGTACGAGGCTTGGGATAGCAAGCTGTGTCGCAGCGTGGCGATCAAGCGCATCAAACATATGGCATCGGGCCAGCCGCCCGGCTCCCTGCTCAGGGAAGCGCGCCTGGCCGCCTCGCTGCAGCACGCCGCGTTCGTGAAGATTCACGCGGTCGAGCAGGACGGCGACAGCCAGTCCATCGTCATGGAGTTGGTGCCGGGCGCCACCCTGAAAGCGTTGATCGAATCGGGTAGCTACGACAGCGAGCAGGCGCTCGACTGGGTCGGGCAAGTGGCCGAGGCCATGCAGGTGGCGCACGCGTCGGGCCTGGTGCATGGCGACTTGAAGCCGTCGAACCTGATCGTCGAGCCGGGCGGCGCGCTGCGCATCCTCGATTTCGGCCTGGCCACCAAGCACGACCCGCTGGCCACCACCTCCCTGGCCCACATCGGCCCGCAAGGCACCATCGCCTACATGGCGCCGGAACGCCTGCATGGCGCGGCGCCCGATGTGCAATCGGACGTGTACGCGCTCGGCATCATGCTCTACGAATTGCTGTGTGGCGCGCGCCCGTTCGCCGTGTTGAACGGGCTGGCCCTGGCCGCCGCGCACGCGCAATCGTCGTCCGACCATTGGGATTACCCGGACACGGTGCGCCCGGCGCTGGTGAAGCTGATCCGCGCCATGACGGCGCACGCGCCGGCCCGCCGCCTGGCCGACATGGCGCAGGTGAGCGCGCGCCTGGCCGAGCTGGCGGCTGGCGGGGCGGGCGCGCCGCGTTTCGCGCTGGCGCCGCTCGGCGCGCGCCTGGCCTCGCCTTGGCGGCGCGCGCCGTCCGCCACCCGCCGCGTGGCGCTGGCCGTGCTCGGGTCGGCGCTGTTGGCCGCGACCGCGTGGCTGGCCCTGCCCTACCTGCCCGCGCTGCGCTTGGCCGCGACCCCTTATTCCGAAACGCTGGAAATGCGCCGCGGTTTGGCCGCCTTGCAGCTATATGAGCAACCCGGCCGCCTGGAAAGCGCGCACCTCGCCTTCGACACCATGCTGGCCCACACGCCCGGCCACGCGGCGGCGGCGGCCGGCTTGTCACTCATGTACAGCCTACGCTATGTCAACGACGGCCAGGACGAAGTCTGGCTGCAAAAAGCCGACGCCGGCGCCCAGCAGGCACTGGCGCTGGACGCGCAGCTGGCGCTCAGCCACGTCGCCAAGGGCTGGGTGCTGGACAACCAGGGAAAATACGCGCCGGCCCAGCTGGAATACGAGCACGCGCTGCGCCTGGACCCGCTTGATTTTTTCGCCTGGCACGGCAAGGCGCTGGCGCTGCGTCACTTGCGGCGCTACGCCGAAGCCAGGGCGCACACCCTGCTCGCCGCGCGCCACTTCCCGTCGGAACAAGTATTTAGCAACGAGCTGGGTACCCTCGATTATGAGCAGGGCGACTATCGCGGCGCCGAACGGCACTTCCGGCGCAGCATCGAGATACAGCCCGATGCGGTGCTGGCCTACGTCAACCTGAACGCGGCGCTACTTCAGCAAAACCGGGGCGACGAGGCGTTGCGCGTGTTACAGCAAGGCTTGCAGGTGCGCCCCAGCGCCAATCTGTATTGCAACCTGGGCAATGCGCTGTTCATGCGCGGCGACTATGTGGCGGCCGCCACCGCCTTCGAGAACGCCGTCTCGCCCACCAAGGGCGCGCCGGGCGACTACATCAACTGGGCCAATCTGGCCGACACCCTGCTGTGGATTCCGGGCCGCGCCGAGCAAGCGCGCAAGGCCTACGAAAAAGCCCGGCAGTTGCTGGCGCCGCGTCTGGAACGGGCGCCGGGCGACGTGACGCTGGTGTCGCGCATGGCGCTGTACGCGGCCCGCACCCGGGCCAAGCCCGAGGCGGAGGCGCTGATCCAGCGCGCCCAAACGCTGGCCCCGGCCAATCCCGGAGTCTGGTTTCGCGCGGGGCTGGCGCACGAATTGCTGGGCAACCGGGCCGCCGCCCTGGCCGCCATCGGCAAATCCAGGCAACTGGGTTATTCGGAAAAATTCATCGAGGCCGAACCGGACTTGGTGGCGCTGCGGCGCGATCCCGCCTATTCGACGCGCGATTGACCAGGCGCCCGACCGACCGGGACCCGGCAATGAAGCGAGATCTCCAACCATATTTTTAACCGAGGATAAACACGATGGCCCAATACACCCTGACGATCAACTACGACGCGACCCCGGGAACGCTCGCGACACGGACCTTTTCCATGGCGCCCACCGACCCGCTAGCCGGGGATTTTGAAATAAACGATGTCATCACGGTCGGTTTTTCCGGTCCGGGCAAGGTGTTGGTCGCCATGTTGCTGGCCGGTCCAAAAACCCCGTCGCCCCCGAATACGCCAGCCGTCGACGTAATCAAAAATCTCCCGACTCCGTTTAATGGCGGACAAGTCAATCCGATCAACCTGATCGACCACCCGGTACTGACGATCACGGGACCGATTGGATTGTGGGGTTTCACCGTGGCGTTGGCGGTGTGGTACAACGGCAATACAGCGTTTCACTATTTGCCCGATCCTGAACTGCACGTCGGCTCCACGCCCCATTGAACCGGCCATCGGCCGTCGAGCAAATCGGCGAAGCGGGACGGCTCAGGCAAACCACGGCACTCCAGCAGGCGCGGCACCGCATCGCCGCCGCCTGACGGCATCGGCGCCGGTTCCGTCCACCAGCGGCTGACGCCACTGTCCAGGGCCGGCGCGGGTGGCGCGTCCAGCGCGGCCAAGGCCCGATCGAACTGTGGCAAGGAAAACCCCGGCCGCGACGCCGTCGTCGCCAGCGCCTCGAGCCGCGCATACCATGCGGCCTGCGCCAAGAAATCCGGCGGCGCAAGCCACGCGGTACGCGCCGCCGAGTCCGGCGGCGCGGGCGCGGCCAGCGTCAAGGGAAAACAGCGCCCGACCCGGTCCGCGCTGGCCATCATCACGCCGGCCCAGGCATGCTCGTCGCAGACTCCGGGCGCCAGCGCGAAACGCCAGATCGGGCTGTGCCAATAGCGATGCGGCCACGCCTCGCCAAGCCGCGCGCGGCTGGCCAGCAAGGCCGCTTGCAGCCAGCCGTCCCAGGCCGCCACGAACGGCGCCGGCAAACGTCGCTTCACAAAATCACCATGGCTGCCGACCTTGCCGAAAAAGCCTGCCCCGGCGAACGGTGGCGCGTCCATCCTACAGGCTCGCCGGACACTGAAAACGCTCCAGCGCATCGCGTCGATACGGGTTGATCACGCTGTTCGCATCGAGCCGGTAAGCGGCCTTGTGACCATCTAGATCGAAGGTCAGCTTGTAGCGCTCACCTTGCGCGCCGGCTTCCAGCACGGCTTTATCCATCATGCGCAACCAGGCCCAGGGACCTTCCGTCGCCAGCGCCTCGCGCAGGGCCGGCGCGACCTCGAAGCGCACCTGCCCCGCGCCTTTCCCGCTCGGCAGCACCACCGGCGCGGCGACCGGCGCCACGCCGGCGCTGTAGCCGACCACTTGACCATCGATCACCAACTGCACCTGGGTCAGCGCCGCGTCCACGCTCAACGGCGTCAATTCGAAACGTAATGAGGGACGGGTTCCGCCGGCGCCGAAAAAGGCGTCACGCACGCGCGCGCCGCGCTGGAATTGACCCAGCACCGTCGGCGCGATGCCCAGTTGGGCGCCATCGCGCCACACCCAGTTGGCGCCGCCCATGTCGACATGGGGCGCCAGGTGCTTGCTGAAAAAATCGTCCATCAAGCCGCCCGGCGCGAAAAATTTGCCGAAGTCGTCGGGCGTGATGTCCTTGGCCGCGCCGCGCGCCAGTGGATAGCGGCCAGCGATGGCTTGCTGGCAAAAGCCGGCCGACGCCGCCCACAAGGCGTTCAGGCGCGCCCGCTCGCTACCGAGCGTCAAGCCGCCGGCCGCGCCGTCCATCGCCAGCAGCATGCCGCCCAGCGGCGCGGGCTGGCCAGCGGCTTCCCGCTTGAGCCGGGCCGGCAGCTCGCCGGCCGGCGCCGGGGTGCCGGCCCGCTGCGCGGCGCCGGCGGCGTCCAGATACTGGGCGGTGTCCCTCAGCGTGGCCAGCACTTGGTCCAGGGGCGCCGGCGCGCCGGGCGCGCCCACCAGCGTGTGCAAGGGCGCGAAATGCAGGTCGATGGCGCCGACCGCCGGCGCGCTCGCCGGCGCGGCCTCGGCGCCGCCCAGCGCCGCCGCCAGCTTGGTGCGCGCCGCGTCGAACTGGCCTTGCACCGCCGCGCCCAGGGCGCGCGCCACCGGCAGCGCCGTCTTCACGCCGTCGAGCTTGGTTTCGCGCGCGGCCGCCGTCAGCAGCGCGCGCAGCGGCGAATCCGGCGCAGCCAGCGCGCCGGCCACCCGCGCGCCCTGCTCCAGACTGGAAAACGGCACCACCCGCACATCGTCCAGAAAGCGATCCCATTGCGCGATGTAGTCGGCTTCGTACAGCTGGCGCAGCGCCGCCGGCAAGGCCGCGTCGGTAGCCGCTTCCACGGCGGCCGCTTCCACGGTGGCCGCTTCCCGGCGGTCCAGCACCCAGCCGTCCCGGGCGATATCGGCGATGGCCGCCGGCGTCGCCTGCAAGAACCGGCGGTAACCGGCCACGCTGAACATGCCCGGCACGCCGCGCGAGAGCGGCGCCCCGCTGCCCCGCGTGAGCAACGCGGACACGTCGCGCCCGACCGCGCCGTTGACGCTAAATTCGGGCAGCCTCGCCTGCGCCAGCTCGCGCGCGAGACGCTGATACACCCGCCGTGGCAGCGGCATCCCGGCCAGGATCAGCCGGGTGCGCGCGATCAATCCGGCGTCGAGCGGCGGCGCGGCGGCGCCGTCGTCGCGGTCTTGCAGCAGCGCGGCGGCATGGCCCAACAAGGCCTGGCGCTGCGCCGCGCCGGCCCCGGCCAGACTGCGCGACCAATCCTGCTCCAGCCACGCCAGCACCGATGGCGCATCGAGGTGGCGCCGCTGGCCCAGCATCAGATACACCCGCAGCGTGGCATACAGATATTCCTGGTTGCCGGCGTCGCCGCGCCGCAGCGCCTCTTCCATGCGCTCGACCAGGCGCGGCAACAGCGCCGCGCGCAGCAGCCGTTGATACATGGCTTGCGCGCCGTCGCCCAGCATTTCGTGCTGCGACAGGGTGAAGCGGCTGAGCAGGGGAACGCTATCGGCGCGCGCGGCGTACCCGCCCGGCACGTCGCGCGCCGCGTCCAGCAACGGCAGCAGCGCGACCGGGTCGGCGCCGGGCGGCAGCGCGCGCGCCTGCCGCGCCACCAGCGCAGTGGCCGCCGCCACCCGCGCCACATGGCGCGCGTTGCGCACTTGGCTCACGCTCAAGCCGGCCGCCAACGCGACCGCCAGCAGGCCGATGCCGGCGTAACCGAGCCAGCGCAAGCGCCGCCACAACCGCTCCAGGCGCCAATTGGTGCCGGCCAGTTCGGCCTCTTTGAATATCACTTCGCGCAGCAAGCCGGTCAAAAAATAACTGCGGCCGCTGTCCACATTGGCCGGCAATACCTTGCGGTCCAATCCGAAGGCGCCGGCCAGCGCCGCCATCACCCGGTCGATCGGACTACCCTCCTGGGTGCCGCTGGTGAAATACACGCCGCGCAGCATGGCCGGCTGTTCGTAGCGGGTGGGCGCGAAAACATCGTTCAGCCACGCGCCGAGCACCGGGCCGACGCCGGCGAATTGCTGCGGAAAGCGGTACAGCAAGGCGCGTCGCGGCAAGTCGCGCTCCTGCTGCATGCGCGTCAGCACCCGCGCTTGCAGGCGCCGCTCCAGGGCCGCGAAGCGTTCCGGGAAACCGGCCAGCACGGGTGGCGGAGCGGGGACATCGCCCTGGTCCAGCGCAAACGTCATGCCCCAGACCTGGCCGCGTTCCTCGCGCCCCAACGTGTCGAAAAACTCCACGAAACCGGCCAGCAAATCGCACTTGGTCACCACCACATAAATCGGGAAGGCGATGCCCAGCCGCTCGTGCAGCTCCTTGATCCGGCCCCGCACCGCCCTGGCCAGACCGTCGCGGCCGGCGCCGCCCTGCTCCAGCAGATCGGCCATGCTGATCGTGACGATCACGCCATTGATCGGGCGCCGGCGCCGGTGCTTTCTGAGCAGGCCCAGAAACCCGTGCCAGCCTGCCTGATCGACTTCGGCGTGACTGTCCTGCGTGGTGTAGCGGCCCGCCGTGTCGAGCAGCACCGCTTCCTCGCCGAACCACCAGTCGCAGTGACGGGTGCCGCCGACACCGCCGATGGCGCCCGGTCCCAACGCGCCGGCCAGCGGGAAGGTCAAGCCGGAATGGACCAGGGCCGTGGTCTTGCCGCTGCCCGGCGCGCCGACAAAAACATACCACGGCAGCTGATACAGATAACGTCCGCCCAGCCCCTTGCCGGCACCGGCCTTGCGCAACACGGCCAGCGCCTCCCGCATGCGCCGGCCCAGCGTGGCCAGCTCCTGCGCCGACTCGTGCGCCGACTCCAGCGCGCCAGGTTCGGCGGCCGGCGCCGGCGCGGCCAGGCTGGCCATCAAGCGCCGGTTGGCCAGGTGAGCGGCGGCGTGGCGCCATAAAAAGTAGCCGGCCCAAACCAGCAGCAGAAACAGGATGGCGTAGCCGCGCGCGGCGGCCGAGCCGAGCGGCACCCGGCCGTCGAAGGCCAGCAGCGGTCCGTCGAACCACAGCAGCAGCGACACCAGCAGCACGCCGAGCAGCGACAGCACGGCGGGTTTGAGCAGGAATTTCAAGCAGCGTTTCATCGACATGCCCCTAGCGGCCAGGTAAAAAAGAGAAGCGCTCCATCACGGCGCCGGCATCAGCACGATGATCTCGACGCGCCGGTTGCGGGCGCGATGGGCCGGCGTGTCGTTCGGCACGAGCGGCTCCAGGTCGCCGCGCCCCTCGACGGCGTAGCGCTCGGCCGGGCCGGCGACCCGCGCCAGCAACCGCCGCACGCCGTCGGCGCGCGCCTTCGACAGCAAATGATTGTTGGGGAAGCGCGCCGACAACCCGGGTCGGTTGTCATCGGTGTGGCCGATCACGATCACCCTGCCCGGCAGCGGCCGCAAGGCCTGGCCGATGCGCTCGAGCAGCGGTTCGGCCTGCGCCGCCACCTCGGCGCTGCCGGCCCCGAACATGCCCTCGCCGATCAAACTGATGACGCAGCGGTCCGCCGTCTCGACCACGCCGACCTGGCGCGCGGCGATTTCCCCGGCCAGGAAAACGGCCACGCGCGACGCCGGCGGCGGCTGCGCCGCGTCGGGGCGCGGTGGCGCTGGCGCGGCGGGCGGTTGCAGCCGCCCCAGGCTGGCGTAGACCGGTTCGGCGGCCCGGCGCAAGGACCCGGCGTAGACCAACTGAAGCGCCAGCAATACGACGGCGGCGCCCGCCCCCAGCACCCACACAGGGATGCGCCGCAGCGGCGAAGCGGTTGCGGTCGCGCCGCCGCGCCAATCGGGTGACAGCCCCGCCTCGCGCGCGCCGCGCGCATCGGAGATCATGGCGTGCAGGCGTTCGCGCAAGGCGGCCAGCTGCTCGGCGCCGCGCTCGGCCATCCGGTAGCGTCCTTCCATGCCAAGCGCCAGGCACAGGTACATCAGCTCCAGCAAATCGAGATGGGCGCGTGGCTCCTGGCTCAGGCGCTGCAAGATCAGGAAGAACTTTTCGCCGCCCGAGGCTTCGTTGTGGAAGGCCACCAGCAAGCTGCGCCTGCCCCACACGCCGCTGCCCCAGGCGGTGCCGGAAATCGTTTCGTCCAGCGCCGTGCACAGGGCGTAGCGCGCGGCGGCGATGGATTCCGGGTCGATCAGGGCGGCCCTGGCCGCGCGCTCGAAGTTCCGGATCGCCAGCGTCAGGCTGTGGCGCAGCTGCTCCATCTCGGGCGGGCTGCTCAAGGCGCGCAGCGGTACGATCAAGTCCAGCAGCGGATTGGCGAGCCGCACCAGCGGATTGAGTCCGCGACCGGGCAAATCCAGACCGGTTGGCGCGTATGGCGATGGCGACGGTGAGGAGGACGGCGCGGCGCGCGCGGCCGGCGTGAGCATGGTGGCCTCGGCATCGGCGAGGGAGGCTGCGGGTGGCTTGGTGTTCACGACGGTCTACCTCCTGATGGCCCAAAATTGCATCTGTAGCGAGGAAAACTCGCCCGCCACATGCAGCGCGAAACCGGCCGAATGACTCAGCGCGGCCCAATATTCGCTGCCCCGGTCCAGTTCGAAATAGGTGTAGCCGGCGTAGAACGGCAATTGGCGCGGCGCCACCGGCAGCGGGTGCAAGCCGATCCCGGGCAAGGCCAGGTTGACCAGGTCGCGGATTTGCTCCACCGAGCCGATCTTGACTTGGGCCGGGAAGCCGGAGCGCAGCT
>JAYVUV010000009.1:0-6986 GCA_043787615.1 Janthinobacterium sp. | reverse complement strand
ATTGCCGTGACCTTGTTTTTGTCGGGCAAGGAGCGCCATGCCAGCGACACCGCCCGTTTCATGGTGCATAAATCGCACGCGACCGCTTCGCCGGGCGCCCGGCCGGACGCGCTGAAAATCATCGTCGACGGCTTACGCGCGGACGATTTGCGTACCGAACAAATTCTCAAGCAACATGTGCAACTCACCGATGAAAATTGGCAAGTGCATGCTTATTCCGATCTTCACCTGACGGCGCGCGAGGCGCTGAGCGTGGGCTTGATCGATTCCATCGCCGATTTCTCGCCGCCCAAGGGCCGGCGCGTCACCAATATTTAAACTTGCACTGTGCGCGTCATGAAAAGAGCCTGTCGGCGTATGCCGCCGCAGGCTCTTTTTTTATGCCGCGCTGGAAATGGCCGTTAGGCCGCCTCCGTTAGCGATCGTTTTTGTGACTTTGGCGACCGGCCGCGGCATGTTGCTCAGGTGTGCCGCCCTGGGTGCCGCCGCTGGACTTGGAGCCGCTGGAACCCGAGCCCGAACCGGAACCGGAACCACCGCCCGCGCCGGATTGCTTGTTGGCGCCGGAGCCGCTGTTGCCGGCATCGTTTTTGTGGCTTTGACGACCCGCTTCCACATGTTGCTCATGGGTGCCGCCTTGGGTGCCGCCGCCCGAACGCGAGCCGGACGCGCCGCCCGAATTGGAGCCTTGGGTGCCCGATTGTTTATTGTTGCTTGCGCTATCGTTGCTTTTGCCGGCGTTCTTTTGGTTCGAGTTCATCTGAATTCCTTTATAAAATGAAAAAAACTGACTCGCTGGATCGCATCGGTCGCGTACCGCTCCGGTATCGGATGGGCCTCGGCAGATGCGTTTCCAGTGCAGCCATGATGCGACGACGCGTGCGATGCCGCTATCGGAACACTTCTTGAGTTGGTGTAGGACATGACTGATGGGACTACGGTCTTGCCTACGGAGTTGGTCGAGAACTTTTCCCATCAGAATTCTTCCCAATCGACCTTGTCGGTTGCAGGGGCGGGCGCCACGGCGGGCTTGCGCGCGCTGGCGGCCCGGGGCGGTTGACGGGGCGGCCGCGCCGCGCGGGGCAGGGCGGGTTGGAGCGCGCGCCGGGCGCCGGACGCGACTAACGTGGGCGAAGCGGCCGAAGCGGGCGAAGCGGCCGATGTTGCGGCCGGCCTCGCGCCGCTCGCGGGCGAAGCGGCGGCGGACGGCCCGGGTCGCGGCGCTTGGCGCCCCGCATCCAGGCGCAGCGGCGCCGCGCGCGCCGCGCCGGGCCGGTCGGCCGCGTCCACTTGAAAGACATCGATCGCCTCGGTCAGCTTGGCGGTTTGCTCTTGCATCGAGTCGGCCGCCGCCGCCGCTTGCTCCACCAGCGCCGCGTTTTGCTGCGTCACCTGGTCCATCGCCGTGATGGCGCGATGCACCTGTTCCAGGCCGGCGGTCTGCTCGGCGCTGGCTTGGGCGATCGCGCCGATGATGCCGGAAACCGATTGCACGCTGCCCACCACTTCCTGCATGGTGCGCCCTGCCTGGTCGGCCAGTTGCGTGCCCAGCGCTACTTTTTGCACCGAGTCTTCGATCAGCAACTTGATTTCCCTGGCCGCCGCGGCGCTGCGCTGGGCCAGATTGCGCACCTCGCTGGCCACCACCGCGAAGCCGCGTCCCTGTTCCCCGGCCCGGGCCGCCTCCACCGCCGCGTTCAAGGCCAGGATATTGGTTTGAAAGGCGATCGCGTCGATCACGCTGATGATGTCGGCGATTTTGGCCGATGAATCGTTGATCGAGGCCATGGTGGCCACCACTTGCCCGACGTCGTTGCCGCCGCGCAGCGCCACCGCCGAGGCCGACAACGCCAGGGTGTTGGCCTCGGCCGCGTGGCCGGCGTTTTGCTTGACGGTGGCGTTGAGCTGTTCCATCGACGAGGCGGTTTGTTCCAGCGAGCCGGCTTGTTGCTCGGTGCGGGTCGACAAGTCCAGATTGCCGGCCGCGATCTCGCCGGCGGCTTGGCTGATCGCCGTGGTGCCTTGGCGTACCTGCCCGATCATGGCCAGCAAACTGTCTTTCATCTCTTGCATCGCCATCAGCAATTGTCCCGCTTCGCCGCGTGCGTCGCTGGTGATATCGGTGCGCAAGTCGCCCGCGGCGATGCGCCGGGCCGCCAGCACCGCCTGGTGTAGCGCGCGGCGATGGCGCGCGCCAGCCAGTGCGCCAGCGCGACGGCGGCCGCCACCGCGCCGACCAGCAAGGCGATGATCCAGACCCGTGCGCGCGCGTAAATCGTTTCGGCGCGTCCGCCGGCGGCGGCGCCGGCGGATGCGTCGGCGACGGCCAAGCCGGCCAGGCCGCCGTCCAGCGTCGAAAAGCGGCCGGCCACATTTTGCAGGGCGGCCCGGGCTTCGGTCGCGCGCCCGCTTTTGACCAACGTCAACAAGGTGGCTTGGTCGGCGCGCAAGGCGTCCGATTGCCGGCCCAATTCGGCGGCCCGCCCGCTCTGTTGTGGATCTAATAATGATTTGCTATAGTCGGCCAGCGCGCGCTCGTAGTGTTCCAGGGCTGACTCGAGCCGCCGCCCGGTTTTGACGACGTGATCGGCATCGCCATCGGCCGCCAAAAACAATTGTAGTTGTAAAATTTTTACTTCTTGTAGCTCGTTGCGTAAGGCCAACGTTTTAACGGTGGCCGGCAACCAAAGCGTGGCCAGCGCGGACGAGGCTTGGCGCATCTCGCCCAAGCGCTGCAAAGCGGCGCCGCCCAGCACGGCGGTGAAACCGAGCACGAGGAAAAAAGCGGCCAGCAATTTAGCCATGGTGCCGCTTGCCGATAGTGAATAAGAAAAGGGACGCATCTGGTATCCTTTAGGCTGGAATGCTGTTTCCATTCTTGGGTAAAGTTCCAGCGACCCGATTGACGTTAATCAAATGTGATTACTCCGACATAAACTTGTAAAAAATGGTTACACTCACGAATTATTGCGGTATGTTTTCAATTTCCCCATTGCTTACTGGCAATAGTATGCAAGAATGTGAGTATTGCCGCGACGCATCGGAGTCTTTCGCAACGCTTTTTAACAGGTGAGCCCGGGTATGGTTTTACATCCAACAACCGCAACGGAGCCGAGGAAAACGGTATCGCCCCGGCATGCCTTGTTGGAAAATCTGATCGCCATCGTCGGTCAGCACCTCAACGATCAAATCCTCGGCCTGGCCGGGCGCCTGTCGGCCGGCTTGCTCGATGTGAGCGACATGGCGATCGACGCCAAGGAAGTGCATCAACGCTTCAAAGCCGGCAACCTGCTCAAGAAAAACAGTCACGCTTTCCTTCAGATGACGGCCACCGCCATCGACCGCGCGGTGCGCAAGGAAATCGCGCAACTGGCGCCGCAGCCCCAGCAGCGGCCGGGCGGTGGCGATGGCTCCGGTCCGATGAGCCTGGTGCCTTACGAGGAAATGGATAGCCGGGTCACCTTTGGACTGGTCGGCAAACCCTTCGATCTGCAATACGCCGAACCGCTGGCCACCTTGAACGTGCGCCTGGCGTATCTGCTGGACCGCGATATCTTGCGCATGGGCCAAAATCCGTTCCGGCCGGAAGTGTTTTTAATCGCGGTGCAAAAAGCGTGGTGCGAATTCGAGGCCGACGCCGATTCGAACAATCTCTTGCTGCCCCTGTTGACGCCGGCTTTGTTTCTCGACTTGGCGCCGATGCTGGAAGCCTTGAACCAGGCGCTGATGCGCAAGGGTATCTTGCCCGGCTCGGTCGACGGTTACAAAGGACGCAAGGATAATCAGAGCAGCGCGGCCAAATTGCTGCGCGCGCCGCCCAACCAAGCCGTGCTGTCCCAGCAGTTGCGCCAATTCTTTTCCTCGGCCACGGCCGATGAATTGAGCGCGCCGTCGCAGTTCGACGGGCTGGGCGACGAATTCGATTTAACGCTGCCCAATCTGCCGCAGGCGGGCGGCTTGCACGGCTTGCCGAATCTGTCGCGCATGCCGCCGGGCAGCGCCTGGCAGCAGGGCGGCAACCAGGGCGCGCGCGGCGCGGTCCAGAACGAGTTGATGCAAAAGCTGTCGCAGGTGGCGGCCAAGCAGCCTTTGCTGTCGTACCTGGCCAGCTTGCAACACCGGGCGCCGGCGCGCGATTTCACCGCGCCGGGCGTGCGCGAGGCCGCCGCGGCCATGCATTTGAACCGCATCAAGGAAGAGGCGCCCAAGGGTAGTCTGAGCCGCACCGACGAAACCACCATCGATCTGCTGTCGACCATTTTCGACACGGTGTTCAAAGACGATAATATTTCGCATGAAATCCGCGACCTGATCCGCCTCCTGCAAATTCCGGTGCTCAAGGCGGCGCTGATCGACAAGGAATTCTTTTTCCAGGAAGAGCATCCGGCGCGCCGCTTGATCGACACCCTGTCGCGCCAGGGCTGGGAGCAACGCAAGGGGCCGGAAGATCCGCTGTTTCGCGCCATGCAGCGCAGCGTCGACAAGGTCGAGCGCGAATTCGACCAGGAATTGAGCGTCTTTTCGGAGGCCGTGCACGAGCTCGAAGCGAGCATCCAGGCCGAGGAGCAAGCCGCCGCCAGCGCCATTTCCGAGCCGATCGCCACCGCCTTGAAACAGGAAAAGATGGCCCAGGCGACCCGCTCGGCCAAGGCCGCCATCGCGCTGCGCGTCAACACCGGCGAAGTGCAAACCGTGATCGAGACCTTCCTCGAAAACCGCTGGATTTCGGTGCTGACGGTGGCCTATAGCGTGGAGGATGAAAAGCCGGGCGCCGTCAACAACGCCACCCGCACCATGGAAGACTTGATTTGGAGCGTCAAACCCAAGGTGTCGATGGACGAGCGCAAGCAATTGATCGGCAAGCTGCCGGCCTTGCTGTCGGCGCTCAACAAATGGCTCGACATCGTCAAGTGGCAAGACGCCGACCGGCTGCAGTTTTTCGCCGAACTGGCCGAATGCCACGCCTCCATCGTGCGCGCGCCGATCGAATTGACGCCCGAGCGGCAAGTCGAAATTTCGGTCGAAGTGGCGCAGCAGGCGGCCGAGCGCCGGCTCGAGCGGCAAAGCCAGATGAGCGAAGCGGCGCCGGAACCGGAACCGGACGAAGCGGTCGACGCGGTCGGCGCCTTGCAACGCGGCATGTGGATGGAATTCGACCAGCCCGACGGCACCTTGCACAAGGTCAAATTGGCCTGGATCAGCCCCTTGCGCACCCTGTTCATCTTTTCCACCGGCGCGCGCCAGGAAGCGTTTTCGCTCACCGGCGAGGTGCTGGCCCAGCGTTTTCGCGACAACCAGGTCGAGGTCATCAGCAACGACGGGGTGGTCGCGCGCGCCTTGTCCCAGGCCATGGAAGAGGTGGCCGTCAGCGACGAGGCGGCCGACGCGCACAACGCCTACGCCTGAGCGGCGCCTTTGCCGCGTCCCGGGGCGTGCGCTGAATATTTCCGTACGGAATCTTTTTTGCAATCGTCGTCATGATGTGTTCCAATATGCCCTTCGCGGATGAAGGGATTGCGGCATGATGCATGTATGGATAGCCATTACCGAGTTGGGCGGCACGGCCGTGATGGCGCCGGCCGCCGCCGCCGTGGCCCTGTGGCTGGCGGCCGGCCGGCGCTGGGGCTTGGCGCGCGACTGGTGTTTGCTGCTGGGCGCGGGCTTGGCCGTGGTGGTGATCAGCAAGCTGGCCTTCATCGGCTGGGGCCTGGGTTGGGCCGCGATCGAATTCGCCGGCTTCAGCGGTCACGCCATGCGCGCCGCCGCCATCTTGCCGGTGCTTTTGTACGTGATGCTGATCAACGCCGAAGCGCCGATCCGGCGCGCCGGGGTGGCCGTCGGGGTCGGGCTGGCCCTGCTCATTGCGTTCTCGCGCGTGGCGATCGGCTTCCATTCGGTCTCGGAAGCGGTGCTCGGCTCCCTGCTGGGGCTGGGGGTGGCGTTTTCCTTCATTTGGCTGGCGCGCCGCGCGCGGGGCCTGGTGCTGGAGCGCACCCTGGTCGTGCTGAGCCTATGCGGCTTGCTGTTCACGCCGCAGATCCGGCCGGTGCCGACCGAATTGCTGCTGACCCGCGCCGCCCTCTATCTGTCCGGCCACGACCGGCCGTTCACGCGCGCCGACTGGACCCGGGTCGCGCCGCGCGCGGCGGCGCCATGAGGGACCGCGTTGTTGGCCTCAATTGTGTCATAAATGGTATGATGGCCGAGTTTTCAATGGGCTAGGCGTAGCGGCCGGCCCGGCCCCGCTTGCGCACCCGCCGCGAAAACGCGACGACTCACCACATCAGGCCAGGAACAGTAAAACAACGTGCGTCTCTCTTCCATCAAGTTGTCGGGCTTTAAGTCCTTCGTCGATCCCACCAATTTCCAGGTGCCGGGTCAGCTGGTAGGCGTGGTCGGTCCGAACGGCTGCGGCAAGTCGAACATCATCGACGCGGTGCGCTGGGTGCTGGGCGAATCGAAGGCCTCGGAATTGCGCGGCGAATCGATGCAGGACGTGATCTTCAACGGCTCGACCCACCGCAAGCCGGCCGGGCGCGCCTCGGTCGAGCTGGTGTTCGACAATAACGACGGCAAGGCCGCCGGCCAGTGGGGCCAGTACGCCGAAATCGCCGTCAAGCGCACCCTCACGCGCGACGGCACCTCCACCTATTACATCAACGGCCAGCCGGTGCGGCGGCGCGACATCCAAGACATCTTTCTGGGCACCGGGCTGGGGCCGCGCGCCTACGCCATCATCGGCCAGGGCATGATTTCGCGCATCATCGAATCGCGCCCGGAAGAGTTGCGCGTGTTCCTGGAAGAAGCGGCCGGCGTCTCCAAGTACAAGGAACGGCGGCGCGAAACGGAAAACCGTTTGCACGACACGCGCGAGAATCTGTTGCGCGTGGAAGATATCTTGCGCGAGTTGAACAGCAACCTGGAAAAACTCACGGCGCAAGCGGAGGTGGCCAAAAAATTCCACGCCCTGCAAGCCGATCAGGAAG
>JAYVUV010000008.1:0-8848 GCA_043787615.1 Janthinobacterium sp. | reverse complement strand
CCGGCGCGGCCTGCGTCTTGGCCACGGTTACGGCCACGGCCTTGGCCTTGGCCGCCGTCGGGCCGACCTTCCCGGCCGCGCGCGGCGCGACCGGCGCCGGGCGCGCTTCGGCCGCCGGCGCCCCCTGTCGGCCTTCATCGAGTTTGAACACGCTGACCGAGCGCGCCAGCGTGCCGGACTCGTTGAGCATGCTCTGGGCGGCGGCCGCCGCCTGCTCGACCAGGGCCGCGTTTTGCCGCGTCATGTCGTCCATCTGCGCGATGGCCTGGTTCACTTGCTGGATGCCCTGGTCTTGCTCCTGGCTGGCGGCGCTGATCTCGGCCATGATGTCGGCCACTTGCTTGACCGAGGTGACGATCAAGCCCATGGTTTGGCCGGCCTGGTCGACCACCGCGCTGCCGCCCTCCACCTTTTCCACCGAATCGTCGATCAAGCTCTTGATTTCGCGCGCCGCGCTGGCCGAGCGCTGGGCCAGGCCGCGCACTTCCGAAGCGACCACCGCGAAGCCGCGACCCTGCTCGCCGGCCCGGGCCGCTTCCACCGCCGCGTTCAGCGCCAGGATGTTGGTCTGGAAGGCGATGCCGTCGATCACGCCGATGATGTCGACGATGCGGCGCGAGCTTTCCTGGATCGAGCCCATGGTGTCGACCACCTGCGCCACCAGTTCGCCACCGCGCAGCGCCACCGAGGAGGCCGAGATGACCAGTTGGTTGGCTTGGCGCGCGTTGTCGGCGTTTTGCTTGACGGTGGCGGTCAATTGCTCCATCGAGCTGGTGGTTTGCCTGAGCGAGCCGGCCTGGGCCTCGGTGCGGTCCGACAGGTCCAGGTTGCCGGACGCGATCTCGCCGGAGGCGGTGCTGATGGTGGCGGTACTGTGGCGTACATCCCACACCGTGCGGGCCAAACTGTCGTTCATATGCATCAGCGTGGCCAGCAGTTCGCCGGTTTCATCCTTCGCGTGGCGCCCGATACGGGTGGTCAAGTCGCCGGCCGCCACCGATTTGGCGATCGCCACCGCCAGGTTGAGCGGCCGGGTGATCGACACCGTGATCCAAAACGCCATGCCGGCCGACAGCGCCAGCGCGGCCAGGCCCATGGCGATCATGGTCATGCGCGAGAATTCGATGTCGGCGGTCATGTGCCGGCCGCCATCGTCGATATCGGTTTTTTGCTGCGCCACCATCGCTTGCGTCAGTTCCAGCAATTGGTCCAGGGCCGGGAAGGTCTCGCTGTTCATCAGGGCCGAGGCTGTATCCTTGTCGCCCGCCTCGACCAGGTCGGCCACCCGCAGGAAGGAGGCGCTGTAGGCGGTGCGGGCGGCGCCGATCCGGGTCAGCAAGGCTTGTTCGGCCGGCGAGTCGGCCAATGTGGCCAGCCTGGCCAGGGCCGCGTCGATGAGCGCCTTGTCCTGGTCGATGCGGGCGTAGCTTTGGCCGCGCAGCGCCTTGTCGCTGACGATGAACAGGGCCAGGGTGCGGCGCGCGTCCTCGCGCGCGGCCGAGTCGATGGCGGCGGCGGCCGAGGCGCTGGGCCAGTCGCGCGCCACGATTTCGCGGGCGCTGACGCCGAGCGAGCCGAAGCGTCCGATGCTGGTGCCGACGGTGATCAACATGATGAGCAGCAGCAGGCCGAAGCCAGCGCCGAGGCGGGTTTTGATGCTCAAGTCGGTCAGATTCATGGGCGTTCCGTGAGGAGGGGCGTACACGAAGTTGCAGGGACGGCGCCGTTTCAAGATAGCAGAGTCGGATCGTTCTGACCAGCGCGCGCGCGGCGGCCGCAAGGCGGCCCGAACGGGGCTTGTATGAAAGCGCGATTCTGATTATGCTAGGTCTGGCGTGGCGCCGTGGCGCGGGCTTTGGAGGGCATCATGAGCGACAACAAGGACGCCGACGAGAATTGGCTGCTGGAAGACGATGGCGCGCCGCCCGCCGCCGGCGAGGCCGTGGGCGGGGCCGAGCAGCGCCGCTGGCGGGTGTTGATCGTCGACGACGATGTCGATGTGCACGCGGTCACCCGGCTGGCGCTGCGCAACGTCAATTTCAAGGGCCGCGCGCTGGAATTGTTTTCGGCCTATAGCGGGCGGGAAGCTTTCGGCGTGCTGCGCGACACGCCCGACATCGCCTTGGTGCTGCTCGACGTGGTGATGGAAACCGACGACGCCGGCCTGTTGCTGGTGCAGCGCATCCGCGAAGAGCTGGGCAACAGTACGGTGCGGGTGGTGTTGCGCACCGGCCAGCCGGGCCAGGCGCCGGAACAGCGCGTGATCGTCGAATACGATATCAACGATTACAAGGCCAAGACCGAGCTGACCACCCAAAAACTGTTCACCACGGTGATCGCGGCCCTGCGCGCCTACGAGAGCTTGACCATGCTCGAGCGCAGCCGTATCGGCCTGGGCAAGATCCTGGCCGGCGCCACCAATCTGTACCAGATCCAGTCGCTGCGCGAGTTCGCCTCCGGGGTGCTCAATCAAGTCAGCGCCATCCTCGACGTGGGCGCCGACGGCGCCCTGTGCCTGATGCAGGGCGACAGCGGCGAACCGGCGGTGGTGGCGGCCACCGGGGCCTACGCCCATCTGGCCGAGCTGGCGCAACTGCCGCCCGCCCATCCGCTGGCGCTGGCGATCACCCAAGCCTTCGCCGACAAGCGCAGCCAGTTCGAGCACCCGGTCAATGTGTTGTTCATCCGCACCGAGGGCGAGCACGAGCTGGCCATCGCGGTCACGCCGCCCTGGCCGCTGGCGCCTTTGCAGCGCGATTTGCTGAACGTGTTTTGCCAGCGCATCGCGGCCGCCTTCGACAATCTGCATTTGTTTAGCCAATTGCGCAAGGCGCAGGAGGCCACCGTGGTGGTGCTGGCCGACTTGGCGGAGTGTCGCGACGGCGCCAACGTGGGCCATGTGCGCCGGGTGCAGGCGCTGTCGGAGGCGATCGCGCGCAAACTCGACGCGGGCGGCGCCCACCGCCACGAGCTGAGCCCGCAATTGCTGGACATGATAGGGCTGGCCAGCATTCTGCACGACGTGGGCAAGGTGGTCACGCCGGAGCATGTGCTGCTCAAGCCGGGGCCGCACGACGCTGCCGAGCTGATCGAGATGCAGCGCCACGCCGAGATCGGCGAGACCATACTGGGCCGGGCCGCCAGGGCGCTGGAGGGACCCAGTTACCTCAGTTACGGGGCCGAGATCGCGGGCGGTCACCACGAGCATGTCGACGGCAGCGGCTATCCGCGCGGCTTGAAGGGCGACGCCATTCCGCTGGCCGCGCGCATCGTGGCGGTGGCCGACGTGTTCGACGCCTTGCAACAGACGCGCAGCTATCAGCCGGCCTGGAGCCGGCAAGCGGCGCGCGACCATATCGTTCAGCGCAGCGGCTTGCAATTCGACCCCGCCGTGGTGGCCGCGCTCGAAGCGGTGCTGGAAGACCAGGCCGACGCCGAGCGACACGCACATTCCTAAGCCCTGCGGCGGGCGCCGCAGCCGTTGATCGGCCCGTTCGGCGTCAATCGCTACGAGGGGCCACAACTTCCAGCCGGAAAATGTTTATCTTTCCCTAACATATATTCTTATTCATCGGGGAAAATATGGCAATTGACGTGTATTTGTAAATCGACGGTATCAAAGGCGAGTCACAGGATGATAAGCACAAGGATTGGATCGAGGTGACAGGCGTTCACTGGGGCGTACATCAGCCCAAGAGTGCCACCTCCTCGACCGGCGGCGGTCACACCGCCGCGCACGCGGAACTGTCCGGTATATCTTTTTCCAAGCTGAGCGACATGTCTTCGCCGATTCTGCTTCAGACATGCTTCTTGCATGATCCTGTGCTGGGCTTACGGTTGCCGGCCGCCGGCGTCAAACTGGAGCCGGTGTCCGAAGAGTTACGTGCTATGTGCGTCCCGATGGCCCCCGATGCAACCTGGGTCGGACGTCAATGGATTTTCAGCGTAGCAAAGTATTACACAACTACTTATTACCTCCTGAACGGGTATGCCAAGCGCCGCAATCCAAAACCTGGCGAACATTTATATTTACAATCGATTGAAGGTGCCGTCTATAAGGTTTCAGACGGCCAGTGCGGGGGCGACTCGGCACGCGAAACCTTCGATGTGCGCGACCCCAAGCAAATCCCACGCGAGGTGCTGCAACAACTGGCCCGCGATCTGGCGGCGCGCTTGGCGCGCGCGGTCGGTGGCGCGGATCGCTTGCGTACCGAAATAGCGAACCAGCGTATCGACTTCCAACAGCTCTCGCCCGAGTTGCAGGAAGCGTTCAAAGCCTACTTCGACGTGTCCGGTGCCGCTGCGGGCTCCCAAGAGAACGACCATCCGCCGCAATTCGTGCATGATCCCGTGCTGGGTCTGCGGCTGCCGGTCGCCGACGCCAAGCTCGAGCCGGTGCCGGAAGCGATACGCGCCCTGTGCGCCCCGATGGCCGACAGCGAGATATCGACCGGACGCCAATGGATTTTCGGCATGGTAAAACAGCCCACTGTGACGTATTACCTGGTGGATGGGTATGCCAAGCTGCGCAATCCCAAACCCGACCAAGCTCCGTATTTCACATTTTACGACAGCGGCGTCTATAGCGTTTCAGACGGCAAATGCAATGGCGATAAGGCAAGCGAAGCCTTCGATGTGCGCGAGCCCAACCACATTCCAAGGAAGGTGATGCAACAACTCGCGCGTGATTTGGCGACGCGCCTGGTGCGCGCGGCCGGTGGCGCGGATCGCCTCCGTACCGAAATCGCCAACCAGCGTATCGACTTCCAACAGCTCCCGCCCGAGATTCGGCAGGCCTTCACACCCTACCTTTCGTCCGAAAACTAGTCGTCGCGCCGGGCCGCCGGCGGCCCGGATTTGCGCGGCGCGAACGATGCGGATTGCCGCCGGCAAGGGTTTTCGTTGCACGATCGAGATCAACTTGGCGAGGGGCGCGGCACGAGGACTGTTGCTTGCTAGTGATTTTGTAGTCTTGCGGTAATATACTTCAGGCAGCACATCCGAGCCCGTGCGATCTTGCGAAAGCAGCGATGAACCAACTGAAGGGTCTGACCGCCTTAATCATCGATCCCCACCCCGGGATGCGCGCCAGCCTGCACGCCATGCTGAACCTGTGCGGCTTGAGCGGGATCGACGACGCCCCCGGCGCCGCCCAAGCGATCCGCCAGCTGGGCGCCAAGCGCTACGATTTGATCCTGTGCGAATACGATCTGGACGGCGGCCAGGACGGCCAGCAAATGTTGGAGGACTTGCGCCACCACCGCTTGATGGGAGCGGCCACCATGTTTTTCATGGTCACCAGCGAAGGCAATTTCGGCAAGGTGGTCAGCGCGGCCGAGCTGGGGCCGACCGACTATATCTTGAAGCCGTTCGCGGCCGACAACATGCTCGAACGGATAGGCCGCGCGCTCGACAAGCGCAACGCCTTGGTGCCGGCCTACCAAGCCATGGCGCTGGGCGACGAGCGCGCCGCCATCGAGGCTTGCCTGGCCGGCGCCGAACTGCATCCCCGTTACGCCACCGATTTCAACCGCCTGCGCGCCGAGTTGCACGTGATGCTGGGCGAGGCGGCCGAGGCCGAGCCGATTTACGCCGCGCTGTACGAGGCCAGGGGCATCGGCTGGGCGCGCCTGGGCCAGGCCAAGACCCTGTTCATGCGCGGCCAGCACGGCGCCGCCCAGGCCATGCTGGAGGAGCTGGTGGGCCAAAACAAGCGTTTCCTCGACGCTTACGACTGGCTGGCCCGCAGCCACGAGGCGCAGGGACAGGCGGCCCTGGCCCAGGGCGTGTTGAGCGAGGCGGTGGCGCTGTCGCCGCACGCGGTGCGCCGCCTGCGCCGGCTGGGCGAGGTGGCGCTGGAGGCGGGCGACCTGGAGGGCGCGGAAAAGGCGTTCAAGCTGGTGGTCGGCAAGGCCAAGTATTCGGAATTTCGCGACCCGCAAGACCATGTGCGGCTGGTGCAAACCCTGGTGCAGCGCGGCGATCCGGTCCAGGCGGCGGCCGTGATCCGCGACCTCGACAAGTCGCTGGGTGGCCACAAGAACAGCGACGCTTGCGGCGCGATCGCCTCGGCCATGCTGCACGATTACACCGGCAACGAGCAGCGCCTGCGCCAGTCGCTGACCGACGCCGTCGGCGCTTGCCGCGACAGCATCGGGCTGGCCGACGGCATCAAGATGGAATTGGCGCGTAATTGTTTGCAAAACGGCATGGAGGAGGGCGCCACCGAGGTGATGCGCGAGGTGATGCGCAACGCCGCCGACGCGGTCGCCATGGGCCGGGCGCTGGCCGTGTTCGAGCGGGCCGGGCGGGCCGATTTGGGCGAAAGCCTGGCGCAGGAGAGCCGCCAATCGGTGGCCGACATGGTGGCGGCCGGCGCGGCGCGCGCCAAGGAGGGCGACTTCCGCGGCGCGGTCGATTTGATGATCGAGGCCGTGGCCAAGCTGCCGGACAATCCGCAAGTGGTGTTCAACGCGGCCGTGGCGGTGCTCAAGTGCCTGGAAAACGCGGGCTGGGACGAGCGTCTGGGCCAGTTCGCGCTGACCTTCATCGGCGCGGTGCGGCGGCTCGATCCCGTCAATCCGAAGCTGGCGGCGCTGTCCGGGCTGCATCAGCAGATTTTACGCAAGTACAATATCCGGGCCGGGCGCTGGAAGGAAGCGCCGCTGCGCGCCGCCTCTTGACGGCAGCGGTCCGGACGTCGACGCGCAGTTCATACAGGAATCAGCATGGCAGGCAACCCAGGCAACCCGGTCAATACTCCGAACCCTTCTCTCCCGCCCGAGCCGCGGCCCGTGCGCGGCGCGCTGCTGCACCGCTTGTGCAGCGAGGAAAGCGGTTTGTTCGCGCTGGGCGCCTCGGTGGCGCGGGTGGTGCAACTGGCTTCCTCGGACGACGAGGGGACCCAAAGCCTGGCGTATTATGTGCTGTCGGACGTGGCCCTGACGCAAAAGATCCTGCGCCTGTCGAACACGCCGACCTACCGCACCGCCAGCGGCAGCGCCGTGACCACCATTTCGCGCGCCATTTCCCTGCTCGGCTTTAACAATGTGAAAACCACGGCCCTGGCCATGCTGCTGGTCGACACCCTGTCCAACAGCAAACACGCGCACAGCGTGCGCGCCGAGCTGGAGGCGGCACTGTGCGCCAGCTTGGTGGGGCGCGAAATGGCGCGCCTGAGCGCGCACCAGGGCGCCGAGGAGGCATCGATCGGCGCGTTGTTCAAAAACATCGGCCAATTGTTGATCGCGTCCCAGGAGCATGAACGTTTCCGCGAGATCGAGGCGTTAATGGCGAGCGGTCAACACACCGAGAATCAGGCCGCGCAAATGATACTGGGTAGCAGTTTCGACACCTTGTCGGCCGCCGTGCTGCGCGAGTGGAAAATTCCGGATGTGATTGTGCGGGCCATCGCCACCTTGCCGCCGGGTGTGCAAAAAGTGGCCGCCAGCCGCCAGGAATGGATGCGCCAGGTGGCCGCGTTCAGCATGGAGGCGGCGCGCCTGCTGGCGCGCGCCGGCGCCGGCGGCCAGCCTGAAGCGGACCCGGCGGCGCCGCTCCTGCAACAGCGTTTCGGCGCGGCCCTGGGTCTGGACCCGGAGCGCATGCGCGAGCTGTACGGCACGGTGCAAAAGGAGATGGCCGACCTGTTGCAAAGCATGAACATGGCGCCGGTGGAGGCGCCGGCGGCGTCCGAGAATGCCGGCTTGCCCGATGTGTTGCTGTTTGCCACCATGGACGCGGGCGACGGCGCGCCGGACCTGTGCCATCCCAGCGGCAAGCCGGTCAACGCGCGCGCCTTGCTGCTGGCCGGGGTGCAAGATGTGACGTCGCTGCGCGCGGGCGGCCAGGGCAAGGTCAACGATGTGATCATGCTGGTGCTGGAAACACTGTACCGCAGCCTGGGTTTTCGTTTCGCCACGGTATGCCTGAAGGATGCCCGCAGCGGCCAATACCGGGCGCGGCTGGCGCTTGGCGAGCGCCACGCGGAGCGCCAGGCCGGCTTTCAATTTCCCCTGGTGGCCCGGCACGACCTGTTTTATCTGGCCATGGAAAACGACGCCGACCTGGTGATCGCCGACGCCGGCGCGCCCAAGATCGCCGATTTGCTGCCCGGCTGGCACCGCGCGCTGTTGCCGGACGCCCGCAGTTTCATCGTCTTGCCGCTGGTGTTGCAATCTGTGCAACTTGGCTTGTTTTACGCCGACCGCGCGCAGCCCGCCCCGGAAGGGGTGGCGCCCGACGAAACCGCGCTGGTGCGCGCGCTCAAGGCCCAGGTGCTGCTGGCGCTCACAGTCTAACGCCCGGCTTTTCCCGCGCCCCGCAAAATAAGTTGCAACTGGCTCTTGCGCGCAAGCGAAAGCTACGGTTACAATCACGCCCCGAAGCAGCCAAAACAACGATATACGCCCGATTTACGCAGTAGTCAGCGCGGATAGGGTTGACAGATATCAGGCAATGCTTCATACTCTGCGGTTCCTCGCGGAGGGGTGGCCGAGTGGTTAAAGGCGACAGACTGTAAATCTGTTCTCTATGAGTACGCTGGTTCGAATCCAGCCCCCTCCACCAAGTTTTTTGCAAGGAAAACTGAGTGGTAGTAATAAAGAAGTGAACGAAACCTCGCGGGTGTAGCTCAATGGTAGAGCAGAAGCCTTCCAAGCTTACGACGAGGGTTCGATTCCCTTCACCCGCTCCAGTATTCAGTTCAGGTGCTTGTCGATCGTTCGCAAGCGCCGCACGCAAGACTTTAGCCCTTTTAGCTCAGTGGTAGAGCACTCCCTTGGTAAGGGAGAGGCCACGTGTTCAATCCACGTAAAGGGCACCAGAATTCGTAGCAGGTAACAAAACA
>JAYVUV010000007.1:0-3538 GCA_043787615.1 Janthinobacterium sp. | reverse complement strand
GCGTCGGCCGGCCCGCCCGCTTCGCCGGCGCCGGCGGGCGTGCCCGGGGTGCCCGGCCGGCCGTCGGTGCCGGCGCCGCCGTTGACGATGACGGTGCCGGCTTGGACCTGACCGGACAGCGTGGCCAGCAAAGCCAGCAGCGCGGGCGCCAAGCTGGCGGCGCGACGGCGGGTGGTGCGGCGGGACGGTGCGAGGGACGGTGCGAGGGACGGGACGCGATTCATGGTGGACCTCATCGAGGGGAACGGCACAAGGGTGGGTGCGGCTGCGCGCGGGACGCGCGATGCCGGGCTGGACGGCGCACTGGGCGTGTCGCGGCAAAACCAGTGTAGTGGCGGGGCGGGGGTGGCACTTGCGCGCGCTCACCTTGGCGGGCCGGGCGGGCTTGAGGTGGCGCAGGGCGCGCGACGATCACGCCGCGCGCCGCGCGGAAGGGGCATGCTATTTCCGGGTCTCAAGGTGAAAACGTCGGGGCCGGCGCGTCGCGGGCGCGCCGGCCCCGATCGGTGTCGCTCAGGCGCGCTGTTGCAGAGAAATCAAACCGTCTTCGGTGCTGGTCGTCAGGGTGGCGTAATTGTCGATCGACGCGTGCCGCGTCTCGAGCGGATGGACGTGGGTGGCGGTGACCACCATCAGCGCCGCGCCGGCCGCCTCGCAGGCGGCGATGCCGACCGCGGCGTCCTCGAACACCAGGCAGCGCGCGATGTCCACCGCCAGCTTGTCGGCCGCCAGCAGATAGCAATCGGGTTGCGGCTTGCCGGCCCGCACATCGTCGGCGCTCACCAGCACGGCCGGCACCGGCATGCCGGCCGCCGCCAGCCGCGCCAGCGCCAGTTCCCGGGGCGCCGAGGTGACGATCGCCCATTGCGTCGGCGGCAAGGCGTTCAAGAACGCCACCGCGCCGGCGATGGCGACGATGCCTTCGACGTCGTCGATCTCGGCGACGGTGATGCCCATCGCTTCGGTTTCCGGGTCGAGCCCGGGCAGCCCGACGCGCGCGATGGTGTCCACCGCGCGCGCGCCGTGGATGGTGGGCAGGAACGCGGCCACGTCTAGCCCGTGGCGCAGGGCCCAGGCGCGCCAGATGCGTTCGGCGGCGGCGATCGAATTGATGATGGTGCCATCCATATCGAAGAGAAAAGCTTGGTAGCGGCCTTGCATGACCGATGAGCTAAGTGCGGACAATGGGTTTCCTTGTTGGGCTGGGAGGACGCGCCGGATGCCGGCGGCGACAGGTGCGACATTTTACCTTTATCGCCGGCCGCCACTTGCGCAATAAAAAAATTCTGCTTAGCAATAAACGATGCCGCCGTGGATAGGAAAACAACGGTTTTCTGGCGCATATGTAGTAGAGTTGATTGATAGAAAGATCAAGTGCCGTCGTGGTCGAGAGGGCGCCAGGGCCGCGTGTCGCACGCTATGCGAGCTGAACTTCACGGACAATCATGAAAAAAATCGGTGGTGGCGCTTGGCAGTCCGGCTCGCCGTCTTGTTCGCCTTACGGATTCCGGTTCCGGTTCCGGTTCCGGTCTCGCGGCCGGGCGCGCGCATGAGGCGGCGCCAGGCGTGCGGCATGCTGGCCGTGCTGGGCGCTGGCCTGGGCTTGGGGCTGGCTCCGCGGATCGGCCGGGCCGCCGGCGAACCGCATCTGATCGCCGGCGCCACCACGTTTTATTGCACGGCGGCGGAAGGCGGTGGGGTGAGCGGGCTGGCTTGCGAGCTGGTGCTCGAATTGGCCAGACGCGCCGGCCATTCCGGCGCCGTCGATCTCTACCCGTTCGCGCGCGCGCTGGCGGTGGCCGCGTCCGCGCCCGACACCTTGCTGGTGCCGGTCGGGCGCACCCCGGCGCGCGAGGATCGCTACACCTGGATCGTGCCCTTGGTGGAAGACGATTTCCTGGTGGTGGCCAAGCGCGATTCGACGGCCGATATTTCCAGCTTCGAGGCGTTGAGGGACTTGTCGGTGGGCGTGATCAGGGACGGCGTGGGCGCCCAGTTGTCGGCCGCGCATGGCTTGCGGCACGTCAGCGTGGTCACCGAAGACCAGACCAACGCCAGAAAACTCGACGCGGGCAGAATCGACGCCTGGATCAGCTCCTGGAACGGCATCCGCGCCGCCCAGCGCGGCGCCGGCTTGCGCATCGATAGGCTGCGGCGCGGGGTGGTCGGCAGCCATGTGCAGGTGTATCTGGTCGGCTCGCGCGACCTGGCGCCAGCCGTGACGGCGCACTGGCGCGCGGCGTTCGAGACCATGCGCGCCGACGGCAGTTACGGCGCCATCCTGCGCAAATATCATGTGGACCCGCCCAAGTCCCAGTTCTAGTTCCGGCTCTAGTTCTAGTTCCGGCGCGGCCCCGGCGCGGGTCCGGCCGCGGCCGCGCGCTTCCGCGTCACAAGGCCCGGCGGCGCAAGGTTTCCTCGATGACGCGCCGGGCCGCCACCAGCATCGGCCGGTCGATCAACTGGCCGTCCAGCGCCACCGCGCCGCCGCGCGCGCCCTCGGCGGCGGCCAGGATGCGGTTGGCCCACGCCACTTCGCGCGCGGCCGGCGCGAACGCGCGGTTGACCGTCGCCACCTGGTCGGGATGGACGCACAGCTTGGCGCCGAAGCCGAGCCGGCGCGCGTAGGCGGTGTCGTCCTCGATTTTGGCTTGGTCGTCGATCTCGATGGTGACCCCGTCCACGGGCGCGAGCAAGCCGGCCATGCGCGAGGCCAGCACGATCTGCGAACGGAAAAACAGCAGTTCCTCGCGGTCGCCGTGGATGCCCAGGTCGAGTTTGAAATCGAGGCTGCCGAACAGCAGCCGCTTGACGCGCGGCGCGGTGGCCAGTTCGTTCAGGCGCGAAAAGCCCAGCGCCGTTTCGATCAGCGGATACAGCGGCGCGCTGGCGCTGGCGCTGGCGATGTCGTCGAGCCGCTCGGCCTTGGGCAGCACGATGCCGGCCACGCCGGGCCGGTGGCACAGCCGCAAGTCGTCGCCGAAACAGCCCGAGTTGACGCAGTTCACGCGCACGAACACCGGCACCGCGCTGGCGCGCGCCTCGGCGCCGTCGAGCCAGTTGGCCAGGGCGTCGCGCGCGGCGCCCTTGTCGACCGGGGCCACCGCGTCCTCCAGGTCGATGATGACGGCGTCGGCGCCGGCCGCGCACGCCTTGGCGTAGCGGTCCGGCCGGTCGCCGGGAACGAATAGATAGGAATGCAGGAAGGGCGAGAGGGGATCGGTCATTGCAGGTCTCCGTCGTGGGCCGCATGAAGCCAGGACGCATCCGTGCCGGCGGCCATCGCCGCGGATCTGGCGGGACTGGAAAGCGGCCGTGGGTGGCCGCCTGTGAACCATTCTACGCCGAAGCGGCCGCCTTGCGCGGCCGCTTCGCGCGGCCGCTTATTTAAAGGCCTTGATCACCGCGTCCAGTTTGACCTTGAGCGATTTGTCGTGGCGGTGGATGGGCGGCACCGCGCGCTCGACGCCGAGCAACTGGTAGACCGCCATCTGGGCCGCCCGCACCGAATATTCGACCGTGAACACGACATCGTCGG
>JAYVUV010000006.1:0-6377 GCA_043787615.1 Janthinobacterium sp. | reverse complement strand
AGCGGTCGCCGAAGCGCCACATACGCACATGGCCGGTGGCCTCGACTTCATCTTCGACCTGGCGGTAGCAAGCCGCATCGGAGGTCAGGCGGGTTTGGTCGCGTACCACTTCGACATTGCGCTCAAGCGTGATTTCGCGCTCGGGACGTCCACCGATCTGCTCGGCCTGCACCACGGTGGGCGACTTCTTGTCCTCGACATTGGCCACACGCTTTTGCTGCGTTTGCGCGTGGGTAGGCACCGCTGCGGCGGTAAGGAGCGCGGTCGTAACAAAGACCCAGCGCTGCGATGGAGTGGGAGCCGTGAACCAGCTCATGAAAAGTAGGGAAGATACACCATGGGAGGCGATTTTTTGATTTGAATCCCTTATTATATGGGAATCTCACCACCAACCCGATTCCACAGGCTGCTCAATGTCCTCCCCGACCCAATTCAACGCCGTCCCCGACGCCCGCCTGACCCTGCTGCAAACCTGGCTGGCCGGTCTGAACCTGGTCGACGGCGCCAGCTTGCGCCCGGCCTCGGCCGACGCCAGCTTCCGGCGCTACTTCCGGGTCGACGTGCTGCCGGCCGAGCAAGCCAGGCTGGGCGCCACCCTGATCGTGATGGACGCCCCGCCCGAGCGCGAGAACGTGGCCGCCTTCATCAAGGTGGCCGCCTTGTTCGGCGCGGCCGGGGTCTCGGTGCCGGCCATCGCGGCCCAGGACGCGGCGCAAGGCTTGCTGCTGCTGGCCGACCTGGGCAACACCACGTATTTACAGGCGCTCGATCACGACAACGCCGCCGTGCTGTACGGCGAGGCCGTGAGCGCGCTGGTGGCGATCCAGCGCGCCAGCGCGCCCGACGTGCTGCCCGAATATGACCGCGCCTTCCTGCAATTGGAGCTGAACCTGTTCCGAGAGTGGTATATCGAACGCCACCTGGGCGCCACCTTGAGCGCGGCCCAGGGCGCCCAGCTGGACAAGGTGTTCGACGCGATCCTGGCCAACACCACGGCCCAGCAGCAAGTGTATGTGCACCGCGACTACCATTCGCGCAACCTGATGTGGATGGACCAGGGCAACCCCGGCATCATCGACTTCCAGGACGCCCGCTACGGCCCCGTCACCTACGACCTGGCCTCGCTGCTGCGCGACGCCTACATCCAGTGGGACGAGGAATTGGTGCTCGACTGGGTGGTGCGCTACTGGCAGCAAGCCAAACTGGCCGGCTTGCCGGTCAATCCCGACATCGACGCCTTTTACCGCGACTTCGAATTCATGGGCTTGCAGCGCCACTTGAAAATCCTCGGCATCTTCACCCGCCTGCATCACCGCGACGGCAAGGACGCCTTCCTGGCCGACCTGCCGACCGTGCTCGATTACGTGCGCAAGACCGCCAACCGCTACCAGGACCTGAAACCGCTGGCGCGCCTGCTCGACCAGCTCGAAGACAAGCAGCCGAGCGTCGGCTACACTTTTTAAACGGCGGGCGGCCGCGCGGCCGTCCCCACCATCAGCGAAACGAGTCTTCCCATGAAAGCCATGATCTTTGCCGCCGGCCGCGGCGAGCGGATGCGTCCCCTCACCGACACCTGCCCCAAACCCCTGCTGACCGTGCGCGGGCGGCCCCTCATCGTTTGGCACGTGATCAACCTGGTACGGGCCGGCATCACCGAGATCGTCATCAACCACGCCCACCTGGGCCACTTGATCGAGCAAGCGCTGGGTGACGGCAGCCGTTACGGCGCCCGCATCGCCTACTCGCCCGAGGCCAGCGCGCTGGAAACGGCAGGCGCCGTGGCCCAGGCCCGCCATTTGCTGGGCGAGGAACCCTTCCTGGCCCTCTCGGGCGACCTGTACTGCCCGTATTTCGACTTCGCCCAAGTGAAGGACGTGCTGGCCGACGCCGACGCGCTGGGCCGGCCCTACCCGGCCGACCAGCGCGACGTGGCCTGGTTATACCTGGTCAAAAACCCGGAGCACCATCCCCAGGGCGACTTCGCCCTGACCCTGTATTCGGTCGCCAACGAGGGCGACCCGCTTTGGACCTTCGGTAACATCGGGGTCTACCGGCCCGAGATGTTCGACGCCATTCCGCGCGGCGCCCACGCCAAGCTGGGGCCTGTGCTGCGCGCCTACGCCGCGCGCGGCCAGGTCGGCGGCGAGGTGTATCCGGGCGACTGGACCAACGTCGGCACCGTCGAACAACTCGACGCGCTCAACGGCCGGGTGCCCGCGTGAACCCGGCCTTCGACGGCGCGCCCTTCGCGGCCCGGCGCGCGGCCCTGATGGCGCGCATGCGCCCGGGCGCGGTGGCGATCGTGCCGACCGCGCCCGAAGTCAAGCGCAACAACGACGTCGATTATCCCTACCGCCACGACAGCTATTTCTACTACCTGAGCGGCTTCGGCGAGCCGGACAGCATGCTGGTGCTGGTGGCGCCCGGGCCGGCCGCGCCGGGCCGGGCCATCCTGTTTTGCCGCGAAAAAAACAGCGAGCGCGAAATCTGGGAAGGCTTCCGGCACGGCCCGGAGGCGGCTAGGGCCGACTTCGGCTTCGACGCCGCGCACCCGATCGAGGAACTGGACGCCCACATGGGCCGGCTGCTGAGCGACAGCCCGGCCCTGTACTACGCGCTGGGCAGCAGCGCCGCGCTGGACGCGCAAGTGAAAACCTGGTTGCACGAAGTGCGCAGCCGCGCGCGCAATGGCGTGCGCGCGCCGGACGCCGCGCACGACCTGGTCGGCCTGCTCGACGAACTGCGCCTGTTCAAGGACGCGAGCGAACAAGCCACCATGCAGCGCGCCGCCACCATCTCGGCCCAGGCCCACACGCGCGCGATGCGCCTGACCCGGCCCGGCATGCGCGAATACGAAATCGAAGCCGAACTGCTCTACGAATTCCGGCGCCAGGGCGCCCAGGCACCGGCCTATCCCAGCATCGTGGCCAGCGGCGCCCACGCCTGCGTGCTGCACTACAACGCCAACAACGGCGTGGCGCAGGACGGCGAACTGGTGCTGATCGACGCCGGCTGCGAGCTCGATGGCTACGCCTCCGACATCACGCGCACCTTTCCCGTCAACGGCCGCTTTTCCAAGCCGCAGCAAGCGCTGTACGAACTGGTGCTGGCGGCCCAGGCGGCGGCCCTGCAGGCGGCGCGCCCTGGCCTGCCCTACCAGGGCATCCACGACGCCGCGCTGGCGGTGCTGGCGCAGGGCATGCTCGACCTGGGCCTGCTCGACCGCGAGCGGGGCGGCCTGCAAGACGTGCTGGCCGAGCGCAGCTACGCCCAGTTCTACATGCACGGCACCGGCCACTGGCTGGGCATGGACGTGCACGACGTGGGCGCCTACCGCGAATTGAACACGCCGGGCGCGCCGGGCCGCACGCTGCAAGCGGGCATGGTACTGACGGTGGAACCGGGCATCTATGTGCGTCCCGCCGCCGGCGTGCCGGAACAGTTTTGGCACACCGGCATCCGCATCGAGGACGACGTGCTGCTGACCGAGGACGGCCACCGCGTGCTGAGCTGCACGGCGCCCAAGAGCGTGGCCGAGATCGAACAACTGATGCGGCAGCGGGCATGAGGGCCGGACGCCGCGCCGATCCCGCCGCCATCGTCGCGGGACAGGGCCGCCAACCCGGCGCCGCATCGGGGCGCGGGAACGCTGGCTTGTCCGGGCGGCGCGCCCCATGACGACCGACAGCGCGGCCGACAGCGCGGCCCGCGGCGAAACCGACATCGCCATCTGCGGTGCCGGCCCGGTCGGCATGGCGCTGGCCGCCCTGCTGGCGCGGCGCGGCGTGGCACCGGACCGCATCGCCCTGATCGACGCCAAGACCCTGGCCGCCGCCAGCGCCGACCCGCGCTCGATCGCGCTGTCGTACGGCAGCCGCCAGATCCTGGAGCAGATCGGCGCCTGGCCCGTGCCCGCCACCGCGATTCACCAGATCCACGTCTCGCGGCGCGGCCGGTTCGGCCGCAGCCTGATCGACCGCGACGAGCATGGCTTGGCCGCGCTGGGCTACGTGAGCCGTTACGGCGACGTGGTCGCGGCGCTGGGGGCGGTCTGCGCGCGGCTCGGACTGACGACGCTGCGCCCGGCGCGCGTGAGCGCGCGCGAGGCCGCGCGCGACGGCCTGCTGCTGCGCATCGAACACGATGGCGCGCAAAGTCGATTGGAAACGGCCGTCGTGGTGCAAGCCGAGGGGGGCTTGTTTGGCGAACAGCGCGAACGGGCGCGCCGGCACGATTACCGCCAAAGCGCGGTGATCGCCCAGGTGCGCGCCAGCGCCATGGCGCCGCACCGCGCCTTCGAGCGCTTCACCGACGAGGGTCCGCTGGCGCTGCTGCCCCAGGGCGAGGAATATTCGCTGGTGTGGTGCGTGCGGCCGGACACGGCGCAGCACCTGCTGGCGCTAGACGAGGCGGCCTTTTTGGCCCGGCTGCAAACGGCTTTCGGCGGCCGGGTCGGCCAATTCACGGCCGCCGGCGCGCGCCTGGCCTATCCGCTCGGGCTGAACGCCGAGCCGCGCGAAAGCACGCGCACGGTCGCCATCGGCAACGCGGCGCAAACCCTGCACCCGGTCGCCGGCCAGGGCTTGAACCTGGGCCTGCGCGACGCCGCCGTATTGGCCGGCCTGCTGGCGCGCGAGGCCAGCCCCGCCATGCTGAGCCAATTCGCCGCCCTGCGCCGCGAAGACCGCCAACTGACGGTGCGCCTGACCGACACGCTGGCGCGGGTGTTCGCCGGCGCCGGCCCGGCCCAGACGCTGCTGGGCGCCTCGTTGGCCGCCATCGACCTGCTGCCACCGGCACGCAATCTGCTGGCCGAATTGATGATGTACGGGCGCCGTTAAACATCGCCGCCGGGCCGCGCGCGTCCTCGTCGCGCCCTTACCACAGCCGACCCAGCGAAGCGGTGATTTCTTACTCTAGCGCAATTGTGAGGCGGCGCCGTTTCGGCCACGCGGCGCCAATCGCACTACACTGAACACGTCACGCCACGGTGTGACGCTCGTCCGTCCGGACGGGTCGCCCGCACGCGACAGTGAGGAAAACGCGCGATGTCCAGCATAAGGAAAAGAGGCCGGCCGCGGCGCTTCGCCAGCTTGCGGCGCTATCTGAAACGCAGCGTCGTGACGGCCGGCGTGTGCCACGCGCTGGGCGCGCTGGCCCTCGCCATCATGGCGACGGCGCGGGCCGGACGCGGCTCCGGCTACGAGCTGCTCGGCACCTTCATGCTGTGCGCGATCCCGTGCGCCATGTCGCTGGCCAATCTGGGTTTCGCCGCCTTGATGGCCATGTTCGCGCCGGAACTGCGGCCGGCCGGCGGCGCGATTGCCATCTTGTACGCCGCCGCCTACTTCATCTTCCTGCGCTAACCGGGCCGTTAAGACTCGACCGCCTTGACCATGTCCTCGATCACCTTCTTGGCGTCGCCGAACACCATCATGGTCTTATCCATGTAAAACAGCTCGTTGTCCAAGCCGGCGTAACCGGCCGCCATCGAGCGCTTGTTGACGATCACCGTCTTGGCCTTGTACGCCTCCAGGATCGGCATGCCGGCGATGGCAGATTTCGGATCCTTGGCGGCCGGGTTGACCACGTCGTTGGCGCCCAACACCAGCACCACGTCGGCCTGGGCGAACTCGCCGTTGATGTCCTCCATCTCGAACACTTGATCGTAGGGCACCTCGGCCTCGGCCAGCAGCACGTTCATATGGCCCGGCATGCGCCCGGCCACCGGGTGGATCGCGTACTTGACGATCACGCCCTTGTGGGTCAGCTTCTCGACCAGCTCCTTGAGGGCATGCTGGGCGCGCGCCACCGCCAGGCCGTAGCCGGGCACGATGATCACGGTTTCGGCGTTCCCCATCAAGAAGGCGGCGTCGTCGGCCGAGCCGGCCTTGACGGGACGCTGCTCCTGCGCGCCAGCATCGGTGCCGGCTTGGGAGCAGTCATCATGATGTGCTGGACCCAGTTTTCCGGCAGATCGGCTAACGTGGTGCCCTCATTGTCGACTGCTAAGCCGGCGGGCCACGCGAATCCGATGCGCACGTCTGTCACTTTCGGCAGGTCGCGCTGCATGGTCGCCGCGATCTCGCGGACGGCCAGCGCAGCTAGCGGTGCAGCGTCGATTTCATGCAATGCAATCGGGGCCCGATTGACGTTGACGAAAAATCGCGTGCCACCCATTTCTCGCGCTTGCTGAAGGATCAGCGGTCGATAATTTTGCGGCAAGCTCATGAAGTGACGCACTGCACCCGCCGCGCTATGCGCGAGGTGTCGTGCTCCGCTGCGCGCTTCGGCTTCGGAAGCACTGCGCAGCTGCCACGACCAGATGACGTTGGCGGCAAGCTGGGTCAGCAACACGCCGGCCAGCATCACGATCG
>JAYVUV010000005.1:0-10894 GCA_043787615.1 Janthinobacterium sp. | reverse complement strand
GCACCCGCTTCCCAGCGCCCTTTTGATGGCATCGCCCATCGTATGCGTGCACGAATAGAGTGTCGAGGGGAGAGCGATGCCTACGTTCGCGGGAAATGGAATATAAGCATCCGTTTGCCAGTTGAGCCATCCCGCCGCGAGTTTCGGTAGCAGTACAAATTCGACATTTCCCTGTTTTGTCGTGAGTTGGTTCCACCGCGCAGCCAATTCAAGCGGGGTCAAGCGATCTTCCGGAGCGACCCCGGCATTGCTTGGCGCGGCGACTCCGGCAAGCGCTGCGAGCCGTTGCGGAAGCAAATATATATCAAAACAGGTGCTGAGCGATTCCAGGAACGCCCGCGCCTGACCATTGGGAATTCTCGGCCGTTGCCCCGCCAGCTCTGTGAGGTCGCGAAAAAAATATACGAAAACCATGTCGCATTCCATCCTTTCCGATTTCAATACAAGCGTTCATACCGGCCACGCCGTCGCGTGTCTACGACATGGCGCAATCATTGACCTCTTCGGCAAGCAATCCATTGTTGTCGTCTATTCATATAGGCGAAAGCCCAAAGCTGAACCCATTGCAAGCAGTTGCCGCAGGGATCGCGCCACGTGCCGTCCGTGTGCATCGCACAAAAAGCCAGATTCCTGATATCGGCACCGCGGGCGCGCGCATTGCTGAGAGCGGCGACTTCGGCGCAATTGATCTCGTCATAGTTCTCCACCACGTTGATACCGCGGACATAAGGCTCAATGCGATCCAACCTCGCGCCGTATTGCGCGCTTCGATCCATTCCGCGCGCGGCGACGACGCTGGCACCTCCACTGTAACCAACGTACAGTTCTCCGGTCGTGACATCGAACGCATAGGCCGCCATTGTTCGATATCGGTTCGCGGACGCTTTGTCGTGGTCATCGGGATTTGCCGCACCGCTTTTATCATTGGAGCCGTCCCTATCGCGCTCGCGCCGATCTGTCATCCGATTTTTTAAGGATTCCGAATTGCTAAACAACGCGGAGTCGAGCGTTCCAGAGCTTGAACCGCTTGAATTGCCAGAGCCGCCGGCGGTGCCGCGTCCGGATAAAGTCGAGACGGGAATGGCATCACCGGTTTTTTTGAGTGCCTCGGCATGCCAGCCCTTTTGCTCCAACATAAAATGTAGTGTTGAATCGGCGACATCGAATTTAATTTTTTTCATAAATCCTCATTTGCGTATGGACTTCGTCGCTCGAAAGCGCGGACCGAGGCGCCTCATCCCGGTGGCCCGCGCACGAGCAGTTTCTGCATTTCGTTGTTGTTGGACGTCAGTTCGGTTAGCAGTTCTTCGAAAGGCATGCGTCCCCACGCTATGGCGCGTCGGATCAGCGACGGGACAGGACTGTGCGGGTCCGCTTTTGCCAGATAGTCGGCGATCAGGCTCAATCGCCGATAAGCGTCTTCGCGACCGTCGATGCTGTCTTTCAGCGGCCCCGATTCCGGGACGGTGGCGCTGTTCGCCAAGGCCGGCGCCGCGCTCCTTTCATCGCGTCGCTCGGCCGAAGCTTCCAGATAATCCGGATGTTGCTTTTCGCCGCGCCGAAGCAAGTCGGTGATCTGGACCAAATTTTCCACCAGGCCGCGAAAATGAATCGCCGAATTCGGCACACGCTGCTCAACAATGATATGCAACTGTTTTAACTCGATATCCCATTGGCGAGCCACGGCAAGGTGGGCGGCCAGCTCGCTCAACGGACCGTTTGTTAATTGTTTTAGGAAGCGCTCTTCCGGCATGCCGCCGTCTTTTGCCGCCCCCGTGGACGCCTTTTTGCTCTTGCGTTCTTCATTGTTGAGCACGCAGTCTTCGCGCCATCGCGCCAGCGTGAACGCGCACGCGTCGACACCGCCGCCGCTCACAATCGGCACTTGCAGCATGAGCGTGGAGGACCATTGCGCGTCGGCCCATTCAAAGGGCGCGGTGCGAAATTCCATGTCGGCGCCGCGCGGAAGGGGATGCAATCGCTCCCAAAACCGCTCGCACAAGCCTTGCAGCAACCGCGTCGCGCGCACACCGCCGGCCAGGCCATCGCGCGCGATCCAGGCCTCGCCCAACCACGCGGCCACTTGCAAATCCTTGCTGCGCCCGGTCAACGCCTGTTCGCACAGGCGCACCACCTCCGGCCAGTCCGCCCGCTTGAGTTCACTGGTCCAGACACCGCGCGGCAGGCTGGGGTCGTCCTCGTGCCGGGCGGCGGCGATCGCGTCGTACTCCGGCTCGTGCAGCAGCGGCACCCCGCACGGGCCGCCGTCGGTCAGCGGCAGCAGCAAATACTCCACACTCATCGCATCTCTCCATAGTCGTTCGCGTTCGCGTTCGCGTTCGCGTCCGCGTCCGCGCTCGCGTCCGCAGCCAGCGCCGCTCCCGCTCCGGGCAAAGGCGGCGCGGCGCCGGTGGGGAAGGGCGGCACCGCAAGCCGCTCCGGTTTGCCATGTACCGATACGGCCAGCCGTGCATATACGACCGCGTCGCCGGCCGAAGCGCCATTCGCGTCGCGGGTCGGCACTTTAAAACGCAGCACCACCGGCGCCCGCGCGTCGCGCTCCGGCAAGTCCGATAGCGGCGCCGCGTGGTCGCTCAGCGCGTGCAGCAAGGCCCAGGCATCGTCGTAGCGCCAGCCGGCCATCGCGCCGGCCACCCGCATCTCGGGCCGGGCCGGATCGGCGGCGGGCGCGAGGCCGCTATTTTTCGCCCAGCGCAGCCCAAGTTCGATCTTGTCCTCCATGCGCCAAGGCAGCGCTGCGCCGCCCTCGGGGCCGGACGGCACGCCGTTTACGGCCACCGTCCATTCGAAAATCTGCTCGCCGCCTTTTTCGCGCCCCCGGTTGACCCTGAACTGTGGCCACAGGTCGAGCGCGGCGTAGCCTCCGGCCGGGTCGTCGGCCAGCATCGCCGCCAGGATCGGTTGCACGGCGCTCAGCCGTTCGACGAAGGCCAGCGCCGCCATCGAGGCGGGGTCGCGCTGGCGTTTCAGGGTCGCGCCGGCGATTCGTTTGTTGGCGTCCAATAGCTGGAGCAGCCGCCGCACGTGATCGGGTTCGGCCGGCGCGGCGTCGCGCGCGGCGGCGAACGGATAGCGGTTCCACAGATGCCGGTTGAAGTGCGCGGCGATCGCACCATAGCTGCGCCGCGCCTCGACCATCTCCAGCTTGAAACAGCGCGACCCGAACATGGCCGCCAGGTTGGCCATGCGGCGCTGGAAAAAGTCCGGCTGGGCCGCGCCGGCGGGCGGCAGGCGCTCGGCGCAATCGGCCACCTCCAGTTTGGGCAGCTCGTCGGCGAACCATTTTTCCAGCCGCGCCAGCGATCCGGTCGGCACCTTGGCCGCCTGCTTGGCTAGTTCTTCCTCCACCCGGTTCCAGTCGGTCAGCAAGGCTTGCGCCTCGCGCGACACCGGCGTCGCGCTTTGCGTCAGCCAGGCGCGCGGGCCTTTGCTGGCGGCCGCCAGATCGCCGACGGCCTGCAACTGCCGGTCCAGATATTCCCGCGTATCGCCGGCGGCGCGCATGCCGTAGCCGGCCGGCGCGCTCGCGCGCGTGCCGTCCCAGGCGGCCACGGTGGCCGGGTCGGGCAAATACAGGCCGCCGCGCTCGGCCGCCATGTTCAATTGCTTGAGCAGCGACAGCGCTTGGGTGTCCATCAGGCGTTGCCAACGCTGGGCCGGCGCGCCCATCTCTAGCTGGCGCAACGTCGTCAGCAAAGGCGCGATCCATTTGCGCGCGTCGTCGAAATTGGCGCAGTTCCAGCCCGCCTCGCACGGGGCCGGATTGGCCGCCAACGCCAGCTCGCGCTCGATCAGCGCGCCGGCCTGCAGCCGGGCCAGTTTGCGCAGCGTGGCTTGATACGATGGCGGCGCCTCGGTCAGCTCCTTGGCCTCGTAGGCTTGCAAGTCGGCCAGCACATCGCGCGCGGCGGCGAGGTGTTCGACGTCCCAGGTCAGCGGCGCGCGTCCGTCCGGTCCACCCACCGGGACCCCCGGCGCGCCCTGCGCGAAACGGCGCAGCAGCAACTTGCCCAGGGCTTGTTCCAGCGCCCCCAGGTCGGCGTTTACTTGCAGATGCTTGCCCTCGCTGTAGTCCAGCAGCGGGAAGGCGCTGCTATCGTTGACGACGTCGGAGCGAAACGCCGTTTGCCGCGCCAACGCTTTGGCATGCAGCTCGTCGGCCAGCCGCTCCAGCATGCGCGATTTACGGATGCCGGCTTCGAGCTTGCGATACGCCTCGCCGTTGACCAGCTGTCCATCGATCATCCAGGCGGCGTCGGTCCGGGTCAACAAATGGCGCAGGTCGCTGATATTTTTTTGCAGTTGGGCCAACTGCCGTTGTTCGCCGGCCCGCTCTTCATCGAGCGCTTTGATGCCCGCGACCAGCTCGGCTTGCAATTCGAACAGGCGATTGCGCGCGAAAACGCCATCGAGGAAGGCTTGATGCAGGCGGGCGAGTTGGGTTCGAAATGCCGCGTTTTCTTTGTCGAGGTCGGCCTCGTCTTGCGCGCCGCGATAGCTGCTCTCTTGCAGCAGTCCGTCGAAACGCGCCACCGTGGTCGGCGACGCGTCGTTGAGCTTCATGTCGAACAGGTAGTCGAGCAGGCCCGCGATCTCTTTCCAGCTGCCGTGGTGTTGCGCGGTCACGTCCTTGAATTTGCTGCGCTGGTATTCATAGGCACGGGCCGCGTTGACGAACTTGTCGAGCGTGTCGAATTGCGCCACCCCTTCCGGATTGGGCGCCAGCCCGTCTTGCTGGCCGGCGCCGGCCGGTTTGCTTCCGGTCAGCAGGGCGGCGCGCTCCTTGAGCGACCGGTCGATGGCGTGAAACAGCACTTGCTCGTAGTAAGTCTTCAGCGCGCGGTTGCCTTCCCAACGCAGGCCGCCCAGATAGGGGTGCCACGAGGCCGGCAGGGCGAGCGTCGCGGTGTTCCAATCGGGCACCTTATCCATTTCGATCAGTAATTCTTTCATTTTCACTTCGTCGATCCCGGCCCCTGCGTCGCGCGCCGCCAGAATGCTGTCTTTCATGCCCAGCAGCGGCTGTTCGACATCGTGCAACTGCGCGCGCGTGGCGAAATAGGTGGGCGCCAGGCCCACCAGCCAGAGCGCCGCCAGCAGGCAGGCGCCGCTCAAGACGATCAATTGCGCGCGCTTTTCCGCGTCCAGACGGCGCTGCACGATCTTGGCCAGGCCGAATTCGCCGAATACGCGGTGCGCGAACAGCTCGCGGCAAAACGCCGGCGCCTCGGCCGGCGCGGGGGCCGCCGCCGGACCGAAGGGGTCGGCCCGCGCCGCGCCGCCCGCGTCGGCCCTGGCCATGGCGCGTCCGCTTACATACAAGCCGCGCAGGTCGCACGGTGTCATCACGGCGTTTTCGCGCATCGCTTCCTGGAGCGCCAGGGGCAGGCGGCTCAGCGCCGCGCCCAGACGGTCCGGCATGACGAAGATGGCGGCCGCGTCGGCACCCAGGTCGCGCCGGGTCGACAACGCGCTGACCAGCCGGCGCAGCCGGTTGAGCAGGCGCGCCACGCCTTGTTCGCCGTCCGCGCTGCGCCACGCGGTGCCCAGGGTGTTGGGGTTGGACCAGCCCAGCGCCTGCGCGCGCGCCGTCTCCGGCAGGCGCGCGGCCCAGCGTCCGAAGCCCTCCACCTTGTCGCACGCGGTGACCACCACGTACACCGGAAGGCGCAAACCCAGGCGGTCCTGGATGTCGACCAATTTGCGGTACATCCGTTCGCCGTCGGCCGCGCCGCCATCGCGTTCCAGCGCGTCCAAGGCGATGTGCCACACGATGGCGTCGAGCGCGCGCCGGCCCCGGTGGCGGTCGAGCAAGCGCAGAAAGTCGGTCCAGCAGTGCGCGCGCGCCTCCCAGGCGGCGACGGGCAGGTCGAAGGCGACGCCCTCGCTGCCGCGCCACCAGCCGCTGTCCTTGCCGGGCAATCCGACCACCGGCTCCAGGCCGGCGCCGCGCAGCAGGTCGGCGCCGCCGCAGGCTGCCGCGCCGCACACCAGCACGCAGGGCTTGTCGTAGCGCAGGTCGGCGTCGCGCGGATACAGGGCCGCCATGGCGGCGGCGAACATGGGTTTTTGCAGCTGCGCCACGGCCAGCGGCGGCGCCGGCGGCGGCGTCTTGAGGCGCCGCGTCCGGCGCCACAGCACGCCGGCGGCGACCAGCGCCAAGATCAACGCCAGCAGCAACAAGGCGAGCGCCAGCCATGCCCACACGGGCAGGTTCATCGGATCACCGGGATCTGGTCGATCACATCGCTCACGATGGGGCGCAGGCTGAACCAGATCACGATGGAGAGCGCCAGCGGCACCGACAGCGCCGCCGCGGCCAGCAAATACACCCGCATGCGCTGGGCCAGGCCGCGCCGGTCCGGCGCGGTGCGCAGCAGATTGTCGTCCGGCGCCTCGGCCAGGATGAAGTCGGGGTCGTCGACGCCGGGCATGCCAGGGTACAGGAAGTCGAACAGCATGGCACGGCGGCGGGCCAGTTCCACGATCGCCTCGGGCCGGTCGCGCAGCCGCCCGGCGTAGCCGAGCGACAGGCAGTACAGATACAGTTCGGCGATTTCGTGGTTGGCGCGGTCGTTGGTGCGGGTGATGGCGTCGATCCGTTCGATCAATTGCGCGCCGCCGCTGCGGGTTTTGAACATGCGCCATTCGAGCAAGTGCTCTGACCACGCCGCGCGGCCCTGCCAGGGCGCGTTGAGCAGGGTTTCGTCGATCACTTGCGCGAAGGCGAATTGCAAGGCCTCGGCCTGGTCCACGTCGCCCACCGGCGCGCGCGCGCCGGCCTGGCGCGCCAGGGCCAGGCGGATGGCGTCGAGCGCTTCGCCCATCCTGCGCGCGGCCACGCCGGCCAGTTCCGCGCTCACCGGTTCTTGCGCCAGGCGCGGCTGGGCCGCGAGGACGGCTTGAAAGTCGCCATAGGCGTCGCGAAACAGCATCCCAAGCGGATTGGCGTCCTGCGCCCAGCGCGGCATGCTCATCTCAGCGCGCTCCGGCGCCCGGGTCCGGCCCGCGCAATAGCAGCTCGACGGCGAGCGGTGCGATGTAGTTGTCGGCGTCGCCGCCCGGACCGATCACGCACAGCGCGGCGCCCGGGTCGAAGCAATCGCGCGCCTCGCCGCTCAGATCGAGCTGGAACAGGGCGCGCGCGCCGTCGCCGCCGATGCGCTGGGCCTGTTCCACGCCGAGCGCCAGCTTGCCGATGCCGCGCGAACGGCGCCGCCGCAAGTCGTTTTCCTTGCCGGCCGAGCAGATCAGCGCTTCCTTGAGCCAGCGCGCCATGTCGCCGTCGCTCGCGCGCGCCGGTTTTTGCAGGGCGAGGATGTAGGGTTCGACCGCGCGCGCCTCGGCCAGATCGATTTCGTAACGGTGCGCGCCGCGCGCCTCGAAGCCGGCCCAGTCGAAGTCCGGCGCCAGGCGCTTGCGCACCCGTTCCAGCTCGGCCAGCACCGGTTCCATGGCCAGGGCGATGTCGCGCTGGTCGAAGCCCGGCAGGCGCGGCAGGTCGAGCCCGGGCACCCCGGCCGACAGCGCGCCCAGCAGGCCGGCCAGCAGCAGGAACAGGCGCCGCGGATGGGCCGTGCCGTCCTGGTACAGCGCCTCCAGCTCCAGCAGGCGCGCCGCCAGCTGCGGCAGGATGGCCAGGCGGCGCGCTTGTTGGCGCGGGTCGCCGCTTTGCTCGTTGGCCAGCGTGGCATAGTTCAGGCGCAGGTTGCGGCACAGCGTGTCGATCCGGGCGTACAAGGGCAGGGACGGCGCGACGCGCAGCCAGGGCGCGATATAGCCGGTTTGCACCGGCAAGGCGCCGTGCTCCCGAAAGCGCAGCAGCGGCAGCAGCTCTGCGCTGGAAAAGCCCTGGCCGTGGCCGCACACCAGTTGCAGATTCGGTCGCAGCAGCGACACCGTCGCCTCCACGCCGCCCGGGTTATGGTCCTTGAGCACCATGCCGCCCCGGTCCAGGTAGCGCCGTGGCCCGGGCCGCTCGCCGGTGGCGCGCGCCGGCACCGCCAGCGACAGGCGCCACACGCCGTCGGGATCGGCTTGGCTCTTGCCCAGGTCGATGCCGAGCGGCTGATCAAGGTCCAGGCTGACCGGCAAGCCGTCCGGCATGATCGCTTCGAGCGCGGTGACGCTCACCAGCGTGCCGTCCTGGCGCGTTTGCAGGTGCAGCACGCCCCAGTGCAGCGGTTCGACCGCGCGCACCAAGGCCGGCACCAGCATTTCAAGGCGCGCCGACTGCTGCTGAAAATGCTGCGGCGTCAAACGCATGCCTTCGTACCAGCGCACCGCGTCGGGCAAGTCGCTCGCCGCCGCATCGGCATCGTGCCGCTCGTTTACGCTCATGGATTGACCGCCAGTTCGATGTCCTGTTCGGAAAAACGGACCGTCGCGCGTGGCGTGGCGTCGAGCCGCAGGCGGTAGGCGCCCTTGCCCTTGTAGTTGGCGAACAGGAACACCGCGCGCGTGCCGCGCCGGGCGAATGGCGCGTCCTCGACCGGCATGCTGGAACCGGGCGTGAGTTCGTAGTACCAGGTTCGCATGGCGCCCGGATGGTCGCGCTTCAGGTTGGCCTCCGGGGCGAACCACTGCGCCGCGCTCAAGGTCAGCAAGGCGGCCAGCAAGGTCTCGTCGGACACGGCCACCAACTCGACCGCGAACGGGGTCGCGCCGTTGGCTTTTGGCGACACGTCGAAGCGCACTTCGGTGAGCGCGATGGGCGGCTGCAACAGCGATTTGGCCGCCGCGCAGCCGCTGAGCGCCAAGGCGGCGCCGGCCAGCATGCCGGCCGCGCGCAGCGGCCCGAAACGTGGGCGCGATGGGCTGCGGGGCGAGGACCGGAACAAGACGGGACTAGGCAATCGACCTCCCTTGGCGTGACATGAACGGCGCGGCCGGAGCGGCCGATGCCGACCGCCGGCCTGACCACCGTGGGCGGTGGATAAGCCAATTACTTAAAAATATAACATCAAAAAATCGTGTGGTTTTTTTATTTTTTCAGCTTGTGGTAATCGTTGAAAAAAATAAATTTGAGCGTATGCTTTTTCTGAGTCGCGGCAAATCGACCGCTCTGTCCGCTTTGCCCGCGACCCGCAAGCGCGACCTGTTCGCCCGCGTCGATTCCTTTCACCGCCCGCCGTTCACGCGGCCGCGGCGTACCTTGTTCGAGGAGAAGTGATGTCCGATATTGAAAATGGCCAGCATTGGCTGGGACGCAATCGTCCGCCCCGGGTGCAGATCACCTACGACGTTGAAATCGGCGACGCGGTGGAAAAAAAGGAGTTGCCGCTGGTGGTGGGCATTTTGTCCGATCTCGACGGCCGCAAGGGAAAAATCGTCGCCGAACAAACCTTTGAAAACATCGACAACGATAATTTCGACGAGATGCTCAAGACCATCGGCCCGGTGGTGAGCTTCACCTTGCCGGCCAGCGCGCACTTGCCGGGCCACGCGGCGGCCCAGGCGCTGGAAGCGCGTTTCAAGTTCGAAAAATTCGACGATTTCAATCCGGTGGCGCTGCTCAAGATGAATCAAGCCACGGCCGACCTGTACGAGGAGCGCCAACGCTTGCGCGACATGCTGGCCCGGCTGGACGGCAACGTGCGCCTGGGCGATAGCCTGGACAAGGCCTTCAAGTCCGCCGCGCCGGTCAAGAACCCGGACCCGCCGCCGGCGCCGGACCCGGCCTAGCGCGCCCGCGCCCCACCTTTATTCGCGCGCGCCGCCCGTCGCGCCAAGCAGCGTTTTTTTGGAGTCAGCCATGCCCACCAATTCCGCATTCGAATTAAGCGAAGAACAAAAGAGCGTCGTCAAGGAGGCGCAGCTGGAGGACGCCGACGAGCAGTTGATCGGCATGGTCGTCAAAGCCACCTACGACCAGGCGCAAAAGCGCACCGCCGCGCACATCCTCAAGGCCGCCCTGGCCACCGCCAAGGCGCAGGACACGGCGGAGGGCGATTCGGTCAAGGCGATCAGCAAGCGCATCAAGGATATCGACGACTTGATCAGCGAGCGGCTCGACCAGATCTTGCACAATCCCCAGTTCCAGGCCATCGAGGCGGCCTGGCGCGGCTTGCACATGCTGGTGTTCGGCACCGAGACCAGCGTGCGCCTGAAGCTCAAAGTGATGAACATCGGGCGCGACGATCTTCAAGGCGACCTGGAAAAGGCGGTCTCCTTCGACACCTCGGCCCTGTTCAAGAAAGTCTACGAGGAAGAGTACGGCACCTTCGGCGGCAATCCCTTCAGCGTGCTGGTGGCCGACTACAGTTTCGGCCGCAAGGCGCACGAAATCGGCTTGCTGACCAAGCTGTCGAACGTGGCCGCCGCCGCCCACGCGCCCCTGATCGCGGCGGCCGAGCCGGGCTTGTTCGGGCTGGACGCGTTCACCGACCTGGGCAATCCACGCGACTTGGCCAAGTCGTTCGAGGGCGCCGATTCCATCAAATGGAACAAGTTCCGCGACAGCGACGACGCGCGTTATGTGACCCTGGTCTTGCCGCGCATGTTGCTGCGCCTGCCTTACGGCGACAACGGCAATCCGGTCGACGGCCTCGGTTACGAGGAAAACGTGTTCGGCGACACCCGCACCTATCTGTCGGCCGAGAGCGGGGCGCCGGCCGGCAAGTTCCTGTATGGCAGCGAAGCGAGCCACAATAAATATTTGTGGGGCAATCCCGCCTACGCGCTCGCGCAGCGCATCACCTCGGCCTTCGCCCTGTATGGCTGGTGCGCCGCGATTCGCGGGGTGGAGGGCGGCGGCGCCGTCACCAACTTGCCGGTGTTTAATTTCCCGACCGAGGCGAGCGGCAAGCTGAAAACCTTGCAATGCCCGACCGAGGTCACCATCACCGACCGGCGCGAAAAGGAATTGAGCGAC
>JAYVUV010000004.1:0-16405 GCA_043787615.1 Janthinobacterium sp. | reverse complement strand
GGCGCCACCCAGATCACGGTGCGACTGGAGGAAGGCGGCGTGAAACGCATCGCCATCACCGACAACGGGCGCGGCATCGCCCCCGACCAGCTGCCGCTGGCGCTGGCGCGCCAAGCCACCTCTAAAATCGCCTCGCTGAGCGACCTGGAAAACGTCGGCACGCTGGGTTTTCGCGGCGAGGCGCTGGCCTCGATCGCCTCGGTGGCGGCGGTCACGCTGACATCGCGCACCGCCGACGCCGCCCACGCCTGGGAGATCGTGGGCTCGCAACACGCCGCCGTGGCGCCCTCCTCGGGCGCGCCCGGCACCACGGTCGACGTGCTGGACCTGTACTTCAACACCCCGGCGCGGCGTAAATTCCTCAAGTCGGAGCAGACCGAATTCGGCCACTGCGCCGAAGTAGTGCGCCGCATCGCGCTGGCGCGGCCGGACGTGGCCTTCTCGCTCACGCACAACGGACGCGCCATCGACCAATGGGGCGCCAGCGAAATGGCCAAGCGCAGCGCCCACATCCTGGGCGAGGGCTTCGCCGAGGCCCGCCTGGCCCTGGACGAAACGGCCGGCGGACTGCGCGTGCATGGCTTCGCCGGCCTGCCGACCGCCTCCAAGGCGCGCGCCGACAGCCAATTCTTTTATGTCAATGGCCGCTTCGTGCGGGACAAGCTGTTGGTGCACGCGGTACGCATGGCGTATCAGGACGTGCTGCACGGCGACCGCTTCCCGTGTTACGTGCTGGCGCTGGAACTGGACCCAGCGCTGGTGGACGTGAACGTGCATCCGTCGAAGATCGAGGTGCGCTTCCGCGACAGCCGCGCGGTGCACCAATTCGTGTTCCACGCGGTGCAGCGCGCGCTGGCCCAGACCTCGGCCACCGCCTTCGGCAGCGTACCGGCGCCGCAGCCGGCGGCCGACCGGGCCGCCTTTGGTGGCGGCGGTGGTGCCAGCGGCGGTGGTGGCGGTGGCGGCGGTGGTGGTGGTGGTGCCGGCGGCGGCTGGCGCCGGGAGCAGATCCAGACCTCGTTCGGGCCGCAGTTATCGGCCACCTTCTCCCCTTCGCCGTTCGGGCCGGCCAAGCCATACAACCCGGCGCCGGGCGTGGCGCAAAGCAGCGCCAATTACGGCGCCCTGTTCGGCGCGGCCGAGCGCCCCGCCACAAGCGTCGCCACGGCCAGCGAGGCGGCGCCCTACATCGCCACGCCGGGCGCCATGGCGCAGGAAGAGTATCCGCTCGGCTTCGCGCTGGCCCAACTGCACGGCATCTACATCCTGGCGCAAAACGCCAAGGGCCTGGTGCTGGTCGACATGCACGCGGCCCACGAACGGATTTTGTACGAGCAACTGAAAACGGCGCTCAACGCCCAAGTGGCGGGCCAGGACATGCAGGTGCAGGCGCTGCTGATTCCGGTCACCTTCTATGCCGACCCGATCGAAGTGAGCACCGCCAACGAAAATCAGGACACGCTCCAGTCGCTCGGTTTCGACATCGCCGCGCTCTCGCCCACCACCCTGGCGGTGCGCTCGGTGCCGACCCTGCTGAAAAACGCCGACGCCCAAACCCTGGCGCGCGACGTGCTGCGCGACGTGCGCGAATACGGCGGCTCGCGCGTGCTGATCGAGCGTCAAAACGAGCTGCTCGGGACCCTGGCCTGCCATACGGCGGTGCGCGCCAACCGCATCCTGTCGGTGCAGGAAATGAACGCCCTGCTGCGCCAGATGGAAGGCACCGAACGGGCCGACCAGTGCAACCACGGCCGGCCGACCTGGGTACAAGTCGAAATCGGCGCGCTCGACAAGCTGTTCCTGCGCGGCCAATGAAGTCTCGTCTCCCCACGCCTGTGACCATCCGCCCATGACCGCGACCAGCACACTCCCGCTGGCGCTGGCCATCATGGGGCCGACCGCGTCCGGCAAAACGGCGGCGGCCCTGGCCATCGCGCGCCGGGTTCCGGCCGAAATCATCTCGGTCGATTCGGCGCTGGTGTACCGCGGCATGGACATCGGCACCGCCAAGCCGAGCGCCCAGGAATTGGCGGCCGCGCCCCACCACCTGATCGACATCCTCGACCCGCTCGACGCTTACTCGGTGGCTCAATTTCGCGCCGACACCCTGCGCCTGGTGGCCGAGATCGGCGCGCGCGGCAAACTGCCGCTGCTGGTGGGCGGCACCATGCTGTACTTCAAAGGACTGGCCGACGGCCTGGATGCGCTGCCGGGCGCCGACCCGCTGCTGCGCGCCGAACTGGAGGCCGACGCCGCCAGCATCGGCTGGCCGGCCATGCACGCGCGCCTGGCGCTGCAAGACCCGGCGACGGCGGCGCGGCTGGCGCCGAACGACGCCCAGCGCATCCAGCGCGCGCTGGAAATCATCGCTATCAGCGGCGGCCCCATGTCGGCCCTGCTGGCGCAGCGCGAAAAAACCGTGCTGCCGTTCGAGCTGCTGTCCTTCGCGCTGGAGCCGTCCGACCGCGCCGTGCTGCACGCCCGCATCGCCACCCGTTTCGACGCCATGCTGGCCGGCGGCGAGGACGCCGGCTTGATCGGCGAGGTCAAAACGCTGCGCGCGCGCGGCGACCTGCACCCGGGCTTGCCGTCGATGCGCTGCGTGGGCTATCGCCAAGCCTGGGAATACCTGGACGGCGGCATCGACCGCGCCACCCTGCGCGAGACCGGCATCATCGCCACCCGCCAACTGGCTAAGCGTCAGCTGACCTGGTTGCGCTCCATGCCGCAGCGGATCGTGCTCGACTGCCTGGGAGCCGATCCGGCCGAGGCCATGCTGGCCCATCTACCCCGGGACGCTCCACGCTAACAATTTTCGCCGGCGTTCTTGACAGCCCCCGGCAAAGTCTGGATAATGCTGGGCTGTTGGGTGATATAGCTCAGTTGGTTAGAGCACAGCATTCATAATGCTGGGGTCGGTGGTTCAAGTCCACCTATCACCACCAAGAACATTGCAAAGTGGTATAAACTTTGCCTAAAACCCCTAAGAATCAATAACTTAGGGGTTTTTTTACGCCTGTTGCACGAAGATTCACATTGGCCCTGTTATTGTTGGGGGCGGGATTGGGATTTGATCGATGTCCCCAAAAATAGACGCCCCCAACACGCCAAACATCCTCCCTCCCCTTTGCGACAAAATTATTTAGCAGCCAGTGGCCCGAAACGCTCGCCGCGCTCCACGCCAAGTTCGGCCGCCATCGTGCCTGCGCCCCAGCGGGTCGCCGTTTCGGGCTTACTTTCGGTGATCAACGCGGCCATACGCGACATCAACTTTCGTAATCGTCACGCCGCCGTTCGCGCCAGCGCCTGACTTGGCTGCGATCAACGCCAAGCTCCTCAGCGATGACCTTATTTTTGCAGCCGCCTGAGGCGAGCAGCGCAATGCGCGGACGTTGTGCCAGCCGCACGAAATCTGTGGGGTGGAGGCTGATTAATCAGCGTTCCTTAGGGCGACGGCTACAAATAAAGGTAGTATTCTCTAGAGTGTTTGTTTCCGCCTAGCAGCCTTAGTAACACACTGTTGCCGATCCAGAAATTTTGCTAGAAAAGATATCCGCAGTATTGCTTTTTTATACGTTGAGTATGGCGATTCCGGCCATTATTCTGATGAAGTTTTAACTTACAGGAGAGCAACATGAAACGAAGAGCGATTTTGTTAATGTGCTTGGCACTGATCAGTTTTCCTACATCGGCCGCAAACGAGCGCGCAACCAAGGAGGAGGCCATCGCTTTTGTCAACCGCGCGATGGCCTACATCAAGGCTAATTCCAAGGAAAAAGCCTTGGCCGAATTCAACGATCCGAAAGGAACATTCATCGACAGAGAGTTATATGTCGTAGCTCTCGACCTGCAAGGCAATGTGTTAGCCCACGGTGCCAATCACAAGTTGGTCGGCAAGAACCTCATGCAAATTAGAGATCTCGATGGCAAGTATTTCGTCCAAGAGCAAATCGAGATTGCCAATAAAAAAGGCTCGGGGTGGACGGAATTCCGCTGGAACAATCCGGTTCTTAACAAGATGGAAATGCGCCAGTTTTACTTGGTGCGCAATGAGGATTACCTTATCGGCGCCGGCATATTCAAGCCAAGTGAAAAATAGGCCGGTCGGCGCAGATTATACGCCGCGACTTTCCAATTGAGCTACAGCGTCAGCCCTGCTTTTTCAGCGGCACCGGATTGGTCCAACGCCGCATATAGCGCCGCAGCGGCGCACCAAGCTGACGAGTAAGCAGCGTCGTGAAACTGCTGGAACTTTGATAGCCGAGTTCCAGCGCAGTGCGGGTAATCGACAGGCCACGGGTTAAGCGATCCACCGCGCAGACGATGCGCAGGCGCTCACGCCAATGGCCAAATGTCATGCCAGGCCGATCGCGCAACATGCCGATGGCTGGACGCAGCCGCTTATCCCTGCGATCGGGGACAAACAAGCCGGGCGGTAGCACCGGCAGTCGCACTTGGTGGGCAATCACAGCCGCGATCAGTTGCGAAGGTTCAGACATGCCGGGCCGACCCGACAATCTTGACGCCTCAAGCGCAAGCTCCATGAGCAAGGCGGAAACAACCAGCGGCGTGCCATTTTGCGGCAAGCGCGACGCGAAGGCGGCGTCGAACTTCATATTGATCAGCGACGACGATTCGCTATATGACGCGGCATGCGATTCGCCAGCCGGCCCTGGATCGCCAACCTCGGAGGTAGCCTACGCACGCGTTCTTACTCGCGCATTGCGCTCAACAGCATTGCTCGACTCTTGCCCACCGATAGCGATTTCACCACGATCGATATTGGCACGCTACCGCACTACAATGAGGACATCGCAAGGCTGAAGCACCGGATGGCGTCGCGTTGGCCCACCGGCAAGTGAGCGCCACCGACGCCCTGATCATCGTGACGCCGGAATTTAATCATGGTGTGCCTGGGCTACTGAAAAACACGCTCGACTGGCTCTCGCGTCCCGCGTTTGATTGCGCCTTGTTGGGTAAACCGCTGTTTTTCGCCACCCTGTCTCCGGAAGCGCTGGGCGGAGTGCGCGCACAGTATCAGCTGCGCGAAACGCTGTCTTCGATACTGTGTCAATTGCTACCCATGCGCGAGATCGCGATCCCTCACGTCGGCGCAAAAGTCGTTGATGGACAATTGGCCGATGCCGCCACCTTGAGCTTCATCTCGCAAGCGGTCGGCCAGTTCGTCATCGCGCTGCCAAACATAGCGCCCCGGAGCTGAGCATGCAAAACGCTCTTGCCCTCGGCGCCGGACTCTTGGTGGGTCTGCTTTTTCCTGGTTGCGTCTTCCCGGTTCCGACCTCCGCATGCCACGCATGCAGCGATAAATCGATGTCCATCCGTTATCGCCGCCTTGATCTCTTCCTTATAAATTCCTTAAAGCGGAGACTTGCTCGCTTTTATTACCATCTCCTATGGGGTGTGCCGTTTTTCCCCCATATCGCCGCGATCGGCGACAACGAGGCGGCCCGCACGCACTCACGCCATAGTGCACCTTTCAAGCGTTCTTTTCATTATAATAATTATTAACTAGAAATAATAATTACTTAACTCCATTTAAAATTGTGATTTTGCCAGTGACATGTAGAAGCAATTAACTGAACCGCCCTTGCGCTATATCGAGAAAAATTAGAAAATGCCAGCGTCACATACCAGGCTGACATAAACTAGCTTGGTTATCTTAAGCCGGCCGCCTTATCGGGTATCGGTGGGAGCATGTGACGCGCGGAGCGACATGGTGACGCCATTTTCGGCAAACAGGCTGTCATGATGCCGCAAAGGCTTACTCCGCAATCATCAATAGGGAAACCAACCCAAATTTTTGATGGAAAGACGCAAAAATGATTACCAAAGTAATGAGCTTGTAACTAAAAAATATAATGGCGCCGGCGCAGGCATGGCACGCTACCCAGTTTAGTCGGCAAACAAGTCATTTCCACTTACGTTTTCGCTTTTCGCCACCCGGCGAAGGACGAATAACGCCCCTCCAGGCACTACCTATATAAATTATTTATCCATGACGCTCAATAACTTGAAACAAGATATTCCAGCTAGTATCGTGGTCTTCCTGGTCGCCTTGCCCTTATGTCTGGGTGTGGCGCTCGCTTCCGGCGCGCCGCTGCTGTCCGGTATTATCTCCGGCATCATCGGCGGCATCGTGGTCGGCATTCTCAGCCAATCGCAAACCAGCGTCAGCGGTCCAGCTGCGGGACTGGCGGCCGTGATTCTGTCCTCGATCACCAAACTGGGCGCCTTCGAGATTTTGCTCACCGCCGTGCTGATCGCCGGCTTCCTGCAACTGGCGATGGGTTTCGCCAAAGCCGGTGTCGTGGCCAACTATATTCCCTCCAACGTGATCAAGGGATTGTTGGCGGCGATCGGGATTTTGCTGATACTCAAGCAGATTCCGCACGCGGTCGGCTACGATAGCAATGTCGAAGGCGAATTCGCCTTCCGCCAACCGAACGGCGAAAATACCTTTTCCGGTATTTTCAACGCCTTCAACTTCCTCACGCCGGGCGCCATTGTCATCAGCCTGATATCGATCCTGGTGCTGTTCTACTGGGATAAAACGGCGCTCAAGAAAATCAAGCTGCTGCCGGCCTCCTTGTTCGTGGTGGTGATGGGCGTGGCGTTGAACCTCCTGTTCACCAACCTGATTCCCGTGTTGGGCATCGAACAAACCCATTTGGTCAATCTGCCGCCGATCGACACCGACAATCTGTCCGCTTATATCCACCTGCCCCAATTGGCCCATCTGGCCAATTACCAGGTCTGGGTGGTCGGCGCCACCATCGCCATCGTGGCTTCGCTGGAAACGCTGTTAAACATCGAGGCGGTCGATAAACTCGATCCGCACAAGCGCGAATCGCCGCCGAACCGGGAATTGATCGCCCAGGGCGCCGGTAATATCGTCGCCGGTCTGCTGGGCGGCTTGCCGGTGACGTCGGTGATCGTGCGCAGCTCGGTCAATATCCAATCCGGCAACCGCACCAAGGCCTCGGCGATCTTGCACGGCCTGTTCATGCTGGCCAGCATTCTGGTGCTGAGCCCGATGCTCAACATGATCCCCCTGTCGGCGCTGGCCGCCATCCTGATCATGACCGGCTATAAACTGTCCAAAATTTCCCTGTTCAAGGACATGTACCGAAAAGGCTGGTCCCAGTTCTTGCCGTTCGTGGTCACCATCGTGGCCATCGTCGCCACCGACTTGCTGATCGGCGTGTTGATCGGTCTGGGCACCAGCGTGTTCTATCTGATGCGCAGCAATTTCCGCAACCCCTTCACCAAGGAAGAGTACCGGCTGCATATCGGCGAGGTGATCAAGCTGGAATTGCCGAATCAGGTTTCCTTTCTCAACAAGGCCACCATTAAAAGCACGCTGTGGGAAATCCCGAACAATTCCAAGGTGCTGATCGACGCTTCCTACTCCAATTTCATCGACAACGACATCCTCGAAATCGTACAGGACTTCAAGGACGTGGTGGCGCCGGAACGCGGCATTCAACTCAATATCCTGGGCTTGAAGGACCACTATCAACAGGATCAGGGCGACCATATCCAGTTCGTCACGGTGCTCGATAAAAAGACCCAGCAAAGCCTGAGCCCGACCAATGTGCTCAATCTGCTGAAAGTGGGGAATCAGCGTTTTATCGATGGCAAATGGACCGAGAAATATTATCACCACCAAGTCGACGCCACCGCGACCGGCCAAAATCCGATGGCGGTGGTGGTCAACTGCATCGACTCGCGCACCTCGCCGGAAATCATCTTCGACGCGGGCCTGGGCGATTTGCTGACCATCCGCATCGCCGGCAATATCATCAGCCAGGAGATCATCGGCAGTCTGGAAATCGCGGCCAAACTGGGCGCCAAGCTGATTGTCGTGAAGGGGCATTCCCATTGCGGCGCGATCGGCCTGGCCATGGCCAACGAGCAGCAACACAATATGGGCGCCATCACCCGCAAGATCGAAAAAGCCATCGCCCAGTGCGGCTGCACCCAGCAGCATATCGTGAGCAAGGACGCCGCCATGATCGAAAGGGTGACCAAGCAAAATGTGCAAAACTCGCTCAGCGAGATCGTCAACAACAGCCCGTATCTGCGCGAGCGGCTCGAGCGCGGCGAAATCGGCTTGATCGGCGCTTATCACGATATCGCCACCAGTCAAGTGATATTCGGCGATATGTACCGTCCCTCGGCTCCGCAGGCAAACCGGGAAACCGAACTGGCGTAAGCGCGGCCGGGCCGGCCGCGCTTACGGTTTCATAAAACCGTATTTGGCCAGGATGGCCTGGGCGGCCGGCGATTGAATATACGCCACGAAACGCTTGGCTTCGTCGGCGTTGGCGCTGGCCTGGGTGGACGCGATCGGGTAGGCGATCGCGGTGTCGAGCGGCACCGTGATGGCGACCTTGACCTTGTCTTTCATGAGGGCCGCGTCGGTGCCGTACACAAAGCCCGCCTCCACCTCGCCGCGCGCCACATAGTCGAGCGACTGGCGCACGTTTTGGGTGTAAATCGCCTTCGCTTGCACTGCCGGCCACAATGTCGCGTGTTCCAGCGCGCCCTGGGTATAGCGCCCCGCCGGCACGCTGGCCGGGTTGCCGATCGCAACCTTGAGCACCACAGGCCGCAGCAAGTCGTCCAGCTTGAGCAAGGTCAGCTTGCTATCGGCCGGCACGATCAAAACCAAGGTGTTGCGCGCGAAGTCGTGCCGGTCGGCACGGTTGACCAAACCCTGCTTTTGCGCGGCATCCATGGTTTCCTGGTCGGCCGAGGCGAACACGTCGACCGGCGCGCCCTTGGCCATTTGCTGCAACAACACACCCGAGGCGGCGAAGTTGAAGTTGACTTTGCTGCCCGGATACTGCGCCTCATAACTCTTGGCGACATCGTTGAAGGCATTGGTCAAGCTGGCGGCGGCCGAAACCAGCACTTCGCCGGCCGGGGTCGAACCGGCCGCCAGCGCCAGGCTGACGGCGACCAACAAGCGGCTTGGACTGAGACGTGACATGGCATTTCCTCAAGAATAAACGGGGACCGTAACGGAACCGTAACGGAACCGTAACGGGACCGTCATCTACCATTGTATAGGACGCCCGCCGCGCCGCCCGGCCGCTATCGTCGCGATAGCGTCAATCCATTTCACACGGCGCCGCGCCTGCCGCATACTAAGCGCGTTTTTGCATCGGCGGCACCGGCCGCCGCCTTCCCTCTATAAAAATCAGGAGCTATTCATGAAGTCTATTTCCGCCGCGCTGTTGTGCGCCGCCACTCTCGCCACCCTGGGCGGCTGCGCCAGCCTGCCCGCTTCCGGCCAGTCGGCCCAAGCGGTACTGCAAGCGACCCAGGGCAACACCGTCAGCGGCACGGTGCGCTTCACCCAACAGGGCGACCAATTGCTGATGGAAGCGACCATCGCCGGTTTGAGCCCAGGGCCGCACGGCTTTCACATCCATGAAAAAGGCGATTGCAGCGCGCCCGACGCCACCAGCGCGGGTGGCCATTTCAATCCCGGCAAAACCGAACATGGCGATCCAGCCCACGGCGCCCACCACGGCGGCGACTTCGGCAATCTGAACGCCGACGCCGACGGCAAGGCCGTGCTTCGGCTGAGCGTGCTGACCAGCCAGATCAATCTGAGCAAGGATCAATCCAACAGCATCCTGGGCAAGGGTTTGATCGTGCACGGCGGCGCCGACGACTTTCAAACCCAACCGACCGGCAACTCGGGCAAACGGGTCGCCTGCGGCGTGATCACGGCACAATAATCCTCCCGGCGGACGCGCCCCGCGCGCGTTCGCCGCCTCCTCTCGCGTCGACTTCGGCCGACCGCGTCCAGGTTTTTCCCACAAAAAAACCAACAGTTCATCACCACGTCATATTTCGACCGTACAACGTCATAGCGCCGCCTCAGCAAGCGGAGCGCTCACGACGAGGTAGGGCCACCGGCTGCGCGCCACTGCGCCGTCCGGGCGGCCATAGAATATAGGACATCCGATGAAGCTATTCGGCGGCGGCGGCGCCGTGCAAACCAGCACTGGCTTCGGTATCACCGTTGATAAACAATCCGTGCGGCACGAACAGTCGGTGCAAGCGCAAACCGATCATGTGCGTACCGGCGCTTACGTCCCGCGCAAGAAAGTGGCACCGCAGACGGCGCGCCAATGGCAAGCCGGCCTGGTGCGCGACCCGGCCCAAGTCGCCCGCACCATCGTTGACCTGGAAACCGCGCTGGCGCGTGTCGAGGGGGCGAGCGCGGCGCCGGCCAAGCGCCCCCTGTCGCACCGCATGGGACGGGCGCTCAACTGGGTTGCCTCGGTGCCGGACGCCGGTAACGTGAAAGCCAACCGGCACAAGGCGGTACAGTTGTCGTCCCCAAGCATACGGGTCCCCAATGTGCTACGCAAAGCGCGTCCGGGCGCGTCCCCGGTGGCGACAGTCGACACGGCCGAGGTGACAGCGCCCGCTTACGCCAGCCTGGGCGAACACAAGCAAGCCTTGACGGCGATCCAGAAACAGCATGCGGTCGCCCGGCTCAAACAAGAGGCGGAGCAATTGCGCGCCGCCCTGCAAGACGAGCATGCGCGCGCCAAGGCCAGCCGCATGGCCGAACCGGAAGCCTATCGCGCCGCCCTGCATGAAATCGCGCGCAATGGCGGACGCGGCGAGACCGTGCTGGCCGCGGCCGAGGCGCGTTTGACACAGGTGCGCCAACAAGGCGGCATGCCGCAAACGCTGCGCGATGCGCAAAAACGGGCCAACGCGGTGAGCGCCGCGCATGCCAACCTGGTACTACCTCCCCTACTGGACCGGCTGGAACCGTCCATCGCGCGCCTGAGCGAGGCCGACTTACGCGACCAACGCGGCGCCAGCGTCGCGCGCGCCGGCTTGGCACGCAGCCAGGCCGGGGAAATCGAACAGGCCATCGCCGCCCTGCCCGGCTTTATCATCGGGCCTGGACAACAGGCCGCCGCAGACGCCCTGCGCGCGCGCTTGCGCGAGGCGGCCCGGGCGCTGCTCGCGCAGCCCTTCGACCCGCACGCGCATGCCATGCCGGCACCGCTACTGGTCGATATTTTTCTGGCCCAGCTGGCCGCCACCGCGCAGGGCCGGATCGACCAGGTGCCGCTGGCGCGCGGATCGGCCTTGGCCCCGGCCTCGGCCTCGCTCGCGGCCTGCCTGGACCCGGCGTTCGCGCGGCGCGTGCTGACCGGTGTGCGCGGCTTGCCCGGCGGGGTATTGGCAGCTGAACAAATAAGCCAGCAGCCGGTCAAGGATAAGGAAAAACGCGTCGCCTTGCGCGTGGCAGCCCTGGCCGCGCACGCGCTGGCGCAGCCGCCCGCGCCCGCGACATCGGCGCCCTCGGCGCCATCGGACAATCACGCCAGACTGCTGCGGGCGGCGGCGGCCGCCGCCGAATCGATTGCCAACACCGGCCGCCGCGGTGCCTGCGACGAGGTACAATTGGCCGCCTACAACGCGGTGCGCAACGGCATGCTGCTCGATGGCGCCGGCGATGGCATGGATCACAACCTGCGGCAGGCCAGCGAGCGGCTGGCCAAGTTTCTCGGCCCTTGGGTCGAACGGGCCGACCAACCACGCTGGCGCAGCGGGCCGCTACTGAACAAGACCCCGTTCGACCCCAAGTCGCTACGGCTGGCGAACTTGACCTCCAGCGTCGGCCACGACGTGGCCGCGCAATCCATGGCACGGCTGGACAAGACGCTGCGCCAGGTCGGCGCGCAACTCGACACCTGCGTGGCCCATCTGGCGCCGGCATCCTTGAGCGCGAGCGAAACGGTGCGCCTGGCGGCGACGCTGCACGCGGCCGACAAGGCGCGCGCCCACCCCGCTGTGCGCCCCGGTCAGGTCACGCTGGATCGGCAGGACACGGCGGCCGTGTTGGCGATCGTGCGAAATCGTCTGCCAGCGCTCACGCGTGACGCCGAGCGGCACGATCTGGCGGCGGCCGCCGCGCGCCTGGTGGCCGGGGCCGACACCCGGGTCGGCGACGCATTGCAAATCGCCCCCTTGGTGGACGCCATCGCCGGCCATATCCGCACGCCCGACGCGGCCGCCTTGCGCGCTAAAAACGGTTTACTGAAGGACGCGGGCATCGTGCGCGACATGGTGTCTGCCACGCAGATGGAGAAGATCACCTCGCTGAACGATTTGTACCGCTTCCTGGAGCCGAAGGTGCAACTGCTGGAATTGCGCGGCAAGATCAAGATCAGCTCCGGCGGCAACGTCGGCGGCAGCACCAAACTGTTTTCCTGGCCGGTCTCCATCGCCAACAAAATGGGCCTCGGCCTGACGGTGCCGGTGCGCGGCGAAATCAAGGCCAACCGGGCCCGCGCGGCCGTGTTTGAAATCGGCATGTCGACCACCAGCTTTGACATTTTCATCGGCTCCGAAGTGCGCAAAGGGGCCGGGATCGGTGGCGGCGCCGGGGTCCGCCTGGGCTGGGAACAGGTCGCCAGCTCGGGCGGCGGTATCGACAAGACCGTCTCGCAAGACCAGGCGGACACCGAAGGCATCTGGCTGCGCCTGCCGCGCAACGGCGATGACGAGCGCACCCGCGACGAGGCGCTGGCCATGTTGCGCACCTTGTTCGACATGGATGGCGCCCAACCGGCCCACGCCGCCGACGACGCGCGCTTGGGGGCGAGTCTGCGACACGACGACGGCGGCGACGCCATGCCGCAAATCGTCGGCCGCTTGCTGGCGCAACATCCCAATCTGTCGCTCAGCGTGGTCGATCGATACAAAGAAAAAACCCTCCGCAATGAGGTGGCGATCCATGCCGCCGCGATCAATGTGAAAGCGGGCAGCGGCGAGGCGGCCGCGCGTTTCGCCCTGCTCAATGGCGGCTTCAAAACCGAACGACGCGACAAACGCGCCCAACAAAGCGACCGCACCGGCTTCATGCAAATCACCCGCTCGAACGCGCTAAGCGCCGGCAACGCCTTCGGCCAGGCGGGGCTGGTGTCGATCGGCGCTGGCTTCGGCATGGATGGCAACGCCAGCGCCGCGCCCACCTTGGGCAATGGCTTCACCTATGCGCGCCAGGTGGCCCAACAAGGCGTGGACACCAAGCTGCGTTTCATCACCCGCGATGGCGAGACCAATGTGGGCGATAGCGAGCTGGAATACGAAAACCTGGATTTCAACGATCACATGCGACGCATCGACCTCGATCGGCGCGCCTGGCTGGAAGCGGGGGTCAGGGAATTGTTCAAGCCGGATCCCGAGGCAGCGGCCGCGCCGCCCCCGCTCGCCGAACAGATGCGGGTGGCCGAACAGTGGTTGTCGACCCTGCTGGGCGAAGCCCACGACCAATCGAACGGCAACGCGCGCCATGTGTATGCGCTCAGTTACGGCATGCTGCACACGGTGGCGGCCACGGTGGATGGCTTGCGCGCCAAGGCCGCGCTGGCGCGCCGCGGCGGCGCCGAGGCGGTGGCCAGGCGGATCGACCTGCAAGTGGACGATTTGCTGCGACATCCGGCCGCGTGGCGGCCAAAAAAGATCACGGCCAGCGAACGCACCAGCGAGAGGGAGCAAAGCGGCGCCAATCTGGGCCTGGTGTTTGGCGCCAGCACCACGGCCGAGGGCCAGCGCGGCACCATCAGTTATCCCAAATAAGCCCCGCCGCGTATCAAGCCCCGCTGACGATGGAGGCGCAGGCCATCAAATCGTCCACCAGCGCCAGCGCGTTTTTGCCGGACATGCGGTGCGGGTCGAGTTCCGGCAAGGCCGAATACTTGAGCAAAATGGCGTGATTGAGCTTACGCAGATTGGACTGGCCCATGGTCCAGCAGGCAAAGCGGCGCTCGTTGATTTCCTCGTACTGCAACAGCATCACGTCGCAATGGCGGGCGTCGCGCAGGATGTGGCCGTACAGCGCGTTGACCGCCTCGCGCCCGCCCTCCAGCACTTGCAGGTAAGCCCGGTCGCTGTGACACAACACCCCGGTGATGCCGTTCTGCGGATTGTGCTGGCGCGATTGCTGCATGATGCCCGCGATGACCTCGGCGCCCTGGGGTTGGACCGCGCGGCTGGCGTAGATAAGTCGGACTAGCATGACACCCTCCGAAAAATGAGCGTTGATATTAGCGTTTAATCAGGGATAAAAATTCGCGCCGCAGGTTCGGGTCCTTTTGAAAGGAACCGTGCATGACGCTGTTGATCATCTTCGCCTCCATGTCCTTCACGCCGCGCCAGGACATGCAAAAGTGGTCCGCCTCCATCACCACCGCCAAGCCGTCGGGCTGCATCTTTTCCTGCAAGGTGTCGGCCAACTGCACCACCGCCTCTTCCTGGATCTGCGGCCGGCACATGATCCACTCGGCGATGCGGGCATATTTCGACAGGCCGATCAAATTCGAATGCTCGTTCGGCATGACGCCGATCCAGACCTTGCCGATGATCGGGCACAGATGGTGCGAGCAGGCGCTGCGCACCGTGATCGGGCCGATGATCATCAATTCGTTCAAATGCGAGGCGTTGGGAAATTCGGTCACCGGCGGCATCGGCAGATAGCGGCCCTTGAACACCTCGTTGATGAACATCTTGGCCACCCGCCGTCCCGTGTCCTGGGTATTGTGGTCGCTCTCGGTGTCGATCACCAGGCTTTGCAGCACGCCGCGCATTTTTTGCTCGACTTCAGCCAGCAGCAATTCCAGCTCGCCCGGCTCGATGAAGTCGGCGATATTGTCGTTGGCGTGATAACGCGCCTTGCCGGCCGTCAGGCGCGCGCGGATGCGCTGCGAGACGGGAACGTCGACGGGTTGGTAGGCGGACGGGCTTGAATCGGTGGACATGCTGGTTCCCATGGCGGCGTGCGGGTGCCGCAAAGGCATTATGGTAACTGAATTGCGGGGCCGCCCCAAGACGGCCGCGCCGCCCGCCGCCGCCGCGCCCGCGTCACACCCCGGCCGGCCGCTTGACGTACCCCGTCAAAACCAGGGCCGTCAGGCTGATCAAGGCCGCCAGCGACAGGTAATAACCGACGTATTGCAAACCGTGGTGGGTGGCCAGCCAAGTGGCGGCGTACGGCGCCAGCGAGGCGCCCAGGATGCCGGCCAGGTTGAACGTGAGCGAGGCGCCGGTGTAGCGCACTTCGGCCGGGAACAGTTCGGACAGCATGGTGCCGAGCGGGCCGTAAGTCATGCCCATCAAGCCCAGGCCGAGCGCCAGGAACACGCTCACCATCGCGGTGCTGCCGGAGCCGAACAAGGGCGCGAAGGCCAGGCCGAACACCGCGATGGCGGCCGACACGGCGATCAGGGTCGGGCGCCGGCCGCGACGGTCGGCCAGCACGGCCGAGAGCGGAATGGTCAGCCCGAAGAACAGCACGGCGAACAATTGCAGGATTAAAAAGTCGCGCCGGGTGTAATGCAGCGCGCTGGTGCCCCAGCTCAGGGTAAACACCGTCATCAGGTAAAACAGCACGAAGGTGGCCAGCGCCGTCAGGGTGCCCAGCAGCAGCACCGCGCCATGCTCGCGGAACACCGTCAAAAACGGCACCTCGACCCGCTGGTTTTTTTCCAGCACGGCGCGGAAGGCGGGGGTTTCGGTGATTTTCAAGCGCACATACAAGCCGACCAGCACCAGTAGGGAGCTGGACAGGAAAGGGATGCGCCAGCCGTAGCTGAAGAAATCGGCGTCGCTGAGGTTTTGGCTCAGCAACAAGAAGATGCCGCCCGACAGGAAGAAACCGATCGGCGCGCCCAGTTGCGGAAACATGCCATACCAGGCGCGCTTGCCGGGCGGCGCGTTTTCGGTGGCCAGCAAGACCGCCCCGCCCCACTCGCCGCCCAGCCCCAGGCCCTGGCCGAAGCGGCACAGCGCCAGCAGTAGCGGCGCCAGGGTGCCGATCGAGGCGTAGGTCGGCAGCAAGCCGATGATCACGGTCGACACGCCCATCGTCAGCAAGGCCGCCACCAGGGTCGCCTTGCGGCCGACGCGGTCGCCGAAATGGCCGAACACGGCCGAGCCGACCGGGCGGGCGAAGAAGGCGATGGCGAAGGTGGCCAGCGATTGCAGCGTGGCGGCGGCCGGATCGGCGGCCGGGAAAAACAGCTTGGGAAACACCAGCACGGCGGCCGTGGCGTAGATGTAAAAGTCGAAAAACTCGATGGTGGTGCCGATCAGGCTGGCGAACAGGATGGTGGCCGGGGAATTGGGCTTGCCGATGGCGGCGTGCGCTTGACTCATGGTGTTTCCTTATGGGGGATGGCGAAGGCTGCGGCGCGCACCGGGCGGGCGGCCAGGGGCCGAGCCCTGGCGGCCGCCATGCCAGGGCGGCCAGTTTGCCAGTTCAATAATACCTGCCTTGGGGCCGCGCCACAAGTTGCGCCGCCCGGCGGCCGGCGCGGGCGCTCATGCTGCGCGGCCG
>JAYVUV010000003.1:0-20804 GCA_043787615.1 Janthinobacterium sp. | reverse complement strand
GCAGCGTGTTGGCCGGTAAAACGCTGGACCAGGTGTCCTAGCGGCGGCCATCCCCGGTTTCAAACTCATTTTCATCCAGAGGTAAACAGTGCCACAAATCGTCTTTCTGCCCCACCCCAAATTGTGCCCCGAGGGCGCCGTGATCGATGCGCCGGCCGGCAAATCGCTGTGCGACATCATGCTCGAAAACGATATCGACATCGAGCACGCCTGCGAAAAATCGTGCGCCTGCACCACCTGCCACGTGCTGGTGCGCGAGGGCTTCGCCTCGCTGGCCGAGGCCGAGGAAAAGGAAGAAGACCTGCTCGACCGCGCCTGGGGCCTGGAAGCGGTGTCGCGCCTGTCGTGCCAAGCCATCGTGGGCGACACCGACCTGGTGGTCGAGATCCCGAAATACACCATCAACCAGGTCAGCGAAGGCAGCCACTGATAGGAGTTCGCCATGAAATGGAGTGACATCAGCCTGATCGCCGAGGCCTTGTACGACCACTACCCCGAGCGCGACCCGCTGACGGTGCGCTTCACCGACCTGCATAACTGGGTGGTGGCGCTGGACGGCTTCGACGACGACCACACGCGCGGCGGCGAAAAGGTGCTCGAAGCGATACAGGCGGCGTGGATCGATGAAGCGCGCTAAATCGGCGGCGCCGGCCGCCACGAACACGACATCGACCGTCACCAGCGTCGAGACCCTGCCCGACATTAAGCCGGGCCAGTCGATCGCGCTATTGCAGGAGCTGCACATACTGACCCGCGACGGCAAGATGAACCAGGACAGTCGGCGCAAGCTCAAGCAGGTGTATCACCTGTATCAGTTCATCGAGCCGCTGCTGGCCGAGCTGCGCGAACCGCACGCCGGCGCGCAAGGCATTTCGCTGGTCGATCACGGCGCCGGCAAGTCGTATCTGGGCTTCATTTTGTACGACCTGTTCTTCAAGCATTTGCAGGACGGCTCGCGCATTTACGGCATCGAAACGCGCGAGGAACTGGTGCAGCGCTCGCAACAGCTGGCGGCCCAATTCGATTTTCCCGGCATGTCGTTCCTGAATTTGTCGGTGGCCGAATCGACCGAATCGGCCAGCCTGCCGGAGCGGATCGACATCGTCACCGCCCTTCACGCCTGTAACACGGCGACCGACGACGCCATCCATTTCGCCTTGAAAAAGCAGGCCAAATTCATGGTGTTGGTGCCGTGCTGCCAGGCCGAAGTGGCCTCGGTGCTAAAGAAGAACAAGGGCAAAACCCTGGCCAAAAACGCGCTCACCGAAATCTGGCGCCATCCGCTGCACACGCGTGAATTCGGCAGCCAGATCACCAACGTGCTGCGCTGCCTGCAGCTCGAAGCGCATGGCTACCAGGTCAGCGTGACGGAACTGGTGGGCTGGGAACATTCGATGAAAAATGAATTGATCATCGCCAGCTACAAGAACCTGCCGCGCCAGCGTCCCAGCGAGCGGCTGCGCGAAGTGCTGGAAACGCTGGGCCTGGAAGAAATGGGTCAGCGCTTCTTCACCGAGGCGGTGGCGCGCTCGTCATCGCCATCCACGATGTAGCGTTCGCGCCCGGCGTCTTCGATCCGCGCGGCGGGCCGGCGTGCGGAGATATCAACCTAAGTGAGGCGGCAATGAGCGAATCGAACGAAACCTGGCTGGACCTGCGCAGCGACACCGTGACCCGGCCCGGGGCGGCCATGCGCGAGGCGATGCATGCCGCCGAGGTGGGCGACGACGTGTATGGCGACGACCCCAGCGTCAATCTGCTGCAAGAGTACGCGGCCGGCTTGTTCGGTTACGAGGCGGCGCTGTTCGCGCCATCGGGCACCCAGAGCAATTTGCTGGCGCTGCTGGTCCATTGCGGCCGTGGCGACGAATATCTGGTCGGCCAGGAAGCCCACACCTTTCGCTACGAGGCGGGCGGCGCGGCGGTGTTGGGCAGTATTCAGCCGCAGCCGATCGCCAATCGGGCCGACGGCAGTCTGGCCCTGGCCGACATCGAAGCCCAGATCAAGCCCGACGATTTTCATTTCGCCCGCACCAAGCTGCTGGCGCTGGAAAACACCATCGGCGGGCGCGTGCTGGCGTCCGGCTATCTGGCCGACGCCACGGCGCTCGCGCACGGGCGCGGGCTGGCCACCCATCTCGACGGGGCGCGCATCTGCAACGCCGCCGTCCAACAGGGTATCGGTTTGAGCGCGGCGGTGGCCGGCTTCGACAGCGTGTCGGTTTGCCTGTCCAAGGGATTGGGCGCGCCGGTCGGCTCGGTCCTGTGCGGCAGCCGCGCCTTGATCGGCGAGGCCAAACGTTGGCGCAAGATGCTGGGCGGCGGCATGCGCCAAGCCGGAAGTTTGGCCGCGGCCGGCCATTACGCCTTGCGGCACAACGTGGCGCGCCTGGCCGAGGACCATGACAACGCCGCTTTGCTGGCGCGTGAGTTGAGCGCCGTGCCGGGCCTGCGCGTGAGCGCGCCGCAGACCAATATCGTGTATGTCGACATGGCGCCCGAGGCGTGCGCCGGCTTGGTCGAGACGCTGCGGCGCGAACGGATACGGGCCAGTGTGGCGCCGCGCACGCGCCTGGTCACCCATCTCGACGTGACGCGTGACGACGCGCGGCGCGTGGCCGGGGTTTTCGCCGCCTATTTCGAGCGCCACGTCGCCTGACGCGGCCGGCGCCCGGTACAATGGGCGCCTTTCTTTCTGCCTGGCCGATTCGATGAGCGCTGCCCCTTCCGACGATACCGTCCGCCTTGCCAAACGGCTGGCCGATACCCTGCCATGTTCGCGCCGCGAGGCCGAGTTGTATATCGAGGGCGGCTGGGTCAGCGTCGACGGGGTGACGGTGGAAGAGGCAGGCGCGCGCGTCGGCCCCGGCCAGCGAGTGGCGTTGGCGGCCGGCGCCACCCTGGACGAGATCGCGCCCGTCACCATCCTGCTGCACAAGCCCGCCGGCTTCAACGCCGGCGTCGATGGCGCCGGCAAGCCGGCCCTCAGCTGTCTCGGTCCGGACAGTCTGCTGGCGCAGGCGCCCGGCACCACCCGGTTTTTAAAACGCCATCTGGCCGGGCTGACCTTGACCAATCCGCTCGACACCCACGCCAGCGGCCTGGTGGTGCTGACCCAGGATTTTCGCGTGGCGCGTAAACTGGTGGACGAGGCGGCGCGCGTCGAGCAAGAGTTTTTGGTCGAGGTGGCCGGCGAGATCGGGCCGAACGGTCTGGCCCTGCTCAATCACGGTTTGCCCTTCAACGGCAAGCCGCTGGCGCCGATCAAGGTGAGCTGGCAGAACGAAACCCGGCTGCGCTTCGCGCTCAAGGGCGTGCTGCCCGGGCAGATAAGCCATATGTGCCGCATGGTGGGCTTGTCGGTGGTATCGATGAAACGCTTGCGCATCGGCCGCATCTCGATGGGCGCGCTGCCGTCCGGCCAATGGCGTTATTTGCAGGAATTCGAGCGCTTTTGACGAAGCGCGTGCGGCGCTCCGCATGGCGCGGACCGCGTGGCGCGCACCGCGATCTGGCGCTTACTTATTTTTGAATAAAACCGAAGGGGTCTTCTCGCTCAAGCCGCACTGGTTGACGAATTTTTTCTTCATCGCCTTGTCCCCGTAGGCCACCTGGCGCACCTTGTTTTTCACTTCCTTTTCCATTTCAAACACCACCGAGGTGTCGTCGCGGTCGTAAAAGAAGGTCACGGCCGGGCCTTCCTTGCCCTTGTCGTCCTGCGGGTGATACACCTCCAGCTCCACGGAGTCGCCGTTGTCCTCGAAACCGGCGATGGCGTGGCCGTCCCGCTCGTACGCGCAGGTCGCGCCGGACTGTTTATAGTGGTAATCGAAGGAGGGCACGCCGCGCTTGTCGACGCTCCATTTGCTCAGCACCAGGGTGCGGCTCACTTCTCCATCCTTGCGCGTCAGTTCCACACTGCCTGGAAACGCTTGCACGCATGCCGACACACACAGCACCGCTGCGAACACGATATTTTTCTTCATCAGTTACCTTTATTAATGTGTGCCTGCCGCCGTCAAGGCGGCGCCATCGCTCTTGACGTCGTGCAGGATGTAGTCTTCCGGCGAATCGACGTAGTCGGTCGGGAAACGGTAGCACACCACCGAGCCGACCCCGATGTGGCTATGGGTGACGGCGTGGTTGTCGCCCTGGTTGCCGCCCAAGGTGGCCAGCCGGTTGCCGTCCTTGGTCAATCCCGCCACGAAGGTGACGTGATGCGAGCCGTTGGAGAATTTGATCACGGCCACCGCGCCCAGCGCCGGCTTGTTGTCCTTGGTCGGCCGGCCCCATTTTTTGAAGTCGGCGGCCCAGGCGCTGTTATTGCCCTCGAAGCCGGCCTTCACCAGGCACCAATTGCAAAACGCCGCGCACCATGGCGTTTCGTCGTCGGCGATCGCCTTGTGGGTACCGGTGGCGGTGAAGTAATGCGTGATATGCGCGTTGACGCCGACACCGGCCACGCGTTTGACTTTGGCGTCGAACTCTTCCTCGGCGAACTTCATCCAGGGCGCCCTCATCGCCGGCATCACGTCGGTCTTCGGTTTGTCGGAGCCGTCCCGATAGTAGGCCGCGTGCAGGGAGGTCATGAAGTCGGAGAACACGGAACCCGATTGCGGAAAGCCGGCGGCCGGTTTGGTGGCGGCCACCGTTCCCTGCGCCGCCGCATGGCCATGCGCGCCCTGCGCGGCGGTGGCGTGTCCGGCGCCGGTATGGCTGGCCGTGGTGTGGCCGGCCGATCCCTGGCCGGCCGACGCTTGCGCGCCCGTGTGTTGCGCGGTGTTGGTATGGGCGGGCGCCTGCGCCACCGCGCCACCGGCCGCGTGGCCCGCCTCTTCCAGCGCCGGTATCTGCAAAATCTGGTCGGGGCGGATGATGTATGGCGACTGGATGCCGTTCAGATCGGCGATGGTTTTGTAGCGCATCTTGAACGTTTCGGCGATCTTGGCCAGCGTGTCGCCCTTTTCGATCTTATAGGTCCGCACGCCCTGCGTGCCGCCTGGAGGCGCGGGCGTGCCGGCGGCGCCGGTCTTGACCGCCGGCGGCGTCGCGCTCAGGGGCGAACCCGACTTGGTGGGCGCGGCGCCGCCGGTTTTGGCCAGGATGGGCGCCGCGCTTTTTTGCGCGGCCGCCTTGCCGCCGGCGGGCGCGCCGCTGGCGGTGGCGGGCGGCGCCGGCGGCTTCTCGTGCACGCGGGTGCTGGTGTGGATGGTGAAGGTGGGTGCCACCAGTGTCACCGTGACCGATTTCACCGGGTGCGGAATGGCGACCGGCGCGACATCGATCCAGACCCGCTTGAAGTCGTCGTACAGCTTCAGTTGCACCACGCCCGTGCTGGCCGGGTTGATTTTGATGGCCAGGCTGCCCGAGGCGTCGGTGACGGCGTCGGCGCTGCGGCCGGCGTGGCTGATGTTGACTTTGGTGTTGGCGATGGCGACCCTGGCCCCGTCCTTGAAAAACACTTCGATCACGGGCAAGGCGCCGGCGCAACCGGCCGCTTTCGCCTTGGCCAGGGCGCGCCGCATGGTCGGGCCGCGCGCCACTTTGACCAGCGCGTCGGCGTATTCCGGGTCGAGCGCGTACTTGGCGGCCTGCAAGGTGTGGGCTTCTTTTTCCAGGTTGCCCTTGACGTCGGCGTCGTTTAATTTATGGTAGCGCGGGTTGCTTTTCAAAAAGGTCATGCGGTCGCGCAAGCTGCCCAAATAACTGGGATAGACCCGGAACGGCGAATCCATGTAGATGACGTTTTTGTGCTCGTCGTATTCCTTCACATGGAAGGTCTTGCTCTCGCCCTTCCAGCTGCGGTCGGCCTTGATGTTGAACACGTTGTTGGTTCCAGGCAAAACGCGTTGGCCCCAGCCGGTTTCTTGCGCCGCCTGGGCCAGGATGAGTTCCCACGAACAGCCGGTCTCTTCCGCGACCACGCGCGCCGGGCAATACAGGCGCGCGATGAAATCGAGTTTATCGTTATCCGAGTAAGCCATGTTTATTCCCCCCCAGCGATGGTGTGCAGTTGCAGACTGCCGTTTTCTTTTTCCGATACCACGTACAAGCCCGCCTCGTCCGGGAACAGGTAGCGCGCTTCGCCGCCCACGCCGCCCAGCACTTTTTCGGCGCCGTCCTTGCGGCTCAGGGACACCAGTTTGAACCCGGCTTGTTTTTCGTCGCAGCTCTTGCGCACCGCATATAACACGGCGCGGTCGGCGGCGAGCGCGCGCGTCTCGCAAAACTTGCTCTTGAATTCGAGGTCTTGCGCGATCTTGCCGTCGTCGTTGACCACCGTCAGATGGGTCTTGTTGCCGGTGTAGCCAAGCGAGACGATCTCGTCGGCTTGCGTGATCGCGCTGGCGATATGATCGGGTCGCGCCTGCTGGGGCCGCACGCTGAACTGGTACTTGCGCGAGGGGCCGATCTTGGACACCGCGTAGTCTTCCACGGTGGCGCTCTTGGACACGCTGGCCGGGTAAAAATTACCGGCCAACAGGGCCGTGTCCTTCGACAGCCTGGCCGTCGCTGGCGCGCTGTATGCGCCGTTAGCCAGACGTACGACCTTGGCGGCCTTGAGCGCCGGATCGAGTTTGGCGAAATAGATCGCGTTGGTTTCGTCGGTCTCGGTTTCGCCGCTATCCATGCCGACCACGGTCACGCCGCCGCCGTCCAGATCGAGATCGTAGACCAGGGAATTGACGCTGCCGGTGACCAGATTGTGCTTGGCCACCAGCTTGCCGTGTTCGTCGAACTTGAATACATAGGCGAAGGTGTGGCTGCGCGAGCGCTCGGTGTCGGTGTCGATATTGGCGCCGACATAGGTATATTTCCCGTCCGAGCGGCAGGCAACGAAGCGGGTATGGGCCAGCTCGTCGGGCGCGTCCACGGTTTTTTGCCACACGATTTTTTTAGCGGCCGGGTTGTACACGATCACGCGGCCACGCTTGACGAGGTCGCCGTCCGGGTCGAAGGCCGACCCCACCAGGCACAGATTGCCGTCCGCAAACTTGCTGATGTGCGCGATGCTCGAGGCGATATTGGGCGCCGTCAAGTTCACGCCGGCGGGGGCGGCGGCGGGCGCGGCGCCGGCCACGCCCGCGCCCAGGCCGCACGTCAGCAGCAAAAGGATACGGGACAGGGACGGGGCCGGTGGAGTCGGCGAAAATCGATTCATGAAGAAAGTCTTCTCAAAAAATGGGGCGGGCCGGAAGCGCGCTACGCGTCGGCTTGGCCCGGTTCATCGTCGGCGTCGGGCAAATCGGACAGGTCGTCCACCTCGTCATGGTCGAGATAATCGAACACCACCTCCACCCCGCTCAGCGGCGCGTCCAGTTCGTCGTGGCGATCGGTCATCATCTGTTTCCATTCGCCGCCGTTCACATCGATCTCGACCGCGGCCGGTTGCGCCATGTCGGTGAATAGCCGGCTCGACTTGCCTTCGCCATCGAGTTTTCCCGAACCCAGCACGGTGTTCACGTTGGAGATGAACTTGTAGCTGACTTCCTTGGTGGCACCGGCCACCTTCCACAGCGCCGGATCGACCATCACCTGCTGGCTGTATTTTTTCACCGTGCCTTCGACGAAGTCGGCTTGGTGCTTGACGTCGATGCTTTGCTGCGGCTTGTAAAACTGGTTGTCGGCGTGCACCACGAAACCGGCCTTGCTGCCGTGTTCGATGCCGGCCGCGCTGAACTTGACGTAACTGCCGCCGCCATTGATTTCCACCGCCTCGGTGGCGTTGATGATGATCTTGTTGCCGGTGTGGGTGATGTTCAACTTGGCCAGCAGGTTGATATTGTCCGACAGCGCCTTGAGGTCGATGTCGCCGGCGGCGGCGATCAATTTCATGCCGGCCTTGTGGGCGAACAGGCGCAAGGTTTGCTTGACGCTGGCGAAGAAACTCTCGCCGGCCGCGATCGACACGCTCTTGCCCGCGCTCAAAGCGGTATGGTGGTCGCTGGCCACATGGGTCGATTGCGCGCTGGTGCTGGCGATGCCGGCCGGGCTGGCCAGCACCAATAAGGGCTCGGCCAGCTCGGGGAAGTCCTCGGCGCCGGCGCCGCGCCCTTTCAAGGCTTCGTTCTGGGCGCGCAAGATCTTGGCGATATCGGCTTGTTGACCGGGCTTGTCCTTTTCCTGGGCGCCGTTTTGCTCGGCCAACTCGGCCTGGGTTTCTTGCAGGTCGCGCGCCGAGGTCAAGCGCGAGACCGTCTCGCCCATGTCCTTGGCGTGCGCGCCGGCGTCCTTGCGCGCCTCGGTGGTGAGCAACATGCCCTTGGCGGCGCGCGCCACGCCCCAGGCGTTGGTGGCCATTTCCCAGCCTTCGCCGCGCGCGTCCTTGCGCCCGCCGGTGTCTTCGATGCGCGTGATATGGCCCAGCGACAGTTGGCTGCACTGATGATCGCTCTTGAGCTGGGCCTGGATGTGGGCGTTGGTGTCGTCCAAAATCAGATGGTTGCCGCGTCCGCCGGCCGTGTTGCCGCGACGGGGCGCCAATTCCCGGCTGCGCAAACCCATCAACGCTTGCTGGGTGGACAATTTCCACGGCGGCATATTGGCTTCGTTGCGCACCGCGCCGATCACGATCGGGCGGTCCGGATTGCCGTCCAACCACTGGACGATCACTTCCGAGCCCACCCGTGGAATCGCCGAGCTGCCCAATTCGGCGCCGGCCCACAAGCTGGCCACCCGTATCCAGGCCGAGCTGCGTTCATCGCGCCCACCCACCCGGTCCCAATGGAATTGCACGCGGATGCGGCCATATTCGTCGGTATGAATGCTGTCGGGACCGGACGGGCCGACCACGATCGCGGTTTGCGGCGCCAGGATGCGCGTGTTGACGCTGTTGAAATCGCGGCCCGGGCGCCACGGCACGCTCTTGCGCGTGCACGTCATGCGGTTGCGGTAACGCGGCCCCTCGTCGGATTGGCTCAGATAATTATTGCTGGCCGAATGCGCGATGGCCAGGATCAGGAAATCGTTGTCGGCCGCCTTGCGCTCGCCGAAGGGATTGAAATCGAAATGGTCGAGCAGTTGCAGCGAGCGGCCGGGCAAACCGAAGCGGTTGTTGCCTTCGGCCTCGTAATACTTGCTTTGGCCCTCGATTTCCTCCATGCGCAGCTGACCGAGCGTGTCGCCGTCCTGCATGTTCTTGAAGCCGTAGCCGCCGGCGTATTCGTAGGATTCGATGGAGGGCACGTCGCCTTGCTTGGACAAGGTCGGCACCGTCACGTCGGCCGGGGTCGGGCTCTTGAAGTTGAAACTGCTCACGGCCACGCTGGATGGCGCGAAGTGGCGCACCGGCGCCCATTGGTCGATCCCGTCTTCTTCCTTGATGCCGCCATGGCGCTGAAAACGCACGCTGCCGCCGCCGTCGATCGGCGCGGCCACGGTGGAGTCGTCGGTCACCACCAGTTTATGGCCCTTGGCGCTGTGCTCATACCAATACAACAAGCCGGCCGCTTCCCAGCGCCGGCTCAGATAATTGAAATCGGTTTCGTCGAACTGGCACGCTTCGGTCATGGGCAACTCTTCGCCGCTCACGCGCCAATCCCAATCGGGATAGGCCCCATAGTCGGCGAAGATGCTGTCGGTCTGTTCGCGCAGGGTCTTGCGGTGGAATAAGTAATTGTCTTTACGCGCGCTCAGAAACTTGAGCCACGGACCCAGTCGCGCTTCGTAGTAGGTGATCCCGCCGTCCGATTTTTTGCGCTGGAAGCTGAACACATAGCCGGTGAAATAGCGCAGCGTGCCGTCGCCGCGTACCAGCTCGATGCTGAGCAGCTTGCCCTGCATATCCTTGAGCGCAACGTTGGCGTTGTCGCACAGCAATTCCACCGTGAATTCGAAGTCGCGCGACAAGCTTTCGGCGCCGTCGAGCCGATTCACGAGAAAGCTGGAGGCGGGCGCGTCGTTATGGGGAAAGGCGATCCGCAAAATGCGGTTGTGCTGCCGGCCTTGGATCAAGTCGTAGAGCGAACGTATGACATTATTCATGCGGGATCGAGTTGAGTGACCGTGCGGCGCGGGCGCGCCGTAACCACGAGAATGGGTATGGTATCAAAATTTCTTTGTCCTGGGACAATACTTGTATGGTAATTTTGCAAATATTAATGCGTGCTCGGCAGGAGCTGTTTCGATGGCGCGCCGGCGTTGTTTTATTGCACTATATGAAAAGCGGGGCGGGGAAGGCGAGGGAGGCCGGCGCGGGGTAAGCCGATCGGACGCGGCGCGCGCGCCGGCCCGGCCGCTGCCGGTTCAGGCCGAATGTGGCGCCGCCGGGGCGGCTTTTTCTTTCTTCGGCAGCTTGGGCAGTTGCACCAGCCGGGTGCCGGCCAGTTTATCGTGCAGGAATTGTCCGTCGCCGGTGAACAAGGCCGTGGCGGCCCACAGCGCCATGCCGGCCGCCATCACCGCCAGTTCGGTCCAGGTTTTGTAGTCGGCCACGTAATTGAGCACCAAGGCGGGCAGAAACCACATCCAGGCCAGCAAGTAACGCGCGGCGGCCGCGCGTACCGGCACCCGGCTGTGGCCGGGTACGACCAGCTGGATGCGCCAGGTTTTCATGGCCAGGGTTTGGCCTTCGCGGCTCCAGAAATGGATGAAGTAGGCGGCCATCACCAAAAACAGCAGGAATTGGCGGGCGTGGCGGTAAGTGAGCGCTTGCCGGCTTTGGGTGGCGACATCGAACACCAGGCCGGCCAGAAACACCACCGCGAACAGCAGCAGCGCTTCGTACACCATCGAGATCAAGCGGCGCGCGATGGACGGGGCGGCGATGCCCGGGCTGCTATTTTGCATTGGCTGGCGCGGTGGCTGAGGCGGCGGCGGGCGCGACGGCCGGCGCCGGTATGGCGGGCGGCACCACGCCGGGGTTGCCGCCGGTCGCGGCGCCCGGCGTGGCCGGCGCCGGCACCATGTTGTGACTGGCGGCCGCTTGCGCCGCGCCGGACTTGATCGGCGCGATGGTGCTGGCCTTGCTTTGCGAGGTGGATGGCAAATTGGTCACTTGCTTCTTGACGGCGGCGTCGGCGGCCAACTTTTTCTTTTGCTCGTCGGGCAACTGCTGATATTGTTCCCACTGGGCCGACTTTTGACTCGGTTCGATCTTTTTCGCGCGGGCGTAGTTTTCCCGCACCAGGCGGCGCTCGTCCGGCGTGAGCTTGATCCATTCGCGCATGCGTTCGTGCACCCGTTGCTGTTCGTCCGGCTTCATCGACGCGTAACGGTTGGCGATTTCGAGCCATTTTTGTTTGCGCAGCGCGTCGAGCTTGTCCCACTCGCCGGCCAGCGGCATCAAGGCTTCTTGCTGCGGTTTGCTCAGCGCGCTCCAGGCCGGGTTGCCGGCCGGCTTGACGGGGGCGACCGCTTTCGGCGCCGATGCCTTGACGGCGCCGGCCGAGGCGGCGGCTCCCGAGGCGGCGACGGCCGACGACGCTGCCGAAGCCGGCGCGGTCGGCGTGAGCGCGACCAGCGGCGTGGCCGCGACCGTGGTGGCCGCCACCGCGGTGGCCGCGACCGGCACGGCCGGCTGCGTCACGCCGCCCCAGGCCGCGCCACCCAGGGCCAGACCGGCCAGAGCCAGCAAAACAGCGCGCGCCTTGATACGAATCATGTTTATTGTTCGCGTTTCGTCGTGAGGTAGGCGTTAAAGCCGTGATCCAGATAGGCCGACAGCGGCAACTCGTCCGACAACACGGCCGCGTCCAGCTCGGCCAGATCGGCGATGCGTTGTTCCTGTTCGAATTGGTAGACCCCGACCATGCCGGCGGCCAAGGCCAGCAGCGGCACCGCCACGCTCATGCGGCCGACCCAGGCCGGTTGCGCCGCGAAACGGGCCGCCCAGCGTGCCAGCATGCCCTGGCGCGGCGCGGCCGCGTGCGCCTTCTTGCGGGCCAGCGCGAGCCGACGCGCGGAGGCCAGGCGGTCCGTGGTGGCGGGCGGCAAATGGTCCAGCGTTTCGTTTAGCGCATGCCGCACTTTGTAAGCGAAATTGAGATCATCGGTATTCATAAGTTAATTCCCTTGGCTTTGAGCGATTCGGCGAGGGCGTGTGTTGCACGAGAGCAATGCGTTTTGACGCTGCCCTCCGAGCATCCCATCGCTTCGGCTGTTTCAGCCACGTCCATGTCCTGCCAGTAACGCATGAGGAAGGCTTCCCGTTGACGCGCGGGGAGCTTTTGTACCTCTTCGTCGATCAATTCGAGCATTTGCATGCGCTCGACCTTGTCGGCACTCGATTCGGACGCTTCCGAGCCAGCCTCAGCCTCGTACGAATCGAGTATATCAAAGTCTTCGTGTTCGTCGCCGGACGGGCTCAGGCCGGAAAAAAGACTGACCCAGGTGTTGCGCACCTTTTCGCGCCGGAAGTAATCGAGGATGGTGGTTTGTAATATACGCTGAAACAGCATCGGCAGCTCGGCGGCCGGCTTGTCGCCGTATTTTTCGGCGAGTTTGATCATCGCGTCTTGCACGATATCGAGGGCGGATTCGTCTTTGCGCACCGCGTACACGGCTTGTTTGAAGGCGCGCCGTTCGACATGTTCTAGGAAATCGGATAGTTCTTTGTCTGTGGCCATGCGAGTGGAGCGGGCTGCCGGGGCTGCGATAGGATTAGGGGCACCAGGACGTGACCTGGGTGCGACAAGGGCCGCGTGGGCGGCTTTTTCGAACTGAGCGCATGCTAGCAAAATTTACCTGGATTTGCAGGTTTTTTCCTGCATTTCTGGCCGCGCGGGCAGATTTAGGATAATTTGCCTTGACCAAAACGGTGCGAGGAAGTACCGTAATGGACGCTTTGCACACCCCGAAGCCGTATGGTCTGCTTGCGATCGGCACACAACGCCAGCCGCAACAGACGCGCTTTCATATGTAGGCAGTTTGCTCCAACCCGCGCCACAAGCGCGAGAGGTTCGTGTCAGCGCTACAGAAACTCCAGCCGAACGAGTTGCGTTAAGTGGCATTTTGTCAGGTATCTACGGCTACCCATAGAAATGTCGCGACCGCAGAAAGAAGGGAAGCAGGGGCACTGTGGCGGCGCGCACTTCGTCAGGAAAGAGCATCCGATCAATCTCCAATGGACCTTGAAAGGAATGTGTCATGAACAACGAAGCAGTAAGTCCGGCATCGTCATCATCGTCAGCAATCTCCGCGGCACCCGCAACATCCGCAACATCCGCATCATCCTTACCGATCACGGGCGCCGAAATTTTGGTGCGCTGCCTGGCCGAAGAGGGCGTCGAGCACGTCTTTGGCTATCCGGGCGGAGCGGTCCTGTACATCTACGACGCGATTTTCCAGCAGAATAAATTTCAGCATGTCCTGGTGCGCCACGAGCAGGCCGCCGTGCACGCCGCCGACGCCTATTCGCGCAGCTCGAACAAGGTCGGCGTGGCCCTGGTCACTTCCGGCCCCGGCGTCACCAACGCGGTCACCGGCTTGTCGACCGCCTATATGGATTCGATCCCGATGGTGGTCATTTCCGGCCAGGTGCCCAGCCACGCGATCGGCCAGGACGCCTTCCAGGAATGCGACACGGTCGGCATCACGCGCCCGGTGGTCAAGCATAATTTCCTGGTCAAGGATGTCAAGGACCTGGCCGCCACCGTCAAAAAAGCGTTTTTCATCGCCCGCACCGGACGCCCGGGGCCGGTGCTGGTCGATATTCCCAAGGATATCAGCATGCACAAGTGCGTGTTCGAGTACCCGAAGGAAGTCGAAATGCGCTCCTACCGTCCGGTCGACAAGGGCCATTCGGGCCAAATCCGCAAGGCGGTGCAATTGCTGCTGCAAGCGGAACGGCCCATGATCTACACCGGCGGCGGCGTGATCCTGGCCCATGCCGCGCCCGAATTGAACCGTCTGGTCGACAAGCTCGGTTTCCCCTGCACCAATACCCTGATGGGCTTGGGCGGCTACCGCGCCTCGAGCGACAAGTTCGTCGGCATGCCCGGCATGCACGGCACCTACGAAGCCAACATGGCGATGCAGCACTGCGACGTGCTGATCGCCATCGGCGCTAGATTCGACGACCGCGTGATCGGCAACCCGAAACATTTCGCCTCGCATCCGCGCAAGATCATCCACGTCGATATCGACCCCTCGTCGATCTCGAAACGGGTCAAGGTCGACATCCCTATCGTCGGCAACGTCAAGGATGTGCTGATCGAATTGTTGGCTCAGCTCGACGCCGCCGAAGCCAAGGGCGAAGGCAAGGTCAACACGCCGGCCCTGAAGCAGTGGTGGCAACAAATCGCCGAATGGCGCGGCCGCGACTGCCTGAAATACGCCGGTTCCGACTTGCTGATCAAGCCGCAGTCGGTGGTCGAAAAGGTGTGGCAATTGACCGGCGGCGACGCCTTCATCACCTCCGACGTGGGCCAGCATCAAATGTGGGCGGCCCAATATTATCGCTTCGACAAGCCGCGACGCTGGATCAATTCCGGCGGCCTGGGCACCATGGGGGTGGGCTTGCCTTACGCCATGGGCGTGCAGATGGCCAATCCGGACGCCACCGTGGCCTGCATCACGGGCGAGGGTTCGATCCAGATGTGCATCCAGGAATTGGCGACTTGTAAACAGTATCACTTGACGCCGAAAATCATTTTGCTCAACAACCGCTTCCTCGGCATGGTGCGGCAATGGCAGCAAATCGATTACGGCGGCCGCTATTCCGAATCGTATATGGATTCGCTGCCCGATTTCGAAAAGCTGGCCGAGGCCTATGGCCACGTCGGCATGAAAATCGAGAAGCCGGGCGACGTCGATGGCGCGCTCAAGGAAGCGTTTGGCATGAAAGACCGGCTGGTGTTCATGAATTTCATTACCGACCAGTCGGAAAACGTGTGGCCGATGGTGAAAGCCGGCAAGGGCCTCTCCGAAATGCTGCTGGGTTCGGAGGACTTATAAGATGCGACATATTATTTCTGTCTTGCTGGAAAACGAAGCGGGCGCCTTGTCGCGCGTGGTCGGGCTGTTTTCGGCCCGCGGTTACAACATCGAAACCTTGACCGTGGCGCCGACCGAGGACGCCACCCTGTCGCGCATGACCATCGTCACCAGCGGCTCGGACGACATCATCGAGCAAATCACCAAGCATTTGAACCGCTTGATCGAGGTGGTCAAGGTGGTCGATTTGACCGAGGGCGCCCATATCGAGCGCGAGTTGATGCTGATCAAGGTGCGGGCCGTCGGCAAGGAGCGCGAGGAAATGAAGCGCACCGCCGACATCTTCCGCGGCCGCATCATCGATGTCACCGAAAAAACCTACACCATCGAACTGACCGGCAATAAAGGCAAGCTGGACGCCTTCATCGACTCGATCGACCGCGCCTCGATCCTGGAAACGGTGCGCACCGGCGGTTCCGGCATCGGCCGAGGCGAGCGCATCCTCAAAGTCTAGGCCAGTCACACACGTTTTATCATTTCACACCATACATAATAGGAAATACCATGAAAGTTTTTTACGATAAAGATTGCGACCTCTCCCTGATCAAAGGCAAAAACGTCGCCATCATCGGTTACGGTTCGCAAGGCCATGCCCACGCACAAAATTTGAACGATTCGGGCATCAATGTCACGGTCGGTTTGCGCAAGGGTGGCGCGTCGTGGGCCAAGGTGCAAAACGCCGGCTTGAAAGTGGCCGAAGTCGATGAAGCGGTCAAGGCCGCCGACATCATCATGATCCTGCTGCCGGATGAAAACATCGCCCAGGTCTACAATGAGAACGTGGCGCCCCACGCCAAGCAAGGCGCCGTGCTGGCCTTCGCCCACGGTTTCAATGTGCATTACGGCCAAGTGGTGCCGCGCGCCGACCTGGACGTGATCATGATCGCGCCGAAAGCGCCGGGCCACACCGTGCGCGGCACTTACGCCCAAGGCGGCGGCGTGCCCCATTTGATCGCCGTCTACCAAGACAAATCGGGCCAGGCGCGCGACATCGCGCTGTCCTACGCCTCGGCCAACGGTGGCGGCCGGGCCGGCATCATCGAAACGAACTTCCGCGAAGAAACTGAAACCGATCTGTTCGGCGAGCAAGCCGTGCTGTGCGGCGGCGCCGTGGAATTGGTCAAAGCCGGTTTCGAAACCCTGGTGGAAGCCGGTTACGCGCCGGAAATGGCGTATTTCGAGTGCCTGCACGAGTTGAAATTGATCGTCGACTTGATCTATGAAGGCGGCATCGCCAACATGAATTACTCGATCTCCAACAACGCCGAATACGGCGAATACGTGACCGGACCGAAGATCGTCACCTCGGCCACCAAGGACGCCATGCGTCAAGTCTTGAAAGACATCCAGACCGGCGAATACGCCAAGAGCTTCATCCTGGAAAACAAGGCCGGCGCGCCGACCCTGATTTCGCGCCGCCGCTTGACGGCCGAGCATCAAATCGAAGAAGTGGGCGGCAAGCTGCGCGCGATGATGCCGTGGATCGCCAAAAACAAACTGGTCGATCAGTCGAAGAACTAAATCCGCGCGCCGCCGGTTCGCCGGCGGCGCGATGGCGATCATTGAAACCATTGCAACCATTTGTGACTTTGACGGGAAGCGGGCGCTATTTCAGGTACAGTTGACTCACATCCAGCATGACTGGTTCGCGTAATGAATGGGGCATGTGTGCCCCATTCGCTTTTTCGACGATGGAGATTGCCATGAAAGTCCTCAATTCTGTGCTGCCGGCCGGTATCGCCTTGTCCGTGTTGGCGGCGCTGACGCTGCCGCTGTCCGCCCTGGCCGAGTCCTTGCCCACCGCCGGCACCCTGGTGGTGGTGCCCGCTTATGGCGAAGTGCGCCAAGCCAACGATCAAGCGGTCGCCACCCTGGCGATCGAAGAGCAAGACAAGGACAAGGCGGCCGCGGCCGCGCGCGTCAATCAAAAAATGAACAAGGGCATCGAGCTGGTCAAAAAGGCCGATCCCCAGGCCGTCTTGAAGACGGAAGGGTATTACACCTATCCCGTGTATCCGGAAGAGCGTCCTCTGCCCAACGGCAACCTGCCCAAGGTGCGGGTGCCGACCGCCTGGCGCGTGGGCCAGTATCTGCAAGTGAAAACCACCAATCTGGCGGCCTTGCCCAAGACGGTGGCGGCGGCCCAAGCCATCCTGGCCCTGAACGGCTTGCAATTCGGCTTGTCGCCGGAAGCGACCAAGAAACTCGACGAGCAGCGCATCGCCGCCACCTATCAAAACTTGAACGAACGCATGGCCGCCATCGCCGCCGCCATGGGCCGCAAGCTGTCCGACGCCGTGCTCGACACGGTCGACTTCGAGGGTAGCGGCAATTACGCGGGCGGCAACGACGCGGGCGCCGCGCCGCCCATGATGGCGCGCAGCGCGATGATGAAGAGCGCCCAGACCGAAGTGCCGGAACCGAGCTTCGAGCCGGGCGAGACCACGCTCCAGATGCGACTGGTTGGAAAGCTGCGCTTTAAGTAGGGCCACGCAGGCCGGGCCACGCAGGCCGGGCCACGCAGGCCGCGCCGTGGTTTTGCCGTGCTCTCCCTTATAATAGTGGCAGAATGGCGACCGCTGCCGGCGGCATGCTCAGGGCATCGTCGTCGGCCGCCGCTGGCGGCCGGTCGCGGCAATAACGGCGCACTCTCACCCGCTTTGAACTGGAACCATATGGCAAATTTCCCCCGTCGTCGCGCCAAATCGGCCGCCCCGAAAGCCAAGGCATCGCGTCTGGCGCGTTTTAGCAAGTTCGCGCGCCAGCCTGTCGTGGCCGGCGCCGGCAAAGGCCCGGTGCGCCGGCGCGGCATCTATCTCTTGCCCAACGCCTTCACCACGGCCGCCTTGTTTTGCGGTTTCTATGCCATCGTGATGGCCATGGACCATCGCTTCGAGCACGCGGCCTGGGCCATTTTCATCGCCATGATATTGGACGGCCTGGACGGTCGCATCGCCCGCCTGACCCATACCCAGAGCGAATTCGGCGCCCAATACGATAGTTTGTCGGACATGGTGTCCTTCGGCGCCGCGCCGGCCTTGGTCATGTACGAATGGTCGCTCCAAGGCTTGGGTAAAATGGGTTGGCTGGCCGCCTTCGTGTATTGCGCCTGTGGCGCCCTGCGCCTGGCCCGTTTCAACACCAATATCGAAGTGGTCGATAAACGTTTCTTCCAGGGCTTGCCCAGCCCGGCGGCGGCGGCCATCGTCAGCGGCTTCATCTTGCTGATGGTGGACTTGGAGGTGCCGGGGCGCACCTTGTCCTGGGTCTCTTGGGCCATCGCCCTGTTCGCCGGCTTGACCATGGTCACCAATGTGCCGTTCTACAGCTTCAAGGATGTCAATTTCCGCAAATCGGTGCCCTTCATCGCGGTGATTTTGATCGCGCTGATGTTTGTTTTAGTGTCGATCGATCCGCCCAAGGTCTTGTTTTCCCTGTTTGTTTTGTACGGCATCTCCGGTTATGCCGTGTTTTTCTGGCGCATGGCCAAGGGCAAGCCGGTCAGCATCATTCAGACCGACAGCGCCCCGGTCGACCAGAGCGAACGGCGCTAGTGTAGTGTTGCGTTCTTGTTGCAGCGAATAAAAATAGTGGATTTGCGCGTCAGGCTAGGCGTCCACCGCAGCGATAGCGAGCTATCGCGAGGATGGGCAACGACGCATGGCGTGCAAAGACACGTTTTTATGCTGCAACAAGAATGTAGCACTACACTAAACGCCATTTACCATTTGATCAGGAGCCGTCATGAGCCATCCGAACCGCCTCATTATTTTCGACACCACCTTGCGCGACGGCGAGCAATCGCCCGGCGCCTCGATGACGCGGGAAGAAAAAATCCGCATCGCGCGCCAGCTCGAACGCATGAAGGTGGACGTGATCGAGGCCGGCTTCGCGGCTGCCTCGCCGGGCGACTTCGAATCGATCAAGGCGATCGCCGGCATCGTGCGCGAATCGACCATTTGCTCGCTCTCGCGCGCCAACGAGCGCGATATCGCGCGCGCCGCCGAAGCCCTGGCGCCGGCCGAGCGCAAGCGCATCCACACCTTTATCGCCACTTCCCCGTTGCACATGGAAATGAAGTTGCGCATGTTGCCCGAGCAAGTGCTGGAACAAGCCAAGAGCGCCGTGCGCTACGCCCGCCAATTCACCGACGACGTGGAATTCAGCCCGGAGGACGGCAGCCGCTCGGACGAGGATTTCCTGTGCCGGGTGCTGGAGGCGGTGATCGCCGAGGGCGCCACCACCATCAATTTCCCCGACACGGTCGGTTACGCGGTGCCGGAGATTTTCGGCCAAACCATCAAGCGCTTGCGCGAGCGCATCCCCAATTCCGACAAGGCGATCTGGTCGGTGCATTGCCATAACGACCTGGGGCTGGCGGTGGCCAATTCCCTGGCCGGCGTGATGATAGGCGGCGCGCGCCAGATCGAATGCACCATCAACGGCTTGGGCGAGCGCGCCGGCAACACCGCGCTGGAGGAAGTGGTGATGGCGGTGCGCACCCGGGCCGCGTATTACAATCTGGAAGTGGGGATCGACACCACCCAGATCGTGGCCGCTTCCAAGATGGTGTCGCAAATCACCGGTTTCGCCGTGCAGCCGAACAAGGCGGTGGTGGGCGCCAACGCCTTCGCCCACGCCTCCGGCATCCATCAAGACGGCATCTTGAAGGCGCGCGAGACCTATGAAATCATGCGCGCCGAGGACGTGGGCTGGTCGGCCAACAAGATCGTGCTCGGCAAATTATCCGGTCGCAACGCGTTCAAACAGCGCTTGCACGAGCTGGGCATCGAACTGACTTCCGAGGCGGAAGTGAACGACGCGTTCGCCCGCTTCAAGGAATTGGCCGACCGCAAATCGGACATATTCGACGAAGACATCATGGCCCTGGTCAGCGACGGCCGCCAAGCCCAGGACAAGGAATACTATCGTTACGTGTCGCTGGCCCAGCGCTCGGAGACGGGCGAGATTCCGACCGCCACCGTGGTGTTCGCCATGGACGGCAAGGAGTACCGCTGCGAGGCCAAGGGCGACGGCCCGGTCGACGCCACCGTCAACGCCATCGAAAGCGAAGTGGCCAGCGGCGCCGAACTGGTGCTGTTTTCGATCAACGCCATCAGCAGCGGCACCCAGTCCCAGGGCGAGGTGACGATGCGGCTGTCGAAAAGCGGGCGCATCGTCAATGGCGTGGGCGCCGACCCCGACATCGTGGTGGCCTCGGCCAAGGCTTACCTGGCCGCGCTCAACAAGTTGCACTCGAAGATCGAGCGCGTCAATCCCCAGTTGTAGCGCGTGCTAGCGGAAAAACCCGCGCCGCTCCTCGTGCAGCGGATCGGGGCCGTTCATCATCATGCGCACGATGCCGGCGCGGTCGAAATGCACATGCATCATCGAATCCCAGGCGCCCGATTCCTTGTAGCGGTAGGACCACACCTCCAGGTCCGATAGCGATAAATATGCGGTTTCGGCCGGGTGGCCGATGATGCGCAGCACGTCTTGCTTGGTGGCTTTGCCGACCTTGATGCTGCCGAATTTCTCGCTGGTCAGTACTTGTTCGTAGGATTTCAAGCGGCCGTCGGCGCCGATGCGTGCCATATACGTGGTTTGGCCATACGGGGCGCTGGCGTATTCGAGCACGCTGTCGCCCTCCACCTGGTGGACCGCGCCGGGCCGGCCCAGCTTGGCCGTGACGGCCGCCAGCGGCTCGCCCGGCTGGGGCGGCGGCGCGAACAAGCCGGCACAGCCGCCCAGGCCGGCCAGCAGGATGAGTGTTGTGAATAGTGCGACATAGCGCATGACGGCCCCCGGAAAGTCGACGAGCGCCCATCATGCCTGAAACAAAAGCCGCTCGCACTGATACAGGCCGCGCT
>JAYVUV010000002.1:0-21597 GCA_043787615.1 Janthinobacterium sp. | reverse complement strand
GAATTCTCAACCCATCCCAAGCCCATGTGCAGGACGCTAGTGTTGGGGTCGTAGCCGCCCGTGCTGTCTTTGACATTGGGATTATATTCAATTTTCGAGAGCATCTTTGCACCATTGCTCCCATTGGCTAAATCGTTATAGGTACTTAGTAGAGTTGGCGAATTGTTCAGCGACATGGTAATGGCATTGCGACCAGTTACATCAATTATCGAATTCAGAAGTTTTTGTAAGGCAGGACTAATATTAGGATTTGTCATGGTTCAATATTATGAAGGATAAATATATAAAATTATAATAATTTTTAATGAAGTGAAATCAATGCAAAAAATCTGATGACGCATTGACTAAATTGATTCGGCATACCGACTCCGACATAAGACGCTCCTGGCATAAAACTAATATCTTCTCCTGTTTTTTTTGAACGAGCTAAATCTTCCGCTCGATAAAAGTGTTGCCCGCTTGTTCCGGGCATAAACGTTCGGCCTCCTGGTAAATAACCCAGCGCAGTTAAGTCGGCGGTTACTGCTTCAAGTTTCAAGCAGCCCGGTAGCTCGGCCCTAATGGGACCCCACTCGATAGTGAGTTGAATTTTCTTCGGGTCCTCAAACAACCCCATGGATACTAGGCCCAAGACAGGGATCTCTTGCTCGAAATCATGAAAAAATTGTGCACCAAGACGCGGTACCTGTTTTTCATCATCGATATCAGTACGCGTAAAGCGCAGCCCAAATGTCTGCTCCACCTCAGTTTTGGTGGTAAATCCCCCGTTTTTTTTGAGTAGCAAAAGAATGCGGGACCACATTTCTTGTGGTGAGTCAGGTATTGTCACAGGGAGGCTCTTTAGGTTGGACGATATCTTTGAAGGTGGTGTATCGAGAGTTTGTGCGCTTACTGTAGTAAGCATGCTGGAAAGCGCCAAGCTACCTAGGGCGGACAGCGATTTTTTGAGAAACATGTTCCGAATTCCTTTGATTTCATGGACAATCTGTCCAAAAATGAAGTTTTTGGAAGAATTGCTTAGGTGTTTTGATCAATGGGGTTATAAGCGATTTCTTTATATGAGTGCTAAACAAGCTGGTCCTGACATTTACCCATCAATCCCTACCCGGAAGCGCATCGTAGCTATCTGCGCTGCGGCACTGGAAACGGTGCTGGCGTCGGTTGCCAGGATCTGCCCAGGATTTTCCGGGTCAACGGCAAAACGGCTTGAATCGATATTTCCTTCCGCATCGAAAAAATGCAAAATCTTGAGGTCGTTTGCGACAGCCCCGATGTCCGATTTCGTTAATGGATGTCCCAGTGTTTGCGCGTGATACTGCACTGCGGCATTCCAGCCTGCGATGTCAGCTTTGCCCTCATCAAGCAAGGTGGCTTCTTGATTTACCTTCAAAATATTCGTGTAGTCGTGCGGCGCATCACCGCCTGACGCAGCCATTTTATTAACGGCATCGTCGAATTTTTGCTTGGTAACCGCCATGGTATTCGCATAAATTTCATGCTGCCCCGCATGGCCCATAAGATTACTTAATTTTAAGGGATCAATAGCGCGATTGATGGTCGACTTTGTAATTGCACCTAAGCCTACGTGCAGTACACTGGTGTTGCGGTTATAGCCGCCGGTGATGTCGTCAGGATCGGGATTGTAATCAATTCTCACGAGGCGCTTTACACCATTCTTGCCTTCTGCTAAGTCGTTATACGTAGTAAGCAGCGACGATGAGTTAATTAATACATCGATGATGGCACCGCCAGCAGTTACATCGCTCATGGTGTACAGCAGTTTTTGTAATGCGGGTTTAATAGTCTGGGTAGTAGCGCTCGTGCTTATCGAGTTGACCGGGACTTGGGGTGGCGAATTGGTAGGCTGAGCACTTGCCATGGATGAGATGCCGATCAATGCAGTTGCGCTCAGGGCCGACAGTCGATTCAATTCTTTTTTGGAAATCCCACGAATTCCAAATTTGTTAAAATATTTTCCCGCGATATCAACACTAGCGCTGAATTTCGTCATAGATAAGTCTGCTCCAGATTGTGTAATTTTCATTTTCATCCTTTTTAAATTTTTTAGATAATGCCACCGATTGACGAGTAACTTTATTAGCGTCAACTTTGAAATCGTATCTTGCTTACATCTTTATCGCTATCTACCTTTCCCGCATTGATTCATGCCGGTACTTCAACAAAGGGGTCAGTAAATACTCGATAATCCTGCGCTGCTCGGTTCTAATTTCAATCGAACCAGCCATGCCTGGCGTCAGTATCACGCGTCTGCCTTCGCTGACAATTGTGTTATGCAACAGCTTGATGCGCGCCGGGTAGATCAATCCAAGCTTGTCATCCTTCACAGCATCTTGCGAAATCGACATTAATTTTCCCGGTAGCGTGCCGTAATGCGTGTATGGAAACGTATCGAGCTTGATCGCCGCTTCCTGACCCGCTCGTACGAAACCTATGTCCTGGTTGAGAATTTGCGCCTCAATTTCCAGCCCGGCATCGTCAGGTACCAGCACCAGCAATTGCTGCGCCGCTGTTACCACGCCGCCTGCGGTATGGACCGCGAGTTGCTGCACTGTTCCGGCTACCGGCGCTGTCAAATGGGTCTGGCTCTGCCTTTGTTCGGACTTGGCCTCGTCGCCGCGCATCTGCGCCAGTTGTTGCTGAGCCTGATTTAAGGCATCGAGTTGCTCGCGACGGAATTGGGCAGCGGCTGTTTCGATGTTCTGCCGTTGTTCCATAATGGTTGCCTCCAGTTCCTTGGCGTAGCTTTGCTGGGCTGCCAGATCTTGCTCTTGCTGGATACGGGTTTGCTCTTTATCGAGGTAAGCGTGGCGGGATACATAATTTTGTGTCAGCAAAGTTTTGTAATCTGCCGCCAGGGCCGACGCCATCGGCGCGGTTTGCTGCAAGCTGGCGATCTTATGCTGGCTGGTTTGCAGCTCTTGCTCGCGTTTTAGCAACTCGGCATGCAGCGCCGTAAGCTTGCTGTGGTATTCTGCGAACGCTCCCTCGGCCAGCCCTTGGGTATCGCGTTGCCGGTTTTGGGCTGCGTCCACTACTCTACTGACTTCTGGCGCCCGGTGCGATTGTTGGGCGTCCAGCAAGGCTTGCGCACGCGCGGCAGCGAGCATGGCGTCTATGCGCGCGGTCTTGGATTTGCCAACGTCGGCGGCGGCCTGGGTCGGGTCCAGTTCAAGCAAGACTTGGCCTCGCGCCACATGCTGGCCGTTCTCCACCAGAATCGCCTTGACGATGCCGGTATCCAAAGGCTGGACCACTTTGCTCTGGCCATCGGGGACGACTTTTCCCTGTGCAACAGCGACGATATCGACCTTGCCAATGATTGACCACAGCAGTGCAATGGTAAACAGCAGCATCAAGGCCCACATCAGTGCGCGGCCGACCGGCGACACCGGGGTTTCCAATACCTCCAGGGCGGCAGGTAAAAATTCAATTTCATCGCGTTGACGTCGAACTGCTTTGATGCGCTTTCTCTCGGCGAGCAACGCGGCTTGAGCAATGAAAAATGCCTTGCGTAGCGAATCAGGCAGCATGGATGTGCCCCGTCTGATGCTGCCAAAGAGAGGCATAGCGACCGCGTCGTTGCAGCAATTGCTCGTGCGTTCCTTCTTCGACGATTTGGCCCTTTTCTACCGTAATGATGCGCTGTGCAATGCGCACCGACGACAAGCGGTGCGCAATGATAAAGACAGTGCGCCCAGCGCAGATTTTTTTCATATTGCGTTGAATGATGGTCTCGGATTCGGCGTCCAGCGCCGAGGTCGCTTCATCAAAGATGAGAATTTTTGGGTTGGTTGCCAGCGCTCTTGCAATGGCAATCCGTTGTCGTTGCCCGCCCGATAAGCCCATGCCGCGTTCACCCAGCTCGGTGTCGTAGCCTTGTGCCAGTTCTAATATGAACTCATGGGCGCCTGCCAGTTCTGCTGCCAACACTACTTTATCAAATGACATCCCGGGCGAGGCAAAGGCGATGTTGTCGCGCACCGTGCCTTTGAATAGCATGTTTTCTTGCAAAACCGTGCCGATCTGGCGCCGCAGGGAGACGGGATCGAGCATGGCAAGGTCCATGCCGTCGATCAGCACGCGGCCTTGCTCCGGGGAGTAGAGCCGTTGAATCAGCTTGGTCAGCGTGCTTTTGCCGGAACCCGAGGGACCGACGATACCGATCACCGAGCCCGCTTGCACGCTTAAAGACATGCCGCGCAGAATTTCGGGTCCATCTGGACGATAGCGGAACACCACGCGGTCAAACACGATGTCACCTTTGACGGGTGGCATCGCTGTCTGGCCCGACGTAGCGCCTGATTCGGTTTTGTTATCTAGAATGTCGCCCAGGCGATTCATTGACAGCCGCACTTGCTGGAAGTCTTGCCAAAGTTGCGCCAGCCGTAGTACCGGCGCGCTAACCCTGCCGGCCAACATGTTGAATGCGATCAGCTCACCAACCGACAGGGCACCGTCGATGGCCAGTTTGGCGCCGAACCACAGCAGTGCGGCCGTGGTCAATTTGCTGATCAATGCCGCGACTTGGCTGGCTGTGTTGGACAGCTGGGAAGCCTTGAAAGCGATGGAAACGTAAGCCGCCAGCTGGTTTTCCCACTTACGCTGCATCAGCGGCTCGACAGCCATTGATTTGATGGTTTCGACTCCTGTTACCGACTCCACCAAAAAAGACTGGTTTTCCGCACTGCGTCGGAATTTTTCGTCGAGGCGCGCCTTTAAAGCAGGCGTCACCACCACTGACAGGACGATATAACAGGGCAAGGAAAGGAATACGACCAGAGTCAGTAAGCCTGAGTAAGACAGCATGACGCCAAAAAATATTAGCGTAAACACTAAATCCATCGCCACCGTCAGCGCATTCCCGGTCAGGAAGTTGCGGATATTTTCCAGCTCGCGGACACGGGCCACGCTGTCGCCCACGCGCCGGGCTTGAAAGTAGGCAAGCGGCAGGCCCAGCAGATGGTTGAACAGGCGGCTTCCCAGTTCGACATCCATCCGGTTCGTGGTGTGGCTGAAGACGTAGGTGCGCAAGCCGCCCAGTAGTACTTCAAAGACGGCGATGGTGACCAAGCCGAACGCCAGCACATCCAGGGTAGACATCGACTTATGCACCAGCACTTTGTCAATGATCACTTGCATGAGAAGCGGCGACACCAGGCCAAATAATTGTAGGAAGAACGAGCCGGTGAGCACTTCCAGAAATTGCTTGCGATATTTGACGATGGAAGGAATGAACCATGACATATCGAATTTCCCGACACCCTGCGCAAGCATGGCGCGGGACGTGATCAGGATCAGCCGGCCAGACCAGCACTGCTCGAATTGCGCGATGGTAAGCTGGAAAGTGCGTCGCTGGTTCTCGTCGTGCAGCAATACGGCGTCGGTGGTGCACTTGGCGAGCACCACAAATGTGCCGTCGCTGAGTTCGGCGATAGCGGGCAAGGGCGTTTGGGGCAGCCGGTGGATACAGCTCGAAATCAGTCTGGCCTTGAGGGTGAGCAGACGCGCCAGACGTACGAGCGTGATGGCGTCGGCCGTTCCGGTGTCGCCGGATAAGTGCTGTAGACGATCGGCACTGGCCGCAATGCCGGACAATTGCGCCACGATTGTTAACGCGGCGATGCCGCTGTCGGGCTCTGAAGATAGATGCATTCTGAACTAACTTTCAAATAATCTAACAATAAAAATAGTTGCGTAATTTATATTGTTTAAATTAAATGATGGAGCTTTTTACATCTACTTACAATTGAACCGGAATGGTTTGCTGATACATTCTTGAACCAGCAAAATGGCGTTCGCGCAGAGGCAATCCTGAAGCTTGTCAGCAGCCAGTATTGAGTCGATGTTGTGATTGGCGATATGAGGCCTAGTCCGTGAGCTTGGCGGAATGGCGGGGGAAAAAGCGAACCGCTGTCGAGCGACAGGGCGAAAAAAGAAATGGTGAGGACCCTAACGGCGTTGCCGTTCAAGGTCTCACCATATGTGCTAGCGGCGGTTTATTTCAAACCGCCGCCCAAGGCCCGGTACAGATCGATGGCGCTGGTGGTGCGCAGCAGGCGCGCCTGCACCAGCGACTGCTGGGCCGTGAATAGTTCGCGCTGGGCGTCGAGCACGTCGAGCGTGCTGGCCACGCCGTTGTCGAAGCGCAGTTGCAGCAGCTTGAGGCGGTCGGCCTGGGCATCTTGCACCGCGCGCTGGGCCGTCACCTGATCGGCCAAGTAGGCGCGCGCGGCCAGGGCGTCGGCCACTTCGCGGAAGGCGCCCTGGATGGTGCGCTCGTAATCGACCACGGCCAGATTCTTGCGCACTTCGGTCAGGCTCAGGTTGGCGCGGTTGCGGCCGGCGTCGAAGATCGGCAGCGCCAGTTGCGGCGAGAACGACCAGGTGCCGCTGCCGCTGTCGAACAAGCCGGAAAAGGCGGCGCTGGTGCTGCCCAGCGCGGCCGTCAGGCTGATGCGCGGGAAGAAGGCGGCGCGCGCGGCGCCGATGTTGGCGTTGGCCGCCTTCAGGCGCAGTTCGGCGGCGCGGATGTCGGGCCGGCGCGCCAGCAGTTCGGACGGCAAGCCGGCCGGCAGTGCGCTCATGGCGTCGAGCGTGGCGTCGCTGGCGCTGGCGCCGCCGGCCGCGCCGGCCGGCGCCTGGCCGACCAGCAGGGTCAGGGCGTTTTCGGCCTGGGCGCGCTGGCGCGCCAGCGTCAGGGCCGACACCCGCGCCGATTCGTACAGCGATTCGTTCAGGCGCAGGTCGAGCCGGGACGAGGCGCCCGCCTCGAGCCGCTGCTTGGTCAGGCTGAAGGTTTGCGCGCGCCCTTCCAGGGTTTGCTGGGCGATCGCGTATTGCTCGGCGTAGGCGCGCTCGGTGTAATACGCCTTGGCCACTTCGCCCACCAGGCTGATTTGGGCCGCTTGGCGCGCCTCGTCGGTGGCCAGATAGGACGACAGGGCCGCCTCGTTCAAGCTGCGCACGCGGCCGAAGAAGTCCAGTTCGAAAGCCGGAATCGACAAGCCGGCGCTATATTGTTCACCGACGCTGGCCTGGCCGGTGGGGCTGGTGGCGGCGGCGCTGCGCGCGCGGGTGCCGCTCACGCCGGCGTTCAGGTTGGGCAGGCGGTCGGCGCGCGCGATGTTGTACTGAGCGCGCGCCTCTTCGATGCGCAGCGCGGCCGTGCGCAGGTCGCGGTTGTTTTCCAGCGCGGCGGCGATTAGCTGTTGCAGGCGCGGCTCGGCGAAGTAGTCGCGCCAGCCGGTGTCGGCGGCCGCTTGGGCGGCGCCGTCCGGCGCCACCGTGCCGTCGGCGGCCGGGTTGACCGGATAGGCGGCGGCCACGGGCGCGGCCGGCCGCTGGTAGGTGGGCGCCAGCGAGCAAGCCGATAGGGTGGACAAGGCGCCGGCCAGCAGCAAGGCCGCCGGCAGCGAGGACAGGGTCGGGGAAAAAGCGGGTTTAGACATGTTTTTGCTCCGCTGGCAGATCCAGCTCGTGGGCCGCCAAGCGCCGCTGGCGCTCGCTGCCCTTGAAGATTTTACGTACCACCACGAAGAACACGGGGACCAGGAACACGGCCAGCACGGTGGCGGTGATCATGCCGCCCATGACGCCGGTGCCGATGGCGCGCTGGCTGGCCGAACCGGCGCCGGTGGCGATCACCAGCGGCAGCACGCCGAGGATGAAGGCGAGCGAGGTCATGATGATGGGCCGGAAGCGCAGATGCACCGCTTCCAGCGTGGCTTCGACCGCGCTCTTGCCTTGCGCTTGCAAGTCCTTGGCGAATTCGATGATCAAAATCGCGTTCTTGGCCGACAAGCCGATGATGGCGATCAAGCCGACCTTGAAGTACACGTCGTTCGGCAAGCCGCGGATGGTCGCGCCCAGCAAGGCGCCCAAAATCCCCAGCGGCACCACCAGCAGCACGGCGATCGGAATCGATTCGCTTTCATACAGCGCGGCCAGCACCAGGAAGGCGGCCAGCAGCGAGAGCGCGAACAGGGCCGGCGCTTGCGAGCCGGAGGTTTTTTCCTCCAGCGATTGGCCGGTCCATTCGATGCCGAAGCCGGGCGGCAGTTGGGCGGCCAGCTTTTCCAGTTCATTCATCGCCTCGCCGGTGCTGCGGCCCGGTTTGGCGTCGCCGGTCAGTTTGATGGCCGGATAGCCGTTGTAGCGCACCAGTTGCACCGGACCGACGATCCAGCGCGAGCGGGCGAAGGTGGAAAAGGGCACCATGCTGCCGCTGGCGCTGCGCACGTTCAGGCGCAGGATGTCTTCCGGTTGCAGCCGTTCGGGCGCGTCGGCTTGCAGGATCACGCGCTGCTGGCGGCCGGTGCTGGTGAAGTCGTTCACGTAGGACGAGCCGAGCGCGCTCGACAGCATGCTGTTGATGTCGGCGAAGGACACGCCCAGCGCGTTGGCTTTGTCGCGGTCGATTTCCAGGCGCAGCTGGGGCGCGTCCTCCAAGCCTTCGGGACGCAGGCTGTTCAAGACGGCGCTTTTGCCGGCCATGCCCATCAACTGATTGCGGGCCGCGATCAGGGCGTCGTGTCCGAGGCCGCTGCGGTCTTGCAGGCGGGCCGTGATCCCGGTGGCGTTACCCAGTTCGCGGATCGGCGGCGGGCTGAGCGGGAAGATGATGGCGTCGGCGATGCCCGACAGGGCGCCGAAGGCCTTGCCGGCGATGGCGCTGGCCGACTGGTCCGCGCCGCGCTCGCTCCAATCCTTGAGCGGCACGAACACCAGGCCGGCGTTTTGGCCGTTGCCGGAAAAGCTGAAGCCGGCCACGCTGATGGTGTGCTGCACGCCCGGCTGTTTGGCGAAATACGCGTCCACCTTGTCCAGCACGGCCAGGGTGCGGCTGGTCGAGGCGCCGGCCGGCAGTTGCACGTTGGTGATCAGGTAGCCCTGGTCTTCATTGGGCAGGAAGGACGAGGGCAGGCGCGCGTACAGCCAGCCGACCACGCCCAGGATCAGGGCGAAGATCAGCAGGAAGCGGCCGGTGCGCGTCAAGATGCGCGCGATCACGCCCTGGTAGCCGTCGGCGGTGCGCTGGAAGCCGCGGTTGAACCAGCCGAAGAAGCCTTTTTTCTCGTGGTGATGGCCCGCCTCCACCGGTTTCAAGAGGGTGGCGCACAGGGCCGGGGTCAGGGTCAGCGCCATCAAGGCCGAGAACAGCATGGCCGACACCATGGCCAGCGAGAATTGGCGGTAGATCGCGCCCACGGCGCCGCCGAAGAAGGCCATCGGAATGAAGACGGCGATCAGCACCAGGGTGATGCCGATGATGGCGCCGGTGATTTGCGACATCGCCTTGCGGGTGGCGTCGCGCGGCGACAAGCCTTCCTCGCTCATGATGCGTTCCACGTTTTCCACCACCACGATGGCGTCATCGACCAGGATGCCGATCGCCAGCACCATGCCGAACATGGTGAGCACGTTGATCGAGAAGCCGAACAACTGCATGGCGCCGAAGGTGCCCATCAGGGCGATCGGCACCACGATGGTGGGAATCAGGGTATAGCGTATGTTTTGCAGGAACAGGTACATCACCAGGAACACCAGCGCCACCGCCTCGAGCAGGGTCTTGACCACTTCCTCGATCGAGATGCGCACGAAGGTGGACGTGTCATACGGCACCGAGTATTTGACGCCGGGCGGGAAATACTTGGACAGTTGTTCCATCTTGGCCTTGACGGCGGTCGCCGTTTGCAGCGCGTTGCCGGTGAGCGATTGCTGCACCGCCACGGCGGCGAAGGGCTTGCCGTCCAGGCGCGCGCTCAGGCTGAAGCTTTGGCCGCCGAACTCGACCCGGGCCACGTCCGACAGGCGGGCCACCGAGCCGTTCGGGTTGGCGCGCAGCACGATCTTGCCGAATTCCTCGGGCGAGGTCAGTTGCCCGCTCACCACCACCGGCGCCGAATAGGTTTGTTTGGACGGGCTGGGCAGGTCGCCCAGGGTGCCCGAGGTCACTTGCGCGTTCTGGGCGCGGATGGCGGCGGCCACGTCGGCCATGGTCAGCTTCAGGCCGACCAGCTTGGCCGGGTCGATCCAGATGCGCATGGCGCGCTCGGTGCCGAACAACTGGGCCTGGCCCACGCCGGGGATGCGCTTGACTTCATTGACGACATTGCGCGCCAGGTAGTCGCCCAGGGCGATCGGGTCCATCTTGCCATCGGTGGAGGACAAGCCGATGAACATCAAAATATTGCTGCGCGCCTTGTTCACTTGCACGCCTTGTTGCGTCACCGCTTGCGGCAGGCGCGCTTCGACCCGCTTGATGCGGTTTTGCACGTCGACCGAGGCCAGGTCCGGATTGGTGCCGGGCTGGAAGGTGACGGTGATCGTCACTTGGCCGCTGGCTTCGCTTTGCGACTCGACGTATTGCAAGCCGTCGGCGCCGTTCATTTCCTGTTCGATCACGCTGGTGACGCTATCGTCGAGCACCTGGGCGGTGGCGCCCGGGTAGGTGGCCGTGATCACGATCGAAGGCGGGGCGATGGTTGGATATTGGGCGATCGGCAAGACCGTGATGGCCAGGGCGCCGCCCAGGAGAATAAATAAGGCGAGCACCCAGGCGAATACCGGGCGGTCGATGAAAAACTTGGCCATCTGGACTCCTTGGGATTATTGCGCGGCTTTGGCGGGGGCGGCGCCATCGGCCGGCTTGGCGGGCGGCGCACCGGCGGCGGGTGTGGCACCCGGCGCGGCGGCGCCCGGCGTGCCAGCGGCGGTGCCCGCGATGGCGGCGGACGGATTCCAGGCCACCGGCTTGACCGTGGCGCCCGGCTTGGCTTTTTGGAAACCTTCGACCACCACGCGTTCGCCGCCCTTCAAGCCGGCGCTGACCACCCACAGATTGCCTTGGGCCGTATCGGCTGTGACGGGCTGGGCCACCACCTTGTCGTCGGCGCCCACCACCAGCACGGTGGCGCCTTCCGGACTGCGCACCACGGCTTGCTGCGGCACCGTGATGGCCGCTTCCTTGACCGCTTGTTCGAGCTTGGCGCGCACATACATGCCCGGCAGCAAAGTGCGGTTCGGGTTGGGAAATTCGGCGCGCATCGACACCGAGCCGGAGCTTTCATCGACGGCCACGTCGGCGAACAGCAGCTTGCCGGTTTGGGCATACGGCTGGCCATCCTCGGTCAGCAGGGTGACCTTGGCTTGGCCGGCGCCGGCGCTTTTCAGCTGGCCGCTGTTCAGGGCGCGTTGCAGGCGCAGCATCTCGGCCGAGGATTGGGTGACGGTGACATAGATCGGGTCGAGTTGCTGGATGGTGGCCATCGGGGTCGCCTCGCCTTGGCCGACCAGGGCGCCCTCGGTGACCAGGGCGCGCCCGATCCGGCCGGCGATCGGCGCGCTGACGGTGGCGTAACCGAGCGTCAAGCCGGCGTTTTTGCGCGTGGCGCGGGTGGTGGCCAGGTCGGCGGCGGCTTGTTTCTGGGCCGTGACGGCGTCGTCGTATTCTTGCGCGCTGACGGCCTGGGCCGCCAGCAGCGGTGTATAACGCTTGACCTTCAATTCGGCCTGGGCCAGATTGGCCTCGGCTTTTTGCACGGCGGCCTGGGCGCTGTCGAAGCTGGCCTGGTAACTGGCCGGGTCGATCCGGAACAGCACTTCGCCGGCCTTGACCTCGCCGCCTTCCTTGAACGCGCGCTGCAACACGATGCCGGGGGTGCGCGCGCGCACTTCGGCCAGGCGCGACGCTTCGACCCGGCCGGGCAGCTCGGTGCTCAAGGTCAGCGTGGCGGCGGCCACGGTGTACACCGACACGGTGGCCGGCGGCGGTGGCGGCGGGGCGGCGGGCTTGTCGCCGCAGGCGGCCAGCAGACTGAGGCTGAGCAGGGTGGCGGAAGTGCGAGGCGAAAATCTCATGGAGGTCTCGTAATAAAAGAAGGGTGGCGACGCGTTGGCAGCTCGGCCGGGGAACCCGCCGAGCTGAAGTCGCATTATTGTATTACAGTGTCAATTGTAACGTTTTGTATGTGCAAGTCGGCCAAACGCGAACGGCGGACAGGCCGGCGCGCGGCCGTCCTGTCCGCCGTTCGGCGGCGCGGGCGAAAGTTCAGCGCAGGGCCGAGATCATTTGCTTGAGCTTGCCCGAGTCGGCGCAGAAGGAGCGGATGCCCTCGGCCAGCTTTTCGGTCGCCATCGGATCTTCGTTGAGCATGAAGCGGAAGGCTTTTTCATCGAGCGAGAGCTTGACCAGGCTGGCGGCCGGGGCCGCTTCGGCGCTCAGCTTGCGTTCCAGCGGGGCGTCGGCGTCGGCCAGTTGTTGCAGCAGCTCTGGGCTGATGGTGAGCAAGTCGCAACCGGCCAGCTCGGTGATTTGCGACACGTTGCGAAAGCTCGCGCCCATCACCTCGGTGCGGTAACCGAACTTGCGGTAATAGTTATAGATGCGCTTGACCGATTGCACGCCCGGGTCGTCGGCGCCGCTGTAGTCGATGCCGGTCGATTTTTTGTACCAGTCGTAGATGCGGCCCACGAATGGCGAGATCAGCTGGGCGCCCGCTTCGGCGCAGGCGATGGCTTGGGCCAGCGAGAACAGCAGCGTCATGTTGCAGTGGAGGCCTTCGCGTTCCAGGATCTCGGCGGCGCGGATGCCTTCCCAGGTCGAGGCGATCTTGATCAGCACGCGTTCGCGGCCGATGCCGGCTAGCTGGTACAGGGCGATCAACTCGCGGCCCTTGGCCACGGTGGCCTCGGTGTCGAAGGAGAGGCGGGCGTCGATCTCGGTGGACACGCGGCCCGGGATCAGTTTCAAAATTTCCAGGCCGAAGGCGATCAGCAGATGGTCGATCACCTCGCCGGTGGACGCCTCCGGATGTTCCTTCACGGCGCGTTCCAGCAAGTGCTTGTATTCATCCTTTTGCACCGCCTTCAGGATCAGCGAGGGATTGGTGGTGGCGTCGCGCGGGGTGTAGACTTTGATCGATTGGAAATCGCCAGTATCGGCAACGACGGTCGTGAATTGCTTGAGCTGTTCGAGTTGGTTCATGGCTGCGCTATGTAAGTAGTGGAGGGGTGCGCACCTATTGTACGCATTTGTGGGCCGGGGCCATGTACGAATGCCAAGAAAGACGGTACGCCAAGGCGCGCGGCGTGACGCCGGCGCCGCTTCGCCGCGCGCTCAGCCGATGAAGGAATCGAACTGCATGTCGAATTCCTGCAAGGCTTTTTGCGCGTTTTGCATCTTTTTGCGAAATTCTGGGCCGCGTTGCAAGGCCAGGCCCACCGCCAGCACGTCGATCACCACCAGATAAGCCAGGCGGGCCGAGATCGGCGTGTAGGGATCGGTGTTGAAGATCAAGTCGATCGGAATCAGCACGGTGGCCAGGTCGGCCAGCGGCGTGCCGGACGGAGCCAGCACGATCACGTCGGCGCCGCCGCGGCGCGCCAGCTTGACCGAGCGCACCAGGGCGGCGCTGTTGCCGCGTTGGGAAATGGCGACCACCGCGTCGCCGCCGCGCAACAAGGAGGCGGCGATGGCGTGAATCGCCGGGTCGGCGTAGGCCACGGTGGGCACGCCGGAGCGGAAAAACTTGTGTTGCGCATCGGTGGCCACGATGCCGGAGGTGCCCTGGCCGTAAAACTCGATCTTGTTGGCGCGCGAGAGGATGTCGAGCGCGCGCTGCACCGCGTCCGGGTTCAGGTTGTTGCGCAGGTCGAGCAGGGTGTTGATCGAGCGGCTGCAAATCTTGTTGACCAGATCGGCCGCCAAATCGTCCTGGGACGGTTGTTCGTTCATGCCCGGCATGGCCAGCGCCAAGCCCTGGGCCAGCTTGAGCTTGAACTCGTGCCAGCCGTCGTAACCGAGGGTGCGGCAAAAGCGCACCACGGTCGGCTCCGACACCTGGGCGTGCCTGGCCAGCGCGGTGATGTTTTGGCTGACCGTTTGGGTTGGCCGCTCCAGCACCGCCAGCGCGACCTTGCGTTCCGATTTGGATAGCGAGTCGAGCTGGGTGCGGATCGAATCGAGCAGCATTTAGTCTTCTGGCAGCGCTTCTTCGCGCCATTGCAGGCCGTCGCGCCCGATCAAGGCGCTGGCCGCGGCCGGCCCCCAGGTGCCGGCGCTGTAGGGAATCGGGCCGCTCTCGTCCTGTTCCCAATTATCGAGGATGGGCTCGACCCATTCCCAGGCCGCTTCGAGTTCGTCGCCGCGCATGAACAGGGTCAACTGGCCGCGCAAGACGTCCAGCAGCAGGCGCTCATAGGCTTCCATGCGTGGCGTTTTGAACGATTCGCGGAAATCGAGTTCCAGCTCGGCCGGTTTCAGACGCATCCCGTCGCCAGGGGTCTTGGCCATTAAATTCATGCGCAAGCCTTCGTCCGGTTGCAAGCGGATCACCAGGCAATTGGGCTGAAAGCTGGAGGTCGGCTGGGCGAAGATCGAATGGGGAATCTGCTTGAAGCGCACCACGATCTCGGCCAGGCCTTCGGCCATGCGTTTGCCGGTGCGCAAGTAAAACGGCACGCCGGCCCAGCGCCAGGTATCGATTTCAGCCTTCAGGGCGACGAAGGTCTCGGTGCGCGAATGTTCCGGCGCGTCCGGTTCGTCGCGGTAGCTGGGCACGGCGGCGCCGTCCACATGGCCGGCGCGATACTGGCCGCGCACGATGTTTTGCGCCAGCGTGGTGGGCGTGAATTTTTTCAGCGAGCGCAGCACTTGCAGCTTGGAGTCGCGCACCGCGTCCGAGGAAATCGAGGTCGGCGGTTCCATCGCGACGATGCACAACAGTTGCAGCAAATGATTTTGCAGCATGTCGCGCAGCGCGCCCGAAGTGTCGTAGTAACCCATGCGGTTGCCGACGCCGAGTTTTTCGGCGATGGTGATTTGCACGTCGGAAATCCACTCGCGGCGCCACAGCGGCTCGAACAGGATATTGCCGAAGCGCAGAGCCATCAAGTTCTGCACCGTTTCTTTGCCCAGGTAATGGTCGATGCGGTAAATCTGCGATTCCTGGAACACCTTGCCCACCTCGGCGTTGATTTGCTTGGCGCTGGCCAAGTCGCGGCCCAAGGGTTTTTCCAGCACCACGCGCGAATTAGGCGTGACCAGGCCGCTGGCGTCGAGCGCGTCGCAGATGCCGGCGAACAAGTGCGGCGGGGTGGCCAGGTAATACACGCGCGTCATGTCCTTGTCGGCGCGCAAGGCGGCGATCAGGGGCGCGTAACTGCCGGACTCGGTGGCGTTGAGCGAGACGTAGACTATGCGCTCGAGAAACTTGGCCCAGGCGGTGGCGTTCAGGGTGGCGGCCTTGATGTGCGGCTTGGCGTTGCTGTCGACCGTCTTTATAAATTCTTCCTGGCCACAGTCGTGTCGGCCGACGCAAATGATGCGCGCGGTGGGCGGCAAATCCTTGGCGACATCGCGCGCGTACATCGCGGGCAGCAATTTGCGCATGGATAAGTCGCCGCTGCCGCCAAACAGAACCAGGTCAAAATCGGTAAGAGCCATAATATGAGATCGTCGCAAAAGTAAGAGGGCTGGAATGTGCTGCTGAGGCTGCGCGGCCCTGGGCCGTGATGTCAAAGCGGCAGCGAAAACGCGATTTGTAAATTTACTACGTGGAACCGTCAAAAGCAAGAAATTTTACTACATTTGGCGCCGGGATGCGGACTACCCGCCTGGGGCGACCCGCCCGAGTCTACCGGGCGCGACCTGCTTTGCTGCCTGCGGTCATTATATGCCGATCATGGGCATGTTCGCAGGGAAGGTACGGACTCATGCCATTGTCTTACAGACAGGGAACTCCAGGTCCGCCGTCCCCACTTATACAATGTAATGCAGCATGGAAAACTTTTATGCTCAGCGGCAGCGTTAATCCTGCCCGGGAGCGGTGCGACTTTTAAGGCGACGATCATGACGGTCCCGGACATTGGTGCTTCGAGCGGCGGGGGATATTTCCGTCATAATTTTGTCGACTTCGCCTCCGACACCGGCGAGCGCGCGCCGACATCGCGCAAACGTCAGCATGACGAGATCGGCGAAGATCGGGATGGCGATGCGCGCGGCATCGACGGCGCCCACGGCGCGCGGTCGGCGCATTGTCGCGGCGGCGACATCGGCGAGGAACCATCGTCCGGGCACGCGAGCAAGAGGCAAAGGTCGGAAGACAGTGCCAAGACCGAGTTTAGCATCCTGGTGATGTTGATCATGCTGGTGCAGGCGCTGGAACGTAAGCTCAAGAAAGGGGAGGCCGACGATAATGGTGGCGATGACGGCAACATCGACGCCGGCGCCGACCACAAGGGCGCTACCAACTTCGCCGCTTACCAGCCGCCCGACGTCGCGCCTCCGGTGGCCGACGACGAGCAACAGAGCCCGGTGGTGAGCAAGGCCGCGAAGCGGTCCGCGCCCGCCATGGACATACCGGCCGCGCCGCCTGTCGAATCGGTGAAGGCGAGCGCGCCGCCCCCGGCCGCCGATACCGGCTCGGTCGCCGCGGCGGGCGCCAAACCGTTCGACCCGGCCACGCAAGTCAACGCCAGGGACTTCGGCGTCGATCCCGGCAAAGCCGATAATCAGGCGGAATTGACGGCGGCGATACAAGGCGCCAAGGCGCAAGGCAAGGAACTGTATATCGGACCGGGAACCTATAATCATAGCGGGGTGCTCGATGTCGGCGGCGGCAAGATAACCGGGGCGGGAAATAGCACGGTTTTGCATGCCACCGATCCGGATAACGCGGCGCTCAAGATCAGTGCCGATGGCGGCGCCATTTCCAATCTCAAAACCACGGTCAACGCCGATCACCGCAGCTCGCAACCCGACGCTTCCGCCATCCTGGTGCAAAACGCCAGCAACGCCAGCGTCAGCAATGTGACGGCCCAGGGCGCGGCGGCCAACGGCATCCGCCTGGACCGCGCGAACAATGCCACCATTTCCCATAATTTGGTCACCGGCACCAATGCGGACGGCATCGCCTTGATGAATGGATCGACCAATAACAAGGTCAGGGCCAATGTGATCGATCAAGCGGCCGATGACGCTTGTTCCTCCGACTCGTATAACGGCGACGCGATTCAAAATAGCCATAATGGTTTCGAAGGTAATTTGATTCAAAACTCGCGTTATGGCCGCGCCCTGGTGTCGATGGGCGGCAAGGATGACATCCTGAAGGGCAATCACGTCAATAATAAGCCCGATCATTCGCCTATCCTGGCCGGCACCGATGCCAACAGCGGAACCATGACGGGTTCGGGCGGCGTCATCGAGGATAACCACGTCAATACCGGCGATGCCCCGAGCGCGGCGACCATCCTGGGTTGGGCGCCGGGCGAGATCGCCGACCCTTCTAGTTATTCGAACTATGTGCCGGGCACCGGACCGGGCGCGAACAATACGCCGGGCAACAGGGGATGAGGATTGGTGTTCGCAATACCTTAGAAACGCCGCTGAGCGGATTGTCGGAGGATCGCAATTTTTGCCGGCCTAGCGGTGAAGGATAAAAGAACGCCCTATCTAGGATGAGATTTACTGATTTCATTGACTGGCTCGTTGTCGATGGCATTTTATCGTATGGTTTAACAGCAATTATTTCCGCTGCTTGGGTGTGAAGCCACTCGGCGGGCTGGCAATCCCATGTGTTCAAGTATCCCCTCATGAGTTGTGGTTCCCGCGCCACGGGCGGGCGCCGATTGTGGCGGCTTGGCCCACGCAAGGGCGAACAGGCGCGAAACTCGCTGGCGTTGACCTTATTGTCCGGTAAGATTGGATCACCGGCAATTGATCACACGATGCATTTTTGAGACCAGGGGATACCATGAATTCAATCCAGCAAGATGTTGACGAACGCACTAGCCTGACCGGCAATAACAAATTTGAATTGTTTTTGTTTCGTCTAGGTACGAGCATGCATTCCAACAACCGCGAGTTGTTTGGCATCAACGTCTTCAAGGTGCGCGAGATCATGGAAATGCCGGATGTCACCGCCGTGGCCGGTTCGCATCAGCACATGTTGGGCGTGGTCAATATTCGCGGGCAAATCGTACCGGTGATCGATCTGCCCTCGGCGGTCGGCTGCAAGGCCAGCGCGCTGCGGATTTTGATGGTGACCGAATTCGCCCGCTCGACCCAGGCCTTCGCGGTGGAAGAGGTCGATGAAATCGTGCGCTTGGAATGGAATCAAGTGTTATCGGCCGAATCGACCGTGGGCGGCGGCTTGATCACCAGCATCGCGCGCCTCGATGGCGATACCGACAAGACGCGATTGGTGCAGGTGCTGGACGTGGAGCAAATCCTGCGCAATGTCTTGCCGTCGGGCGACCCGGACATCGACAAGTCCAGCATCGGCCCGGTCGTCAAGTTGCCGTTCGGCAGCGCCGTGCTGGCGGCCGACGATTCGGCCCTGGCCCGCTCCCTGATCGAGCAGGGGCTGGAAGCGATGGGGGTGCCGTTTATCATGACCAAAACCGGCAAGGAAGCTTGGGAGCGGCTGCAATTGATTTCCGATCAAGCCATCGCCGAGGGCAAAACCGTGCGCGATAAGGTAGCGCTGGTGCTGACCGATCTGGAAATGCCGGAAATGGATGGCTTCACGCTGACCCGCAACATCAAGACCGACGCCCGCTTTTCCTCGATTCCGGTGGTGATCCATTCCTCGTTGACGGGCTCGACCAACGAAGACCACGTCAAGGGCGTCGGCGCCGACGCCTATGTCGCCAAGTTCGTGGCGGCCGAGCTGGCCGCCACCATCCGCAAGGTACTCAGCAAATAAACCAGGCCGGCCTGGAATGGCCCGGCCGGGTCCGCATCAAGGCAGATACACCGGCTCCGGCCGGCCCGCCACCGCCACCCGCAGGGACAGCACCCGTCCGCTGAGCGGGTAGGCGGCCAATTCCTCGGCGCTACGCTTGAAGCTGGCGCTGGTGATGTACAGCGTGCGCAAGTCCGGGCCGCCGAAGGCCAGCATGGTCGGGCAACGCAGCGGCAGGGCGATCTCTTCCACTATCTCGCCCGCCGGCGACAGGCGCAACAGGCGGCCGCCTTCGAACATGGCGCACCAATAATTGCCTTCGCTATCGACCGCGGCGCCATCCGGACGGCCGCCGTAGTTGTTGCTCTTGTCGGTGGAAAATTGATGCAGGGTGACGGGGTCGGCCACCGTGCCGTCCGCCGCATCGTAGACGTAGCGCGTGACGCGGTGGGCGGTGGTGTCGGCATGGTACAAGGTGCGTTGGTCGGGGCTGAAGCCCAGTCCGTTCGAGACCGTCATGCCGCCCGACCAGACCAGGCGGATCCGGCCCCGTTCCAGGCAATACATTTCCGCCGCTTGGCGGTCGCGCGGTTCGTAGAGGGTGCCGACCCAGAAGCGGCCGGCGCCGTCGGCGCGGCCGTCGTTGAAGCGGGTGGTGGCCGTGTCGTAGGGCGCGGCGGCGATGGCGCGCACGGCGCCGCTGTCTGTGTCCAGATGCACGAAGCCGCTGCGCAAGGCCACCACCAGCCCGCCCTCGGCATGCAGGGCGATGGCCGACGGTTCGGCCTCCATGCGCCACGCGCTGTGCCGGCCGCTGGCCGGCACCAGCCGGTGCACGGTGAACCCTTCGATATCGACCCAGTACAAGGCTTGTTGCTCGGGATGCCAGAGCGGGCATTCGCCCACTTGCATGGCGGCGTCGTAGGCCACTTCGATTTGTGCTGTCATGTTGGTTCTCACAAGACTGATTAATATAAGGTGCGGGCTTGTTTGGCCAGGGCGATCAAGCCATTGGTCGAACTGTCGTGGCGGTCCGGCTCGGCCTGGCCGGTCAGTTCGGCCTGGATTTGCTTGGCCAGCACCTTGCCCAGTTCCACGCCCCACTGGTCGAAGCTGTTGACGTCCCACAGCACGCCTTGCACGAAAACCTTGTGTTCGTACAAGGCGATCAGGGCGCCCAGGGTGATCGGGGTCAGCTGGTCCATCAAGATGGTGTTGCTGGGGCGGTTGCCGGGGAAGGTCTTGTGCGGCGCCAAGGCCTCGATCTGGTCGGCCGCCATGCCCTGGGCTTGCAGGTCGGCCCGCACCGCGTCGCCGGTCTTGCCGGTCATGAAGGCTTCGGATTGGGCGAAACAGTTGGCCAGCAAGGCTTCGTGGTGGCCCGGCAAGTCGTGGGTGGGGCGCAGCGCGGCGATGAAGTCGATCGGGGTCACGTCCGTGCCCTGGTGCAGCAACTGGAAGTAGGCGTGCTGGGCGTTGGTGCCGCAATCGCCCCAGATCACGGGACCGGTCGGCACCTCGACCGGCTGGCCGCTCTTGCTCACGCGCTTGCCGTTGCTTTCCATGTCGAGCTGTTGCAGATAAGCGGGGAAGCGGCTCAAGTCCTGGTGGTAGGGCGCGATCGAGACCGATTCGCAGCCCAGGAATTGACGGTTCCAAAAGCCGACCAGGGCCAGCAGCACCGGCATGTTTTGTTCCAGCGGCGCTTGCTGGAAGTGGAGGTCCATGGCGTGCGCGCCGGCCAGGAAATCCTTGAAGTAGTCGAAGCCCACCGCCAGCGCCACGGCCAGGCCGATCGAGGACCAGACCGAATAGCGCCCGCCAACCCAGTCCCAGAACGGGAACATATTGGCCGGGTCGATGCCGAAGGCCTTGATCGCCTCGGTGTTGGTGGACACGGCCACGAAATGGCGTGCCAGGTCGGCCGGCTGGCCGGCGGTGAGGAACCAGGCGCGCGCGGTGTTAGCGTTAAGCATGGTCTCGGCCGTGACGAAGGTTTTCGAGGCGATGATGAACAGCGTGGTGTCCGGCCGCACCTTGGCCAGCGCCGCTTCCATGTCGTGTCCGTCCACGTTGGAGACGAAATGCATGTCCAGGCCGGGGGTGGCGAAGGCGCGCAGCGCCAGGCAGGCCATTTTCGGTCCCAGGTCGGAGCCGCCGATGCCGATGTTGACGATGTCGGTGATCGGTTTGCCGGTGTAACCGAGCCAGCCGCCGTTGCGCACCCGGTCGCTAAAATCCTTGACCCGGTCCAGCACCGCGTGCACGTCGGCGTTGACGTCCTGGCCGTCGACCACCAGCGCCTGGCCGCGCGGGGCGCGCAAGGCGGTGTGCAAGACGGCCCGTTGTTCGGTAAGATTGATCTTCTGGCCAGCGAACATGGCGTCGCGCTGGGCTTCGACGCCGCGCTCGCGCGCCAAATCCTGCAATAATGCTAACGTGTCGGCGTCGACCCGGTTCTTCGAATAGTCGAGCACCAGGCCGGCCGCTTCCAGTGTCATTTGGTCGAAACGACGGGCGTTGGCGGCGAACAAGTCGCGCAACCGCCGGTGGCCAGCGCTGTCATAGTGGGTTTGCAGGGCTTGAAAACTGGCGGTGGCGGTGATCGAGGGGGCTGGGGTGGGCTGGCGCATGGTGGGCGGCGTCGGTAGGCTAGAGGTTGATGGAGTGTCAGGGCGAGGCCGGATGAAATCGGTCGGCCTGTATCATATTATTTAATCATACAATACAAAACGGTAATTTCACTACAGTTAGAAGTGGCGCGCTGAACCGTACCGGGCCGCGCCGGGTCGCCCGCCGGCAGGCCACGATCACCGAGGCGGGTCGTGGCGGACCGGTGGGCTGAACGGTCGGCTCCCCTTCCAGCTCGGCGCCCCGGGGTCGATGTGGC
>JAYVUV010000001.1:0-9037 GCA_043787615.1 Janthinobacterium sp. | reverse complement strand
TTCGCGCCGCCCGAGCTGTATTCGAAGACCAGCTCGCTGGGGCCGTGGTCGGACGTCTACAGCATCGGCGCCTCGATGTTCGCCTGCATGGTCGGTTCGCCGCCGCAGCCGGCCGACCAGCGCAAGAAGGAAGACAAGATGGAAGTGCATTTCGAAAAGCTCGACGGCCTGTATTCGGCCGAGCTGGTGCACTTGGTGCGCTGGTGCCTGAACATCGACGCCTTGCAGCGTCCGCAAAGCATGTTCGCTTTGCAAAAAGTGCTGCTCGCGCCGCCCGCCGTGGTGACGGTGCCCACGCCGATCGAAAAACTGTCCGACCAATTGCGCGGCATGGTCGGCCGCCTGGGCGGTCTGGGACGCAGGAAGCCGGAACCGAACACCCTGCAGTCTTGATGCAACCTAAGCGCAATCTAATTTTGAGACCCTAGTCATGCAATTCTCCGTTTACCAAGAAAGCCATATCGGCGGCCGCAACGTCAATCAGGACCGCATGGGATACAGCTTCACGCGCGACGCGCTGCTGCTGGTGCTGGCCGACGGCATGGGCGGCCACCTGCACGGCGAGATCGCGGCCCAGCTCACCATGTCGGCCATGTCGGCCCTGTTCCAGAAACACGCCACGCCCTACGTCAAGAAGCCCGAGCGCTTCCTGGAGGAGAGCTTCATGGCGGCCCACAACGAGATCCACCGCTACCGCGAGCTCAATCACATGCCCGACACGCCGCGCACCACCGTGGTCGCTTGCCTGATCCAGCACAACACGGCGGTGTGGGCCCATTGCGGCGATTCGCGCCTGTACTGGATGCGCGGCGGCCAGGTGCTGGCGCGCACGCGCGACCACTCGCACGTGGAAAACCTGATCTCGAAGGGCATGATCAAGCCGTCCGAGCGCGGCACCCATCCCGACCGCAACAAGCTATTCAACTGCCTGGGCGCCTCCAGCGTGCCGAAGGTGGAAGTGTCGCGCCGTTCCAGCCTGCTGCCGGGCGACGTGATGCTGCTGTGCTCGGACGGCCTGTGGTCGATGCTGCCGGACGAGGACCTGGCTTACCGCCTGCACACCCAGACCATCGTGCGCGCGGTGCCGGAGATGATTTCGTCGGCCCTGAGCATGGCCGGCAAGACCAGCGACAACGTCACCGCCCTGTCCATCATGTGGCAAGGCAGCGCCGTCACCGATAGCGCCAACAGCGTCACTTCGGAAGCCATGTCGACCGTGATCTCGACCGAGGCCCTGCCGCAGGACGTGGTCAGCACCACCATCCAGGGCATGCCCGACACCGCGCCCGAGATCGACGCCTTCAACGACGACGAGATCGAAAAAGCCATCGCCGAAATCCGCGGCGCGATCGAAAAGTCGACCCACGTACTAAAATAGCGCATTGCGCACCGGCGCCACGCCGCCGCGCCTACCACCACAGGAATCGCCATGTCATTTGAATCCCGGCCGAGCGGACGCGCGGTCGACGCGCTGCGCGCCGTCGCGCTCACGCGCCACTACACCAAACACGCCGAAGGCTCGGTCTTGATCGAGTGCGGCGACACCAAGGTCATTTGCACCGCCAGCATCGAGGACAAGGTGCCCGGCTTCTTGAAGGGCAAGGGGCAGGGCTGGCTGACGGCCGAATACGGCATGCTGCCGCGCTCCACCCACAGCCGCATGGACCGCGAAGCCGCGCGCGGCAAGCAATCCGGCCGCACCCAGGAAATTCAGCGTCTGATCGGCCGTTCGCTGCGCGCCGCGTTTGATTTGCAAGCCTTCGGCGAACGCACCCTGCACCTCGATTGCGACGTGATCCAGGCCGACGGCGGCACCCGCACCGCTTCGATTACCGGCGCCATGGTGGCAGCCTACGACGCGTTTGCCCAACTGGTGGCGCGCGGCGCGCTGGACGCGGTGCCGCTGCGCCACTTCGTGGCCGCGATTTCGGTCGGCGTGTATCGCGGCATGCCGGTACTGGACCTCGATTATGTGGAGGACTCGGACTGCGACACCGACATGAACGTGGTCATGACCGAGACCGGCCACTTCATCGAAGTGCAGGGCACGGCCGAAGGCGCCGCCTTCGACCGGGCTGGCATGAACCGCTTGCTCGACCTGGCCCAGGGCGGTATCGCCGATCTCGTCACGCTGCAAAAAAAGACCCTCGGTTTGCTGTAAAACCGCCTGACAGCGTGGCGCCGTCCACGCTTTTTACCCCCCATCTACCCATGACCCAACAACTGATCCTGGCATCGAACAATGCCGGCAAACTCAAGGAATTCGGCGAACTGCTGGCCACCGTCGGCTTCAGCGTGCACGCCCAAGGCGAGTTCAATGTGCCCGAGGCCGATGAACCTTTTGCCACTTTTGTAGAAAACGCGCTGGCCAAGGCGCGCCATGCAGCCCGTCTGACTGGTTTGCCGGCCCTGGCCGACGATTCCGGCGTATGCGTCACGGCGCTGGGCAATGCGCCCGGCGTCTACTCCGCGCGCTACGCTGGCGAGCCAAAGTCGGACGCGCGCAACAGCGCCAAACTGATCGCCGACCTGGCCAGCCACGCCGACAAGTCGGCCTATTATTACTGCGTGCTGGTGTATGTGCGCCACGCCGACGATCCGCAGCCGGTGATCGCCGACGGCCGCTGGCATGGTCAAATCGTGGCGACGCCGCGTGGCCAGGGCGGCTTCGGCTACGATCCCCATTTCTGGCTGCCGGCGCTGGGCAAATGCGCCGCCGAGCTGTCGCCCGACGAAAAAAACGCGCTGTCGCACCGGGGCCAGGCCTTGCGCGCGCTGGTAGAGAAACTGCGATGATACCGATCAAGGTCGCCGGCGCGCCGGCGTCGTCCAAGCGCGAGCCTCGGCCCGATGCCGTCACGGCGGCCGAGGGTGCGCTGCAATATCTGAAGCCGGGCGCGCTGAACTTGAGCGCGCTGCCGCCACTGTCGCTGTACATCCATTTTCCGTGGTGCGTCAAAAAATGCCCCTACTGCGACTTCAATTCGCACGAGGTGCGCGCCGGCTTTCCCGAGCAAGCCTACCTCGACGCGCTGCGCCTGGACCTGGAACAGGCGCTGCCCCTGATCTGGGGCCGCAAGATTTACACGGTCTTTATCGGCGGCGGCACGCCCAGCCTGATGTCGGCGGTCGGCCTGGACCGGCTCATGTCTGACGTGCGCACCCTGCTGCCGCTGGACGGCGCCGCCGAGATCACGATGGAAGCGAACCCCGGCACCTTCGAGGCGGAGAAATTCAAGTCTTACCGGGCCAGCGGCATCAACCGCCTGTCGATCGGCATCCAGAGCTTCGACGGCCACCACCTGCAAGCGCTGGGCCGCATCCACGACGACCACGAGGCGCGCCGCGCGGTGGAAATCGCGCAAGCCAATTTCGACAATTTCAATCTCGATTTGATGTACGCGCTGCCCTCGCAAACGCTGGAGCAGGCCAGGCGCGACCTGAACACGGCGCTCTCGTTCGCGCCGCCGCATTTGTCGCTGTACCACTTGACGCTGGAGCCGAACACGCTGTTCGCCAAGTATCCGCCGGCCGTGCCGGACGACGACGCCAGCGCCGACATGCAAGACATGATCGCCGAGGTGACGGCGGCGGCCGGCTTCGGCCAGTATGAAGTGTCGGCCTACGCCCAGCCGGGGCGACGCGCGCGCCACAATCTCAATTACTGGCAGTTCGGCGATTACCTGGGCATCGGCGCGGGCGCCCATTCCAAGATCTCGTTCCCGCACCGGGTGCTGCGCCAGGCTCGCTACAAGCAGCCCAAGGCTTATCTGGAGGCGGTCGCCAAGGGTAATCCGGTGCAGGAGCAAGCCGAGATCGGGCGCGACGAAATGGGCTTCGAGTTCATGCTCAACGCCTTGCGCCTCAATGGTGGCTTCGCGCCGAACCTGTTCGCCGAGCGCACCGGCATGGCCTTGAACGCCATCGAACACAGCATGAATCAGGCCGAGGCGAAAGGCTTGCTGTACCGCGATCACCAGATCATCCGGCCCACGGCGCTGGGCCAGCGCTTTTTGAACGACTTGCAGCAAATGTTCCTGTCGGGTTGAAGATGGCAGCCAGCCGCCAGCATTTCAATGCCCAGTGCTGGCGCGCACGCGGTCCAATTTGGCCGCGTACAGCTCATGGTCGCTACGGGTAATGCTGGTGTCGATGGCCAGCGCCAGTTGGCTGCCGGCGCCGGCAGCATCACCCAGACCGGCATAGGCGCGGGCCAGCCAGAAATGGAACTCGTGATAATACGGATCGCGTTCCAGCTCGCGTGAAAACTGGCGTGCGGCCACGGCATAGTCGTGGCGCTGCATGGCGGCCAGGCCCAGGTTAAAAAAGTGGAAGGGCGGGTGCGGTTGCAGACTGGCCAGGCGCAGGTGCAAGTCCTGTGCTTCGGCGTGCCGCCCCAGTTGATCGAGAGCGCCAGCCAGGTTTTGCATGAACAGGAGATTATCCACGTCATGCTGATGGGCAAAGGCGAAAGCGCGTTCGGCTTGCGCCAGATCGCCGTGGCGCCGGAAGATCACGCCCAGCGTATTGTAGGCGCTGAGGAAGTCCGGGTCGTGGTGCAGCGCGGCCCGGGTCCACCAATAGGCGGCATCGAGCTCGCCGTGCACTAGGGTTTCAGCGGCCCGGTTATTCAGATACATGGCGACGATGGTTTTTTCTTCTAGTGGCGCGGTGCGGTAGCCGGCCACATCCTTAGAGGGCAAGAAGTCGATGATCATGCTGGCATTGGCGTCATAACTGGTGGCCACATCGCTGGCCTTGCCGCCCAGGACAAGATTGACGTGGCCGCTGGCGAAATACAGGTCGCCGCTGCGGCTCCAGCTATCGTCACTGAGCACGCTGCGGTATTCGACCGCCAAGCCCATGCGCTTGGCGATGGCGGCCGTCATGATGACCAGCGACAGGCAATTGCCAGAGCGCTCGGCAAAAGTCTGGGTGGCGTTGCGCGTGACGCTGGCTTCATAATCGAGCTTGAGCTGGCCACGGCTGTAGAGCGCGTCATACAGTGCGCGGCGCGGCCCCTTGCGGCGCGACTGGCTTTCGATGGCTTGGTCCAGGTAGCGCTCCATGTCGGGGCTGAGGGCGAACAGCTCGGCCGCGCCGGGACGTTGCTGAGGCGGGCCGAAGCGTGCATCATCCAGCAAGGCCGCTTGCGGCGCCAGCGGAGGCGCGCTGGCGCAGCCGCATAGCGCGGCGCAAAGTAATAGAGTGGGCCACAGTTTCATGCCGTATCTCCTGGCAGCGCCGGGGAAAGAGATGCGGCGCTGGCGCGATTGACCGAGTATCCGCGCCGTTTTCACCGTTGTCAAACATCATTTCTGGCCTACTGTTTTCCTCGCCTGTGCGTTCGGCGCGGCTCGACGAGACCAAATAAAAGAATGGGGGCCGTGCAGTCATCGCTCTTTATATGGTTTGCTCGGCGGGGGCGGCCACAGTTGATGTATGCCGTGGCCGGGTTAGGGCAGCGGGTAGCTGCGCCTGACCGCTCGCCGAATGCGAGCACCGCCTTATCGTGCAGCGGTGTCCAACTCCTTACGCGTGCCGCGCAGCGAATGATGCTGCCAAATGGAAATTTTCTGCGTTGGCACTAGATGGCGTGACAGTGGGATCGAGGCCGGTACTACCGTCGGTAAATGACGCCATGGCTTGTATCAAGTGGTTCAGCGATCCCGACGAAGCGGTGTCTGAAGCGCTGACTGCGCGCATGGGTGTCGCCATTGGATGAGCGGGCGCGTTCGCGTTGAACGCCAAACCAATACCGGCAATATCCCCTGTCGCGCCATCGTTCCAGGTAAAGCTGCTGTCATTGAAAACAATGTTGCCATTGTTGTTGACATGCTCGGCAGTGGAATCCATATTGATGGAGGCGATGCCGAGTTGGTCCAACGTCATCAACTCACCTTGCTGGCAGCTTGCATCGCCATTCTGGTCTACCCACACTTTAAGTTGCTTCCACAGCGCATCACCGGCGTCGAGCGTTCCGCCCGTGCTTTTTGCCAAGTCTTGCAGCGCACCAAATCCGGCGACCAGGTTGGCGTCTTGGCTTACCATGCCGGTGTTGTTCGGATCGAAAACTAATATCCCCTCGCCGGCCGTGGCCCAGCCGGTTTGAACTTTTTCGCCAGTGTTCTCCATGTCGAAATAGGTGTTTGACCCTGTCAAACTGCTGGTCTCAACCTTGCCGCCGTGGAGATTAAGAATCACCGGGTCCTGGGTGTAATAGCCCCCCGCGGTTTGGACATAACCATAAACGGGCACCTCTTCTTCATATCCTTCATCATCGTATTCGATTTCTGTGCCTAGATACTCGTTGGTGTACACAGGCGGAACCCAGATTGGCGTACATGCCGGCTCGGTTGTTGATGAGCTTGGCTCACCAAAATTCGAAGTGTCGGGACTGGACGGAGCACCAATAGTTGTAGTGCCGCTGTTATTATCTATTGCCTCTTGTCCGTAGCCTAATCTCAGCCCATTGACAGTATCACCCGTGCCGTAATCAAGTATTCTTGAGCCGGCCCCTTCCGTTTCAGTAATCCCGCTACCATGTACATCAACAAAGTTACCTGAACCTGCATTGATAATGTCACCTGATACACCATAGATCTTGTCACCGGTACTACCATTCACGCCAGTACTATTGCTTGTAATGTTAATTGTATTAACTCCTTGATCGTCAATTGTCTCAGCGTGGCCGGTGATGGTAACAAAAGTACCATTGGTGCCGATATTTAAAGTGTCATTCGAGCTCGCCAAAGTAAGGTTATTGCCGCTGTCTATAATGGTGTTGGTGGCGCCACCGTTGGTGGCAGTGACATAATCGTTATTGCCGGTGATAGTAACAACAGCACCGCTAATCTGCATATCCAGCCTATCGCCGGATGCCGTTAATGTATTGTAAGTTCCGTTGATTATTGCTATATCATTTGCTGCACCATCAGTCGTTGCGATGGTATTATTATTCCCAATGATCATGGTGGTTATGCCGCCCAGTTGCTGATTGACCGTGTCGTTAGAGGCATTCACAGTATTGTTGCCGTTCAATAGTATTGTATCGTGCGCGGCTCCATCAGTTGTGCCGATAATATTGTTGTTGCCGATGACCGTGGTGCTCATTCCGTTTAACTGTTGATTGATGAAGTTGTAAGAAGCATTGACAGTGTTGTCTCCTTCGAGGTATAGCGTATCGTTTCCGGCCCCATCGGTCGTGCCAATCATGTTGCCGCCGCCAAAGACGGTGGTGGTCATGCCGCCCAGTTGTTGATTGATCGTGTCGTTTGACGCGGCAACCGTGTCGTTGCCATAAATGAATAATGTGTCGCCGCCGGCGCCATCGGTCGTACCAATCGTGTTGTTATTGCCAAACACGGTAGTAATCATGCCGACCAATTGCTGGTTAATGGTGTCGTTGGAGGCGTTTACCGTGTTGTTTCCTTCCAGGTATAACGTATCGTTTCCGGCACCATCGGTTGTGCCAATGGTGTTGTTATTGCCAATGACGATAGTGGTCATGCCGCCCAATTGCTGGTTAATGGTATCGTTGGAGGCTTTCACTGTGTTATTGCCCTCCAGATATAACGTGTCGCCCCCTGCGCCGTCGCTCGTGCCAATTGTGTTGGCGCTGCCTATGACGGTAGTAGTCATGCCGCCAAGTTGCTGATTAATGATGTTGTTAGAAGCAATTACTGTGTTATTGCCATTTAAAAATAATGTATCGTGCGCGGCGCCATCAGTCGTGCTGATTGTGTTGCCGCTGCCTATGACAGCGGTAGTGATGCCGCCCAGTTGCTGATTGATCGTATCGTTGGTAGCATTTACTGTGTTGCTTCCTAGTAAAAATAACGTGTCACCTGTTGATTCGTTGCTGGAAGTGACCATATTCCCATCTCCTTTGACAGTGAGATTGGCATTGGCGGTTAGCAAATTTACATTGGCGTTTGTTCCTGAAAACGTATTGTTAGTTCCACTTACGTTAGCTGTGGATGCAGCCGCTGCATTTACCGTATTGCCATTGCCGCTTATGGTTGCAGTTGCACCATTTGCGAGAGTAACGACAGCGTTATTCAGTTCCAATTGCTGCGTGTTGCCCGTGATATAAGCGGTCGTGCCAGATTCGCTGATATTTTCCTTCACTTCACCGATAATCTCGTCATTTCCGATTTTTTTGTACTTTATATCGACAGGGCCATCGCCGCTGACGTTCGGATTTTCAAAAGTGGAGATTTTGCTTGTGCCGCTTGCATAGTCATTTTCAACAATAGTTTTTTTCACCACGGTGCTACCGTCCGTCGCGTAATTGATCGTATCAGTTTTTTCGAACATACCATCTACACTGGTGTTGCTAAAAACGTCACTGGTTCGACTAACGATTGAATTGTTGTTGGTATCGACACTAACGCCATAGTTTTTTTGGTCGTGTTGTTGCGATCCATCGGCTAACGTTTTTTGAACGTCGAGAACTGCATGGCCAGCACCAAAAGTGAACTTACTGAGACTCTTGTCGGCGCTATTGATTATTGTGCATGCCGGACCGGCAGTACTGTTGATTATGCCACCTCGTATCAACAAATCACCCGCTTGTTCGGTGCTCAGCTTAGGTCCGCTTAAGTTGCTCGGATCGTCATTCAAGTGAAGTGTGCTGTAATTCAGTTCAATCGAGTGGCCGCTTTCCTTTTTACAGACACTATCGATATCGTGGGCAGTATAGTATTGTGGATAGATTACTGACGTGCCGTTATTAAGCGAAGGTTGGTTATTTCCAAACTCCGCTGCGGCATTGGCTATCGTTTTCGCGTCCGTCGTCAAAAGCTGCCCAGCGTTGGTAGGATCAGCAGTAAAACGGGTTGAATCGAGATTACCTTTGCCGTCGAAAAAATGTAGATTGCCAAGCTCGTCGGAAATTCTACCAAGTTCCGATTTTTCTAGCGGTCGTCCCAGTATCTGCGATTTATACTGTACCGCGTCATTCCAGCCGGCGATGTCAGCTTTGCCCTCATCGATCAAATGCGCTTGCTGATTGGCGCTAAGAAGCGCGGTGTAG